>NZ_JBNHIN010000056.1:0-48348 GCF_050054615.1 Streptomyces sp. YGL11-2
TCCGGCTCCGGCCCCCTGTTGGAGCGGGGTCGGCCGCTTCGCTTTCGCTTTTCGGCCTTTCCGACTTTAGCAGATCTTCATTCTTACCGTTTCCGGTTCGAATTCCGTTCTGATTACCCGTCGGGGGGCTCGCCTTTCGGCTTTTCCGACTTTATCAGAAAGCGTTCGGCCGAATTAATCGACCGGGAACTTCCGGTAAGTGGTCGGTTGCGCTCCGCCGATGTGAATGTGCGGCCGGAGCGGAGAAGAGACTAACCGTCGCGGTTGAACCTGTCCAGTTCGTTGCAACCGTTCGAATCTACCTCCCCCTGTCACCCGTGTCAACGGGTTTCTGGGGCGGAGAGGAGATTAGCAGGTCAGGTGGGGTCCGCGCACATCAGGCGGCGGTGGGGAGGAGGGCGTCTCGGTCGTCCTGGGTGATGTCGCCGGTCTCGCCGGCTCGTACGGCGCGGCCGCCCAGGACGTAGACGTAGGTGAGGAATGCCAGCTCGGCGAGGACGCCGATGCCGATGCGGGCCCAGGTGGGGAGCCCGGAGGGGGTGACGAAGCCTTCGATGGCGCCGGAGATGAAGAGGACAGCAGCCAGGCCGACGGCGACGCCCAGGGCGGTGCGTCCCTCTTCTGCCAGGGCCGTGCGGCGGGTGCGCGGGCCCGGGTCGACGACGGTCCAGCCCAGGCGGAGGCCGATGCCGGCGGCGACGAAGACGGCGGTCAGTTCGAGGAGGCCGTGCGGGAGGATCAGGCCGAGGAAGGTGTCGAGGCGGCCCGCGGAGGACATCAGGCCCAGGCCCGCACCGAGGTTGAGCATGTTCTGGAAGAGCACCCAGAGCACGGGGAGGCCGAGGAAGGCGCCGAGGACCAGGCAGAGGGCGACGGCCTGTGCGTTGTTCGTCCATACCTGGGCGGCGAAGGCCGCGGCGGGGTGGCTGGAGTAGTACGTCTCGTACTCGCCGCCGGGGCGGGTCATGTCCCGCAGGTCCTGCGGGGCGCCCAGGGCGGCCTGGACTTCCGGGTGGGCGGCTATCCACCAGCCGAGGAGCGCGGCGACGGTGACGGAGAGGATCGCGGTGGGGATCCACCAGTGGCGCAGGCGGTAGACGGCGGCGGGGAAGGACGTGGTGAAGAAGCGGGCGGCGTCGCGCCAGGAGGACGTGCGGGCGCCGGTGACCTTGCTGCGGGCGCGGGCCACGAGGGAGGTGAGGCGGCCGGTCAGCGCGGGGTCGGGGGCGCTGGAGAGGAGGAGGGAGAGGTGGGTGGTGGTGCGCTGGTAGAGGGCGACGAGTTCGTCGGCCTCGGTGCCGGTGAGGCGGCGTTTGCGGCCCAGCAGGGTTTCCAGGCGGTCCCATTCGGCGCCGTGGGCCGTAGCGAAGACGTCCAGGTCCATTCGTCGCTCCTCGCAGCGCTGTGGGTGGTTGTCGGGCCAGCTTGGCAGACTGGCGGGACGTCGGGCCGGGGCCCTCATCGGGTACGCGGTGTCGGGGGCGCGGCAGGGGAACGCGGGGAAGAGGGGACGAGAGGGAGTGGGCGTGTGAGTCAGCTCGTTACGGGTGAAGCGGTGGTGCTGGGGCTGCGGCCGGCCAGGCTGGCGAGTCGGGGGCTGGCGGTGGTGGTCGATCTGGCCGTGGCCTGGGGGACGTACATCGCGGTGACGATGCTGATGGTGAGTGCGACGTCCTCGATGGACGGTGCGGTGGTGGCAGCGGTGACGGTGGCGACCTTCCTGCTGGTGCAGGTAGGGATCCCGATCGTGGTCGAGACGCTGAGCCACGGCCGGTCGCTGGGGAAGCTGATCTGCGGGCTGCGGGTGGTGCGGGAGGACGGCGGGCCGATCCGGTTCCGGCATGCGCTGGTGCGGGGGGCGATGGGGGCCGTCGAGATCGTGATGACGATGGGGGTCGTGGCCTCTGTTGCGTCGCTGGTGTCGGCGCGGGGGCGCCGGCTGGGCGATGTGTTCGCGGGGACGCTGGTCGTACGGGAGCGGGTGCCGGAGGCGGAGGCCGGCGGGGTGGTGCTGCCGGCGGCGCCTTCGTGGCTGGCGGGGGAGCTCGGGTCGTTGGATCTGTCGCGGGTGCCGGACGGGTGGTGGCTGGCGGTGCGGCAGTACCTGACGCGGCTGGGGGAGCTGGATCCGCAGGCGGGCGCGGCGATGGCCGGGCGGCTGGTGGAGGACCTGCGGGGGTTCACGGGGGTGGCGGTGCCGGCGGGGGTGGATGTGGCGGTGTATCTGGCCGCGGTGGTGGCCGAGCGGCAGGGGCGGGAGTCGCGGCGGGCGTTCGGGGCGCCGGTGGGGGCGGCGGGCCCGGGGGCGGTGGTTTCCGAGGTGGCGCACTTCGAGGTTGCGGGGGCGGGGGCAGAGGTGGTGCCGTCGCCGGCGGGTGGGGGCGGTGTGTCCGCGGACGGTGTGGGGTGGGTGGCGCCCGGGGGTGCGGCGGCGGGCGACGGCGTGGGCCGGCCTGCGGCTTCGGTGTTGCGGGCGGGTGCGGGTGAGGTGGGGCCTACGGGAGCCGGTGGCGGGCCGGGGGGCGGGCAGGCGTCTCGTACGGGGTTCGCTCCGCCGGTGTGAGCGGTGGTGCGGTTCGGCGGTGGGGTGGCGGCCGGGCGGGGCGGGTGCCGGGGGTGGGGTCAGGTGAAGGCGGACGGGGGTGAGTCGAGGGATTCGAGTTCGATGCCGGGGGCGGAGAGGACGACGTCGCCGGTGATGTGGACGGGGTGCTGTTCGCCGGTTTCGAGGTCGGTGACCTGGTACTCGTCGGCGATGAGGGGGGCGTTGTCAGTGGCGTGTGGTGTGCTTTTGAGCAGGGCCCATGACTGGTCGAGGGTGCGGGGGGCGAGCACGGGGGGTGTGAAGGCGACGAGGCGGGCGCGGGTGGCGCCGACGCCGAGGGCGGGGCGCAGCAGGCGGGCGGTGGCGATGAGGAAGGCGGGGGACGCGCCGGTGAAGGCGTGGGCGGGGACGTTGCCTTCGGTGGCGTGTTCGCCGGTGGGGTCGGTGCGTACCCAGGTGACGCCGTCGAGGGCGGCGCCGCGGACCTGCCAACCGCCACGCGTGAGTTCGAGGCGGAGGGGGCGGCCGAGTGCGTCGAGGGTGAGGTCGACGGAGCCGGTGTGGTCGCCGGCGGGGTTGACGGTCTGGGAGACGTAGCGCCAGCCGGAGGGGCCGGTGGCGCAGTGGAAGTGTTCTTCGCCGAGGGGGGTGTGGTCGTGCGGGTCGTGCAGGGAGTAGTGGCCGCGGGGCATGGGGGTGGGGTCTTTCGGAGGGGTGGGGTGGACGGTGGGCCGGGGGTGGTGTGGGCGTTTCGGGGGGTTTTACGGGTCAGGCCCCCGCCGGGAGGGCGAGGGCCTGGGGCCGGCGGGTGCCGGTGGTGCCGGGTGCCGGCCCGGGTGGGCCGGCGGTGCGGCGGCGGCTCAGTAGCGGTAGTGGTCGGCCTTGTAGGGGCCTTCGACCTCGACGCCGATGTAGGCGGCCTGCTCCGGGCGCAGGGTGGTGAGCTTGACGCCCAGTGCGTCCAGGTGGAGGCGGGCGACCTTCTCGTCGAGGTGCTTGGGGAGCACGTAGACGTCGGTGGGGTATTCCTCTGGCTTGGTGAACAGCTCGATCTGGGCCAGGGTCTGGTCCGCGAAGGAGTTGGACATCACGAAGGACGGGTGGCCGGTGGCGTTGCCCAGGTTGAGCAGGCGGCCCTCGGACAGCACGATCAGGACCTTGCCGTCCGGGTGGGTCCAGGTGTGGACCTGCGGCTTGACCTCGTCCTTGACGATGCCGGGGAGCTTGGCGAGGCCGGCCATGTCGATCTCGTTGTCGAAGTGGCCGATGTTGCCGACGATCGCCTGGTGCTTCATCCGCGCCATGTCGGAGGCGAGGATGATGTCCTTGTTGCCGGTGGTGGTGACGAAGATGTCGGCGGTCTCGACGACCTCGTCGAGGGTGGTGACCTGGTAGCCGTCCATCGCGGCCTGGAGGGCGCAGATGGGGTCGATCTCGGTGATGATCACGCGGGCGCCCTGGCCGCGGAGGGACTCCGCGCAGCCCTTGCCGACGTCGCCGTAGCCGCAGACGACGGCGGTCTTGCCGCCGATGAGGACGTCGGTGGCGCGGTTGATGCCGTCGACGAGGGAGTGCCGGCAGCCGTACTTGTTGTCGAACTTCGACTTGGTCACGGCGTCGTTCACGTTGATCGCCGGGAAGAGCAGGTCGCCGTCGCGCTGCATCTCGTAGAGGCGGTGGACGCCGGTGGTGGTCTCCTCGGTCACGCCGCGGATCTCCGAGGCGAGCCTGGTCCACTTCTCCGGGGCCTCGGCGAGGGTGCGGGTGAGCAGCTCCAGGATGGCGCGGTGCTCGTCGCTCTCGGCGGTCTCGATCCCGGGGACCTTGCCGTCCTTCTCGTACTCGACGCCCTTGTGGACGAGGAGGGTGGCGTCACCGCCGTCGTCGAGGATCATGTTCGGGCCGCCGGTGGGCGAGTTGGGCCAGGTCAGCGCCTGCTCCGTGCACCACCAGTACTCCTCCAGGGTCTCGCCCTTCCAGGCGAAGACCGGGACGCCCTGGGGCTTCTCGGGGGTGCCGTGGGGGCCGACGGCGATGGCCGCGGCGGCGTGGTCCTGGGTGGAGAAGATGTTGCAGGAGGCCCAGCGGACCTCGGCGCCGAGTGCCACGAGGGTCTCGATCAGGACGGCGGTCTGCACGGTCATGTGCAGCGAGCCGGTGACCCGGGCGCCGGCGAGCGGCTGGGTCGCGGCGTACTCCTTGCGGATCGCCATCAGGCCGGGCATCTCGTGCTCGGCGAGGGTGATCTCCTTGCGGCCGAAGGCGGCGAGGGACAGGTCGGCGACCTTGAAGTCCTGGCCGGTGGCTGCTGTCGTCATACGGGCTGCTCCTCGGAGGTCGAGGTTGTTGGGGCAATTCGGGCAGTCTGCGGCGCGGGCCGGGGTTCTCCGGACGTATGCGGAGGAGCGTGCGTTCGCATGGAGGCGGACACACCCCTCCCCTGGCCGCAGCGCAGTCCGTCGGAGGCCCTCTCTCCCTCGGTCGGTCCGGTTTGCGGACCGCCCGACCGCCATCAGCAGCGACGTCTGACACTGGTCACGAATCTACACCGATCGGGTCGGCGGCCCCAGCCCGGTTCGGCTTGTTCTGTTTGCTCCGGGCGGTCGCGGGGCGTTGGCGGGCCGGGTGGGAGGCGGGGGTTGCGGGGTGGTCGGAGCGCTTTGCGGGGGCCGTCGGGTGTTGGAGGATGCGGGGAGCGCGCGGACGGGTGCACGGGCCGCGCGCACGTTCGCGATGAGGAGAACCACGTGACCACCAGTCCAGCTGGTCCCCGCAAGGGCGCGGGGAGGGGCGGGCAGGGGCTGAAGCTGCTCGCAGTGACGGCCTGCCCGACCGGTATCGCCCATACGTACATGGCCGCGGAGAAGCTGGCGCAGGCCGCGGAGTCGCTGGGGCATGAGATCAAGGTGGAGACCCAGGGCTCGATCGGGGCCGAGAACGTTCTCTCTGACAACGATGTCAGAGAGGCGGACGGGATCATCGTCGCGGCGGACAAGGACGTCGATCTGGCGCGGTTCGCCGGCAAGCGGGTGCTGGCGGTGGGGGTCGCCGAGGGGATCCGCCACCCCGAGCAGTTGATCGAGCGGGTGTGCAGCGCGCCGGTCCACGAGGGCGGGGCGGGGGTCTCCCGTTCCGGTTCGGCGGCCGGGGGCGAGACGGCCGGCGGCGGCCGGGAGCGCAGCGTGACGTACAAGGCCCTGATGAACGGGGTCAGTTACATGATCCCGTTCGTGGTGGTCGGCGGGCTGCTGATCGCCGTCTCGCTCGCGCTGGGCGGGCATCCGCGGCCGGACGGCGGGCTGGTCATCCCGGACGGTTCGTTCTGGAAGCACGTGAACGACATCGGCGTCATCGGGTTCACGCTGATGGTGCCGATCCTGTCCGGCTATATCGCGTACGCGGTCGGCGACCGGCCGGCGCTGGTGCCGGGCATGATCGGCGGCTGGATCGCCAACACCGGGGCGCTGTACGACTCCAAGGCGGGCGCGGGGTTCATCGGGGCGATCGTGACCGGGTTCCTGGCCGGTTATCTGGTGCTGTGGATCAAGAAGGTCAGGGTCCCGAGGTTCGTGCAGCCGATCATGCCGATCATCGTGATCCCGATCGTGGCGACGACGGCGCTCGGGCTGTTCTTCATCTACGTCATCGGCCGGCCCGTCTCGTGGGTGTTCACCCAACTCACGGGCTGGCTCGGCGGGATGACCGGGTCCAGTGCGGTTCTGCTGGGGGCGGTGCTCGGGCTGATGATCGCGTTCGACATGGGCGGGCCGGTCAACAAGACGGCGTTCCTCTTCGGGGCGGGGCTGATCGCGACCGGCAACCAGAGCGTGATGGGGATGTGCGCGGCGGCGATTCCGGTCATGCCGCTGGGGCAGGGGCTGGCGACGCTGATACGGCGGCGGTTGTACTCCGAGCAGGAGCGGGAGACCGGTATGGCGGCGCTGTTCATGGGGCTGTTCGGGATCTCGGAGGGGGCGATTCCGTTCGCCGCGGCGCGGCCCGCGCAGGTGATTCCGGCGAACATGCTCGGCGGTGCGGTGGCCGGTGCCGTCGCGGGGCTGGCCGGGGCGACGGACGCGGTGCCGCACGGCGGGCCGATCGTGGCCGTGCTGGGCGCGGTGGGCGGGGTGCCGTCGTTCGCGGTCGCGGTGGTGGCCGGGTCGGTGGTGACGGCGCTGGTGACGGTGGCGCTGGTGGACTTCTCGGAGCGCCGGAAGGGTCGCGCGCTCGCGCCGGTTCTCGCGGGGGCGGCGGTGCCGGTGGCGGAGCCGGTGGGGGCCGCGGTGGGGGCCGGTGGTGTTCCGGGGGCCGGTACCGGGGCCGGGGAGGCTGCCGGGTCCGCGGCCCGTACGGCGGTGCTCCCCTCCCCCGCCGGGAAGGATGAGCGCGGCGGGGGCGACGAGCGCGGCGCGGACGGCGAGGGTGCCGAGGACGGCGGGGATGCGGAGGGGGACCCTGAGGTGCTCTCCGGGTATCTGACCGGGCGGACCGTACGGACCCGGCTCGCGGCCGGGGAGAAGGAGGCCGCGATCCGGGAGATGGCCGAACTGGCCGCGTGCGGCGGCTCGGTGACCGATGTGGCCGAGCTGGTGCGGGTGGCGCTGACGCGGGAGGCGCAGGGCACCACCGGGCTCGGTGAGGAGATCGCCGTTCCGCATGCGAAGACGGATGCGGTGACCGCGCCGGTGGTGGCCTTCGCGCGGTCCGCGGACGGTATCGACTGGGGTTCCCTGGACGGCACGCTCGCGCGGCTGGTGTTCCTGATCGCGGTGCCGCGGGCGGCGGCCGGGGACGAGCATCTGCGCATCCTGGCGCTGTTGTCGCGGAAGTTGACGGACGCGGACTTCCGGGCGCGGTTGCTGGGTGCGGCGGACGGGCCGGAGGTACTGCGGGTGCTGGCGGAGATCCGGTAGTGGATGCGGCGATGGCCCCGCCACACAGCGGGGCCATCACCGTATCCGGACACGGTGGATGTCCGGCTCCAGTTGGCATCCCCAGGGCCGCTGCCCTGGGTTGCCCGTTACGAGCACGGGCTGGTCAGCGCTGAGCGGACCGCCCGACGGCGAAGTCTCCACGCCCTGCGACCGCATACCCTGCGGCCGATCCGCCTGGTTGCCGCGCATGCCGAGAGGCCATCAGGCGGACGGCCGGAAAATGTCGGGTTCCAGATAGATCACCCGGGCGATCGGTACCGCCTCCCGGATGCGGGCCTCGGCCGCGTCGATGGCGTCGGCGATCTCGGTGGCGGTGTCGTCGTGGCGTACGGCGATCTTGGCGGCGACGAGGAGTTCTTCGGGGCCGAGGTGGAGGGTGCGCATGTGGATGACGCGGGTGACGGCGTCGCCGTCGACGAGCGCGGTGCGGATCCGGGCGACCTGCTCGGGGCCGGCGGCCTCGCCGAGCAGCAGGGACTTGGTCTCGGCGGCGAGGACCAGGGCGATCGCGACGAGCAGCGTGCCGATGGCCATGGTGCCGATGCCGTCCCAGACGGCGTCGCCGGTGGCGAGGGTGAGGCCGACGCCGCACAGGGCGAGGACCAGGCCGATCAGCGCGCCGAAGTCCTCCAGCAGGACGACGGGGAGTTCGGGGGCCTTGGCGCGGCGGATGAACTGGGCCCAGCTCTGCTGTCCGCGCAGTGCGTTGGACTCCTTGATCGCGGTGCGGAAGGAGAAGCCCTCGGCGATGACGGCGAAGACCAGCACGCCGACCGGCCAGTACCAGTTGTCCAGGGGGTGCGGGTGCTGGATCTTCTCCCAGCCCTCGTAGAGGGCGAAGACGCCGCCGATGGTGAACAGGACGATGGAGACCAGGAAGCCGTAGATGTAGCGCTCGCGGCCGTAGCCGAAGGGGTGCTCGGCGGTGGCGGCGCGCCGGGCCTTCTTGCCGCCGAGCAGGAGCAGGCCCTGGTTGCCGGAGTCGGCGAGCGAGTGCACGCCTTCGGCCAGCATCGAGGACGAGCCGCTGAAGGCGAACGCCACGAACTTGGCCGCGGCGATCGCCAGGTTGGCGCCCAGCGCCGCAACGATCGCCTTGGTACCGCCGGATGCGCTCATGGGTGCGCCATGTCCCTTCCGTAGACCGGGCTTTACCGCCCCTTTGATGCCGTGCGGCGGTCATTGTCGCAGCCCGGTCCGCGGAAGGCGCATGGAGGCCGTGTCGCGGACGGGCGTCAGGCGACGACGGTGGCGCGGAAGAGGGTGCCGTCGCCGGAGAGGGTGAGCCGCTCGCCGGCGGGGACGAAGACCGACTCGCCGGGGGCCAGGGTCACTTCCTCCCCGGCCGCGGTGCCCGGGTCCCGCAGGCGGACCGTGCCGGCTGTGCAGAGCAGGATCTGGGGGGTGCGGGAGGCGAGCGGGCGGGGGGCGGCGCCGGGCGCCAGGAGGTAGCGGGAGAGCCGGAACTCGTCGATGGGGGTGTCGTAGACCTCCTCGCCGTCGATGTCCTCGGGGCGCAGCACGCCGGCGTCGCGGGGCTCGAAGCGGACCACGCGCAGGAGTTCGGGGACGTCAACGTGCTTGGGGGTGAGGCCGCAGCGCAGCACGTTGTCGGAGTTGGCCATCAGCTCGACGCCGAGGCCGCTGAGGTAGGCGTGCGGGATGCCGGCGCCGAGGAACAGGGCCTCGCCGGGCTGGAGTCGGACGTGGTTGAGCAGCATGGCGGCGAGCACCCCGGGGTCGCCGGGGAAGTGGTGGGCGAGCGCGGCGTAGGCGGCGTAGGCGGTCGCGTGCGGGCCGTCCTCGGTGGCGGCCCGGGCGGCGGCGGTGGCGGCGCGTTCGACGGACTCGGCCATCGCGGTGCGGTCGGCGCTGAGGACGGCGGTCAGCACCTCGCGCAGCGCGGACTGTTCGGGGCCGGCGCGGAGGATGTCGACGTACGGCTTGAGGTCGTCGACGCCGAGGCCCTCCAGGAGGTCCGCGGTCTCGGCCGGGTGCCGGAAGCCGCACAGGCCGTCGAAGGGGGTGAGGGCGCAGATCAGCTCGGGCTTGTGGTTGGCGTCCTTGTAGTTGCGGTGCGGGGCGTCGAGCGGGACGCCGCGCCGCTCCTCGTCGGTGAAGCCCTCCTTGGCCTGGGTGAGGTCGGGGTGGACCTGGAGGGAGAGGGGTGCGCCGGCGGCGAGCACCTTGAGGAGGAACGGCAGCCGGGGGCCGAAGGTGTGGACGGCGGGCTCGCCCAGTTCCGCCGCGGGGGCGGCGGCGATCACTTCGGCCAGGGAGACCGTGCCGGCGCCGCGGTCGATGCGGGAGGGGGCGCCGGGGTGGGCGCCCAGCCACATCTCGGCCTGCGGTTGGCCGGTCGGCGGTATGCCGAGGAGCTCCGGGATGGCGGTGGTGGAGCCCCAGGCGTAGGGGCGCACGGTATTGGCGAGGCGGTCCATGGGACGGGTGCTTTCTGCGGTTGCGGACGGGGGCCGGCGGGGCCGCCCGGTACGGCGGGCGGCCCGGGGGCCATGGTCACTCGGTGCCGGCAAGCGCGAGGTAAACGGCGCCGAAATCCGCGATGGCGAGCAGTTCGGCGGCCTTCTCCAGATCGCTGCCGGTGCCCGGTTCCAGTTCGCTGAGGGCGGTGTCGCGCTCCTCGGCGAGCTGGAGGGCGGCGCGGGTGGCGGACAGCGGGCCGGCGGCGCCGTCGCGCAGCAGGACGATCCGGGCGTGCAGGGCGGGGGCCTGTTCGACGCGGTCGCGGAAGAAGTCGTCCGGGTCGGCGCCGGCGGCGAGCGCGCCGGCCAGGAGGGTGCGGTGGGTGGTGAGCGCCTCGGGGAGTTCGGCGGCGAGCGCGGGGCGGCCGGCGAGGCCGGCGAGTTCGGTGGCGAAGTGCCGGCCGACGGCGTGCGCGATCAGGCCCTCGGTCCAGATCAGCGGGAGCGCGTCGGCGAGGTCGGCGGCCAGGGTCTTGCCGGGGTTGGTGTACGTGGGGATGGCCGGGCCGCAGCGTTCGGCGAGCTGGTCGAGGCGGTCGGCGAGCTTGCCGAGGGCGTCCGGCGGGGCGCTGAGCAGGCCGATGCGGTCGGCGAGCGCGAGCAGCGGGATCAGTACGGACCAGAGGGTGCCGGGGGCGGCGGGCGGGGCGCCCTCGACGTCGAACTCGGCGTCGTAGGAGGTGGTAGCCAGGGGGACGGCGAGGCCGCGGGCCTGGATGACGGCCTCGGCGAGCGGGCCGCCGGCCGGGGTGACGGCGACGACGGCGCAGCCGCGGCGGTATGCCTGCTCGACGAGTTCGGCGAGCCCGGGGTCGGCGGCGTCCGGGCCGGCGAGCAGCAGCAGGTCCAGGGGGCCGGCCCAGCCGGGCAGGGTCCAGCGCAGGGCGCCGGGCAGCGGGGCGACGCCGGTGGGCTGGATGAGGCTGACCGGGCTGCTGCCGCCGCTGAGGGCACGCAGCAGGTCAGCGACGCCGCCGGCGGCCGGTCCGGGGCCGGCGACCAGGAGGGCGCGCGGCCGGCCGTCGGGGGTCAGCTCGGGGATGCCGGATTCGGTGGCGCTGCGGGCGGCGGTGCGGACCCGGGCACCGGATTCGGCGACGCCGCGCAGCAGGCCGAAGCGGTCGGCGCCGGCCAGCGCCTCGGGAGCGTCGAGGAGTGACTCGTCGAGCATGGTGGGCGCGGCCTCCGATTCGCCGGGTCGGGCGGGGGAACGCCGGGCGTACCGGGGCGGGCCCGGTGGTGCCCGGTCAGGCGGGGCGGCTGGCTTCGTCGACGAGGAGCACGGGGATGCCGTCCCGGACGGGGTAGGCGAGGCCGCAGTCGGCGGAGGTGCAGATCAGCTCGGCCGACTCGTCCGCGGTGCGGTCCTCCAGCGAGGCGTGGCACGCCGGGCAGGCGAGGATCTGGATCAGGCTGGCTTCGACCGGCATGGCGGCTGCTCCTTCGGCGTGGTTGCGGCGTGGCCAGCCTACCGCCGGAGTGGGAGGGCCGCCGCAGAACCGGCCTGCCCGGAGGGAGGTCTCCGGGGTGGGAGGGCCGGTGCCGGGCGGGCCTCCCACCCCGGGTGCGGGCTCAGCCGCGGATGATCGCCAGGGCCTCGTCGCGGACCCGGTCGACGGTGGCCGCGTCGCGGGCCTCGGCGTTGAGCCGGAGCAGCGGCTCGGTGTTCGAGGGGCGCACGTTGAACCACCAGTCGGGGGCGGTGACGGTCAGCCCGTCGAGGTCGTCGAGGGTGATGCCGTCGCGGCCCTCGTAGGCGGCCTTGATCGCGGCGAGCCGGCCGGCCTGGTCGTCGACGGTGCTGTTGATCTCGCCGGAGGCGGCGTAGCGGTCGTAGCGGTCGACGAGTTGCGACAGCGGACCGGGCTGGCCGCCGAGGGCGGCGAGGACGTGCAGTGCGGCGAGCATGCCGGTGTCGGCGTTCCAGAAGTCGCGGAAGTAGTAGTGCGCGGAGTGCTCGCCGCCGAAGATCGCGCCGGTGTTGGCCATCTCCTGCTTGATGAAGGAGTGGCCGACGCGGGTGCGGACCGGGGCGCCGCCGTTCTCCTTGACGACCTCGGGGACGGACCAGGAGGTGATGCAGTTGTGGATGATCGTTCCGCCGGGGTGCTTGGCGAGTTCGCGGGCGGCGACCAGGGCGGTGATGGCGGACGGGGAGACCGGGTCGCCGTTCTCGTCGACGGCGAAGCAGCGGTCGGCGTCGCCGTCGAAGGCGAGCCCGATGTCGGCGCCGGTCTCGCGGACCCGGGCCTGGAGGTCGGTGATGTTCTTCGGGTCGAGGGGGTTGGCCTCGTGGTTCGGGAACGATCCGTCCAACTCGAAGTACAGGGCGTCCAGTTCGAGCGGCAGTCCCTCGAAGACGGTGGGGACGGTGTGGCCGCCCATGCCGTTGCCGGCGTCCACCACGACCTTCAGGGGGCGGATGCCGCTCAGGTCGACCAGGGAGCGCAGGTGGGCGGCGTAGTCGGCGAGGACGTCGCGGCGGGTGACGGTGCCGGGGGTGGCCGCGGGTTCGGGGGCGCCGTCGGCGGTCCAGCGCTCGACGAGGGCGCGGATGTCGGCGAGGCCGGTGTCCTGGCCGACCGGGGCGGCGCCGGCCCGGCACATCTTGATGCCGTTGTACTGGGCGGGGTTGTGCGAGGCGGTGAACATCGCGCCGGGCAGGCCGAGTGCGCCGCTGGCGTAGTACAGCTCGTCGGTGGAGCACAGGCCGATCTCGGTGACGTCCGCGCCGCGGGCCGCGGCGCCGCGCCCGAAGGCGTGCGAGAGGCCGGGAGAGGAGGGCCGCATGTCGTGCCCGATGACGATCGCGTCGGCACCGGTCACCTGGACGAAGGCCGCGCCGAAGAGTTCGGCCAGCGTCTCGTCCCACTGGTCGGGGACCACACCGCGCACGTCGTACGCCTTCACGATCTGCGACAGATCAGTCACAGCCAGCCCTCCTGGAGTCGCTACGGAGCCCCAAACCTACCCGTACGCCCGGTGCGGGGGCCGCGAACAGGACGGGAACGGCAGCGGGCGGGCAGCTGCCCGGAAGGCGTCGTGCGGAGGTGTCAGGAGTCGGGTGAGCGCAGGACCCGGAGATGGCCGCGGCGGGCGACCTCCATGGGCCGGCCGTCGCGGCCGGGGCCCATGGTCTCGGGGCCGCCGCCGGCGCCCGCGGCGCGTTCCTGGGGACGGGCGGCCTCGCGGACGG
The DNA here is from genome assembly GCF_050054615.1 of Streptomyces sp. YGL11-2. Taxonomy (NCBI): domain Bacteria; kingdom Bacillati; phylum Actinomycetota; class Actinomycetes; order Kitasatosporales; family Streptomycetaceae; genus Streptomyces; species Streptomyces sp. YGL11-2. Next base: position 13,159 of record NZ_JBNHIN010000056.1, read on the forward strand.
CGTTGGCCAGCGCTTCGAGGTCGTCGCCGCTGGGGCGGGCGGGTCCGGAGTCGACGGCGAGGCGGACGACCTCCCAGCCGCGCGGGGCGGTCAGCCGCTCGGAGTGCTCGGCGCACAGGTCGTAGCAGTGCGGCTCGGCGTAGGTGGCGAGCGGTCCGAGCACGGCGGTCGAATCCGCGTAGACGTACGTCAGCGTTGCGACGGCGGGGCGGCCGCACGCAGTGCGCGAACAGCGACGTACAGGGCTCACGACGTTGGACGGTACCGCACTCTTGAGCGGGCCGCGACGACTCTCCCCCGGCTCACCCAACCGTGTCGTCCCGGTTCGTCCGATGCGTCTGACCTGCACCCGCTCGGCAGGACCTGCCCGGGGTGGGCCGGGACGGGCCGCGCGGCCGGCCGGAACCCGTCACCGGTCGGCGCATTTCATGTCATTCCGTGGGAGCCGTGCGATCCGACGGCGGGCGGGAACGAACCGAACCGGGCCCGGAGTGATCACCCGGCGACAACCGGCCAGTTGTCGCACACTGCCGTGCGGGCCGCCCCGCGACGGCTACGCTCGATCTGATGGACAGCCCCGTACCACCCCGCCCGGCGGAGCCCCGGCCGCGCCGCCGCGACCGCCACGGCCGCGGCATGCGCGGTCCGATCGCGCCGCCCCAGGTACCGCTGTCGGTGACCCGCGCCGACGCGTTCACGGATCTCGTCTACGACTCCCGTGACCGCCTGGAGCGGCGCTGGCCGCAGCTGGCGCAGGTCGACTTCGTGGTCCTGGAGGTGCCGGGGTTCGGTCCGGACGGCGCTCCGGATCCGGGTGCGGGTGAGGAGGCCGTGCCGCTCGGCCGGGTGCTGCCGGCGGCCGGCGCATATCGCGACCGGATCGTGATCTACCGCAGGCCGGTGGAGATCCGCACCAAGAGCCGCGACGAGCGCGCGCTGCTGGTGCACGAGGTCGTCGTCGAGCAGGTCGCCGAACTCCTCGGGCTGGCACCGGAGTCGGTGGACCCGCGCTACGGGCAGGAGTGATCCCGTAGCGCGGGCCGGCGGTCACGTCGTCGGCGCGGTGCTCACTTCGTCAGCAGGGACAGGTCCTGGCCCGCGGTCGGCACCACGACCGAGCCGCGGTCGTCCGGCAACGGCTGGATGGTGAAGGCGGGCACCTGGCCCTGCGGCAGTGCCAGCATCCGGGAGGCGTAGACAGGGCCGCCGCCCTGCTGCGGCTCGACGGTCAGCGCGTAGGAGCCCTTGAGGCCCTGCGGCTGCGGCGGCTGGACGGCGAGGGTGGTGCCGCCCTTGACCGTGTACGTCTTGGAGACCGGGGTGCCGCCGCCGCTGCCGGCGGACGCGGTGACCTTGACCGTGGCGTCCTTGCCCTTCTCCGGCGCGACCAGCGACAGGGTGCTGCCCTTGGCGCGGTTGTCGGCGACCGAGCCGCGGGCCTCGATCGCCCGGGTCGCCGGGATGAAGGCCATCTCCTGGTTGTCGCCCTTGCCGCGGATGACCTGGAGCGCCGCCGTGACCGGGGCCGCGGAGCCGCTGTCGGAGGGGGTGAGGACCAGCGAGCCGGCCTCGCCCTTGGTGACGTCCTTGAGGTCGACGGAGGTGGTCATCCCGCTCTTGACGTGCAGGGTGTCCAGACCGGCCGGGGTGATCGCGCCAGTGGGGGTGGCCAGTTGGACCTTCAGGTCGGCGTCCGCGTTGCCGGGGGCGACGGCCACCAGCCGGACGTCGGTGGCGTCGGCCGGAATGCCGGGCAGCACCGTGGTGGCGGCCGGGTCGGCGGCGGGCGGCAGCCAGTCGCCGCCGGTCTTGGCGTCGTTCGCCTGCACGGCGGCGCCGACCCGGCCGGAGCGGACGGTGACGTGCAGCGCGGCGTCGGCGGTCGGGGTGCCGGTGAGGGTGGACAGCAGCACCGGGACGGTGGCGTGCGGCGGCACCGTGATGTCCTCGCCGCCGCCGGCCAACGGCCCGTCCTTGCCGCGCATTTCGAGGCCGACGACGGCCGGGGTCGGGTCGGGGTTGGTGAGGTGGACGTAGTCGGTGCGGCCGGAGTCGGTGCTCACGCCGGGGAACCAGAACTGGGTGTCCGGGGCGGTGCAGCTCAGCCCGAGGAGGCCGCGGCCGGCGCCGGCCGAGACGGCGGTGGTCTGCTGGACCGTCCAGCCGGGCGCCAGCGCGCCGTCCGCGGAGCCCGCCAGAGCGGGGGCGTTGGCGCTGTCGGTGGACGCGGTGACCGGCTTGCCGGCCTCCTGGAGGGGCACCACGGGATTGGTGTCGGTCGGCGGCACGACCTGCCCGGTGCCGGAGTCCGCGGTGCCGCCGCCCTTCTTGCCCTTCCCGGCGTCCTTGCCGCCCTTGCCGGCGGGGGTGCCGCTGCTGTCGGCGACGGTGCCGGTGGGCTGGAGCCGGGCGGTGCCCTTCTTGGCGTCCGCGCCGGCCGCGGCGCCGGGGGGCGTGAAGGCGGTGTACGCGGTCTCGGCGACCTCCGAGGAGGTGGGGGCCGGGCACAGCAGCGCGGAGCGCTGGACGGGCAGCCGGGTGCCGCTCTGCGGCGCCGGGCCCGCCCCGCCGCCGGGGGCCGCGACGGCGGCGACGCCGGTGGCGGCGGCCAGCGCGGCGGTCACGCCGATCAGGGACATCGTGGTGCGCTTCACTGCTGGTCGCTCCCGTCACGGCGCGGCTCGGGGTAGGCGTCGGAGTACCCGGAGTACGCGGTGTCGTCGTAGGGCTGCTGGGGCTGCTGCGGCTGCTGGGCCGGGGTGCCGTACGGCTGCTGCTGCGCGCCGTAGCCGTACGGGTCGTAGCCGCCCGCCTGGTAGGGGTCGGCCGGGTAGCCGCCGGGCTGGTACGGGTCCGGCGCGTAGGGCTGCCCGCCGTACTGGCCGGCCCCGTAGGGGTCGTCGGCCGGGGCGTACTGCTGCTGGTCGGCGGGGTGCCCGGGGGCGGTGGGCGGGGCCTGCTGGTCGGCGGTCTGCCAGTCCTCGTAGGAGTGCTGCTGGGGGACGGCGGCGTACGGGTCGGCGAGCTGCGCGGGGTCCGGGCCGGGGTCCGGCGCGGGGGCGGCCATCGGGTCGGTGGGGACCTCCTCGCCCGTCCCGGCGGCCGGGAACGCCGCCTCGTCCGCCGCCGCTGCCGCTCCCGCGCCCACTGCCGCACCCGCCGCGGCCGCACCCGCCGCGGCGGCGCCCGCTGCCTCGGCCTGGGCCCGCAGTCGGCGGGCCCGGCGGCCCTCGCCGGTGGCCGGCGCCGCTGCCGCGGCGGCCGCGGCGGTGTCCTCGGGCAGGTCGTCGTCGACCTCCCGGCGACGGCCCGGCAGCGCCATCACCACCAGGACGAGGGCGAGCAGGCCCTGGGTCCACAGCCAGAGGGTGTGGCTCAGCGGGTTGTCGTGGGTGAGGTCGAGCCGACCGCCGCCCGACGGGAGCTGGAAGCCCTGGGCCCAGCCGTCGACGGTGACGGGCTTGAGGGCGGTGCCGTTGAGGCTGGCGTGCCAGCCGTCGTCGGCGGCGTCCGCGATGCGCAGGATCCGGCCGGCGGAGCCCTCGGGCACCTGCGTGGTGTGTGCGTCGACCGGCCCGGCCGGTACGGGTACCGGCGCCACGGCGTCGCCGCTGGCGGTGCCCTCCTTGGTCTGGCCCGGCACGATCGAGATCCGGGAGACCCGGCGGTCGATCCGCCACAGGGCGCTGCCGTCGTCCTGGCTGAGCCGGGTCAGGCCCGGGGTCGCGTCCAGGACGCGGCCCATCTCGCGCGGGGCGCCCTTGCGGACCAGGACGTAGCGGACCGCGTAGCCGCCGAGCTGGTCGGTCTGGTCGGCGCCGGAGCCGGCCACGAGGTGGGCGACGATGCCGTCGAGCCGCTGGTCCGCGCCCGCCCGGTCGGCGATGTCGGCGTCACCGAGCCGGGCGCCGGAGCCGCGGACCAGTGAGTAGGAGACATGGCCCGCCGTCCCGTCCAGGACGAGGGTGCGGGCGCGGTCGAAGGTGCTGGACTCCTCGGCGACGAACGCCGGGACCTGCGTGGGGTCGCGCCGCTGGAGCGGGCCGGCGGCGCCGGTGATCATCCAGCTGGCCGCGGCGTAGAGGGGGGCGATGGCGGACGCCAGCGCGATCAGGACGGCCACCGGCTGCTTCCAGCCGAAGCCGAGCGCGGCCATGCGGGTGCGGATGCCCTCGGCGCCGACCGTCGCCGCGCACAGCAGCGCCAGCCCGTAGACCAGCATCGCGGGCCCGGTCCAGCCGGAGGCGTTGCCGAGCGCGGCGAGCAGCAGCCCGGTCAGCGCCACCGCCCACGCGGTGCGGATCGCGGTCTGCCGCTCGCCGCGCAACGTGGCGGCGAGCGCGGCCAGGACGACGCCGATGAGCAGCAGTCCGCCGACGGCCTTGGGGCCGCCGGGGCTGAGCCCGACGAGGTCGAGCACGGAGGCGCTGCCCGCGCCGTAGTCGAGCCCGGCCTCCTGGAAGAACCGCGACGGATGGGCGAACAGCGACAGCGACCAGGGGGCCAGCACCACCAGCGGGGCGACGGCCACGGCCAGGAAGCGCAGCGCGTACGCCGGCAGCAGCGCGCGGTTGCCGTCCAGGAGCCGCAGCACGAGCAGCCCGATGCCGAGCAGCACCGCGGTCGGCCAGACGATCGGGGTGAAGGCCGTCGTGAAGGTGACCAGCAGCGCGTAGGCCCAGGCGGCGCGCCAGCCGGGGCGGGTGCCGGTGGCCAGCCGCAGCCCGCTCGCGGCGACGGCGGCGCGCGCCATCAGGGGCAGCAGGATGGCCAGTACGGCGGTGCCCAGCCGGCCGCCGGCGAGCGCGCCGGTGGCGGCGGGCAGGAAGGCGTAGGCGATGCTGCCCCAGGCCCGCAGCAGCCGGGAGGCGACCAGCGGGCGGGAGGCGAAGTACGCGGTCAGGCCGGCCAGCGGCACGGAGCAGACCAGCAGCAGGGTGAGGGTGAAGCCGGTGCTGCCGAAGAAGAGCGTGGACACCACGGCGAGCACGGCCAGGTAGGGCGGCGCCGCGGCGGTGTCGCCGACGCCGACCGGGTGCCAGCTGTCGACGTACGACGACCACAGGCCGCCCAGGCTCCCGGGTGCCGGCAGCAGCGCCCCACCGGCCAGCGAGCCGGTGCCGAGCAGCCCACGGCAGGCGATCAGGGAGACGACGAGCAGGACGAGGAAGAGCACCGGCGCGGGCCGGCGGGCGATCCGCTTGAGCCGGGCGAACTGCTCGATCTCCAGGAAGTCGGCGTCGTCGCCGCCGGGTCCGGACTCCACGGCGCCGTGCCGGCCGGCCGAGGCCACGTCGGGGGCGGCGCGCCCGGCGAGGTTGCCCGCGACCTGTTCGACGGTGGCGCGCACGGTCGCGCCGGGCGGCGGGAACAGTGCGCGCAGCTCCTTGGCGTCCACCGCCGGCCGGCCGCGGCGCCTGCGCCCGGCGAGGATCTTGCCGGGCCGCAGCAGGGTCCCGAAGAGGCCGGCGAGTTCGTCCAGCGCCTGGCCGGGGACCTTGCCGACGAGGTAGGCGAGGACCCGCAGGAAGGTGCCGAGCAGCAGCCGCACCAGGGTGTACGGGAGCAGTGCGCCGCGGGTGTTGGTGAGCAGCGTGTAGACCGCGCCGGCCTTGTCGACGCGGTGCGGGTTGGCGACATGGCGGCCGACGCAGTCGATGGGGCGGCGCTCGCGGGCGGCGGCCTCGGCGTGCCGCAGGATGGCGTCCGGTGCGACGAGGACCTGGTGGCCGGCGGCCTGGGCGCGCCAGCACAGGTCGACGTCGTCGCGCATCAGCGGCAGCCGGCGGTCGAAACCGCCCAGCTGCTCGTAGACGTCGCGGCGGATGAGCATGCCGGCGGTGGAGACGGACAGCACGGGCCGGATCTGGTCGTGCTGTCCCTGGTCCTGTTCGCGGCGGTCCAGGCCGGTCCAACGCCGACCGCTGCGCGCGATGCTGACTCCGGTTTCGAGCAGCTGCCGGCGGTCGTACCAGCTGCGCAGCTTGGGTCCGACGACGACGGTGGAGGGGCTGGCGTCGGCGACCCGCAGCAGCTCGGCGAGCGCGTCCGGCTCGGGCGCGCAGTCGTCGTGCAGCAGCCACAGCCACTGGACCGGCTCCCCGTGGGGGAGCTCCGGCATGTCGTACGCCTCGTCGCGCCAGGTGCGGCTGACCGGGTCCCAGCCGCTGGGGCGCCGCAGGTACGGGAGGTCGTCGGGGCCGAGGACGGGGGCGGTGCGGACGGCCTCGTCGACGGCGGTGCCGAATCCGGAGCGCCGGGCGAGGTGCAGGACGCGTTCGTCGCCGATGGCCTCGGCGAGCAGCCGGGCGGAGTCGTCCGCGCTGCCGGTGTCGGCGCCGACGACGTTCTGCACCGGGCGCTCCTGGCCGAGCAGCCCGGCGAGCGCGTCGGGCAGCCAGCGCGCTCCGTCATGGGAGACGATCACCGCGGTGACGACGTGCCGGGGGAATTCTGGGGTGACGGCTGCGTGTGAGGCGGCCTGGGCCGCCGGCTGGCTGTGCACGGACATCGAGGTACGGGCCCTCCGGACCCGGGAGTCCGGGGCCCGCGGCGAAGTCGCTCAAGGCCCCCGCCCCCGGAAGACACTGCGACGGACTACGAGGGACACGCGCACCCCGCGCCGGGGGCGTTGGCGTGTCTCGGACGGGCCCCCACACTAATGCTTCGCGCCGCACCGCCAACCGGCTCCGTGCACAGCAGACCGCCTCCGGCGAACAGAGCGCTGGAGGCGGTGGGTTCGGTATGGGGGGATATGGGGAGTTGGGGTGGTGCGGCGGTGTGGTCGGCACGGCCGCGTGCTGCCGGTCGGGCGGGCGGGCCTGTCATGGTCAGACGGCGGCCTTCTTCAGCCGGCGCCGCTCGCGTTCGGACAGACCGCCCCAGATACCGAAGCGCTCGTCGTTGGCGAGGGCGTACTCCAGGCACTCCGACCGGACTTCGCAGGCGAGGCAGACCTTCTTGGCCTCGCGGGTGGAGCCACCCTTCTCCGGGAAGAAGGACTCGGGGTCGGTCTGGGCGCACAGTGCGCGCTCCTGCCAGCCGAGCTCCTCGTCCGCCTCCTCGACCAGCAATTCCTGGAACAGCTCGGTCATGTGCGCCCCTCGTCTGTCTTTACGTCCCCGTGATCAAGCCGTGATCGATTTCGGCTGAACGACACGAGTGAAATTACAAGTGTGCTGATCCGGGCCAGTCAAGCCGAGATCTGCTATTGGGCCTCTTATTCACTCTGCGGAACCAAGCGTATGCGGAAAGTGTTCAAATCATCCAAAACCAGGACACTTCCTCGGGCGTGCCACCCGCGGGTTCCTCGCGGCACCTCTCCAGCACCTCCCGGCACTTCTCACGCACTGAGACGCCGGCGAACCGCCCATCCGTTGCACCCGGCACGGCGAAGCGGGGAAGATCACAGCGGGATCACAGGTCCGCAACGGCGTTGGGGGGCGCGGCTGATGGGCGACCTCTCCTCCCGGCGGGCTGCACAAACCTTTCTCCGGACGCGGTAACCGGATGAGGTGAATGCGTCCGGCGAACCCCGCCTCCGGTTGACAGCGCGCCGCCGCCCCGTGTCTCCTTGACCGCATGCCAGCGACCACCGCGCCCCGCCTGACCCGTTCCTACGGGTCGCTCTGCGCTGCGCAGGCCCGCTGCCGCTGTTCCAGCTGTCGTAGCCACTGAGCTCCAGCCACCGCTCGCACCACCCCGCAGCGCCCTTGCTTCGCCGCGACCACCGCGCCGCGCCCCCACAAGGAACAGCCCGCGCCGTGCCGCACTCCCCCGCCACCGCTGGGCGGATCCCCGCCGCACCGCCCAGCACTTCCGCCGAGGAACCCGGAACCCCATGAACAGCGACGTCCAGATCGCCGGCGACCCGCTCGCCATCCCGCACCTGCTGCCGCCCGTCCCCGCCCACCCCGCCACCGTCGCCGGCTTCGCGGGCCTGGCGCGCTCGATCGCCGCCGACCGCGCCTCCTGGGCGCCGCTGGTCCGCTTCGACGCCACCACCCGCTGGTACCACCGGCTGCGCACGGTTCCCCAAGCTCTCGGCTCCGCTCGACCAGGGGAGGCCCCTATCGGCTACGAGGTGTGGCTGCTGAGCTGGGTGCCCGGCCAGGGCAGCGGCCGGCACGACCACGGGCCGTCGTCGGGCGTACTGACCGTCCTGGAAGGCGAGTTGACCGAGCACGGCACCGGCGGGACGCGCACGCTGGCGGCCGGGGCACAGAGGGTCTTCGCCCCGGGGTACGTCCACGAGGTCGCCAACGACGCGCTGGCGCCCGCCGTCAGCCTGCACGTGTATTTCCCCGGCCTGACCGAGATGCCGATGCACGGCGCCCGGTGCGCGGCCCCCGCCCGGGAGACCGCGGCGCCCTGACCCGCCGCCGCCCCCACCGGCCCCGCGGTTGCGCGCGGCGGCCGCTCGTGACCTCCGTCCCTCCTGGCCACCACCCCTCATGGATGCGGCATCCGGCTGACACACTTACCGGCATGCGCATTGTGGTTCTGGCCGGCGGTATCGGCGGCGCCCGCTTCCTGCGGGGACTGAAGGCAGCGGCTCCGGACGCGGACATCACCGTCATCGGCAACACCGGCGACGACATCCATCTGTTCGGGCTCAAGGTGTGTCCCGACCTCGACACCGTGATGTACACGCTCGGCGGCGGCATCAACGAGGACCAGGGCTGGGGCCGCGCCGACGAGACGTTCCGGGTCAAGGAGGAGCTGGCCGCGTACGGCGTCGGGCCCGAGTGGTTCGGGCTGGGCGACCGGGACTTCGCCACCCACATCGTGCGGACGCAGATGCTGGGCGCCGGCTATCCGCTCAGCGCCGTCACCGAGGCGCTCTGCGACCGCTGGCAGCCCGGGGTGCGGCTGCTGCCGATGTCCGACGACCGGGTCGAGACGCATGTGGCCGTCGAGGACGAGAGCGGCGAGCGCAAGGCGGTCCACTTCCAGGAGTACTGGGTGCGGATGCGGGCCTCGGTGCCGGCGCACGCCGTGGTGCCGGTCGGCGCCGAGCAGGCCAAGCCGGCACCGGGCGTGCTGGAGGCCCTCGCGGCGGCGGACGTGATCCTCTTCCCGCCGTCCAACCCGGTGGTGAGCATCGGCACGATCCTGGCCGTACCGGGCATCCGGGAGGCCGTCGCGCAGGCCGCGGCGCCGGTGGTCGGGCTGTCCCCGATCGTCGGGGACGCACCGGTGCGCGGCATGGCGGACAAGGTGCTGGCGGCGGTGGGCGTCGAGGCCACGGCCTCGGCGGTGGCCCACCACTACGGGGCCGGGCTGCTGGACGGCTGGCTGGTGGACACCGTCGACGCGGACGCGGTGGCCGAGGTCGCGTCGGCGGGGATCCGCTGCCGGGCCGTACCGCTGATGATGACGGACGTTGACGCCACGGCCGCGATGGCGCGTGCGGCGCTGGCGCTGGCCGAGGAGGTACGGGCATGAGCGAGCGCAGCATGGGGGTCCCCCCGGCCGGAGGCTGGGGGAAAACCATGGAAAGGTGCGCGCCCCGCGGATGCGGGGCCGAGCGAAGCGAGGTCTCGGCATGAGCGGGGCCGGGGAGACGCCCGGGTACCGGGTGTGGGCGCTGCCGGGGATGCCGGAGGTGCGGCCCGGCGACGACCTCGTCAAGCTGATCGCCGCCGCGGCCACCGGCGACGGGGTGTCCCAACTGGCCGACGGGGACGTCCTGTTGGTGACCTCGAAGATCGTCAGCAAGGCGGAGGGGCGGATCGTCGAGGCGGCGGACCGCGAGGCGGCCATCGACGCCGAGACGGCGCGTGTGGTGGCGCGCCGCGGCACACTGCGGATCGTGGAGAACCGGCAGGGGCTGATCATGGCCGCGGCCGGTGTGGACGCCTCCAACACCCCTTCCGGGACGGTGCTGTTGCTGCCCGAGGACCCGGACGAGTCGGCGCGCGCCCTGCGGGCCGGGCTGCGCGAGGCACTCGGCGTCGACGTCGGGGTGGTCGTCAGCGACACCTTCGGGCGGCCGTGGCGCAGCGGCGTCACCGACGTCGCCATCGGGGCGGCCGGGGTGCGGGTGCTGGACGACCTGCGCGGCGGCACGGACACGCACGGCAACCCGCTCAGCGTCACGATCGTGGCCACCGCCGACGAACTGGCCGCGGCCGGCGACCTGGTGAAGGGCAAGGCGGCCGGGCTGCCGGTCGCGGTGGTGCGCGGGCTGTCGCACGTCGTGGCGGCGGCTGGCGGCCCGGACGGCGACGGCGACGGGGCGCGCGCGCTGGTGCGGGGCGCCGCGGACGACATGTTCCGGCTGGGCACCTCGGAGGCCGTGCGGGAGGCCGTGACGCTGCGGCGTACGGTCCGGGAGTTCGCCGACGACCCGGTGGATCCGGGGGCGGTCCGGCGCGCGGTGGCGGCGGCGGTCACCGCGCCGGCGCCGCACCACACGACTCCCTGGCGGTTCGTGCTGCTGGAGTCGGCCCGGTCGCGGACCCGGCTGCTGGACGCGATGCGGGACGCCTGGGTGGCCGATCTGCGCGCCGACGGCAGGTCGCAGGAGGCCATCGCCAAGCGGGTGCGGCGCGGCGACGTGCTGCGCAACGCGCCGTATCTGGCGGTGCCGTGCATAGTCCTTGACGGCGCGCACACCTACCCGGACGCGCGCCGGAACGCCGCCGAGCGCGAGATGTTCGTCGTCGCCCACGGCGCCGGCATCCAGAACTTCCTGGTCGCGCTGGCCGGCGAGCGCCTGGGGTCGGCGTGGATCTCGTCGACGATGTTCTGCCGGGACGTGGTCCGGGACGTGCTCGACCTGCCGGCGGACTGGGAGCCGATGGGCGCGGTGGCCATCGGCCACCCCGCGGGCCCCGCGAAGCAGCGACCGCCCCGCGCCACGGAGGACTTCGTGACGGTGCGCTGACGTACGGGGGATGCCCGGGGGCGCCCTCGCCGGGTCACAGCCGGGCGATGTCCCCCACCGGGAAGCGCGGGGCGCGGCGCGGCGGGACGCGGCCGGAGAGCAGGATCAGGCGGGCCGCGCGGTGCCGTTGGCCCTCGTAGGGCGCGAGGAGTTCGAGCATCTCCTCGTCGGTCGTGCCGCGGCGGCCGGTGAGGGCATAGCCGATGATCTTCGGCAGGTGGAGGTCGCCGACGGTGACGGCGTCGGGCGCGCCGAGGGTGCGCTGGAGCGTTTCGGCCGCCGTCCAGGGGCCGATGCCCGGTATCGCGGTCAGCCGGCCGGTGGCGTCCGCGAGGTCCATCCGCGCCGCCTCCTCCATCCGGCCGGCGACCCGCACGGCGCGCAGGATCGCGCCCGAGCGCTTGGCGTCGACGCCCGCGCGATGCCACTCCCATGAGGGGATCAGCGCCCAGCCGCGCGGCTCGGGCATCACCCGCAGCCGGTCCCAGGGGCCGGGCGCGGGGGTGCCGTGGCGCTGGAGCAGCAACCGCCAGGCGCGGTACGCCTCGTCGCTGGTGACCTTCTGCTCCAGGACCGAGGGGATCAGCGACTCCAGGACCAGGCCGGTGCGGGCGAGCCGGACGCCGGGGTGCCGGCGGCGCGCCTCGTGGACGACGCGGTGCCGGGCGGTCAGCGCCGCCGGGTCGTCGGACTCCCCCAGCAGGTCGGGCAGCCGCTCCAGCAGCCAGTCCGCGCCGGGGCCCCAGGCCGTCGCCTCGACCCGGCCGTCCGCGGGGCGGGCCTCGACGCGGAGCGTGCCGGGCCCTTCGGGCGTGCGGCAGGCCCGCCAGACCTCGCCGCCGCGGACCGCGAACGCCGGGTCGCCGGGGCCGCGCCGCAGCACACCGAGGGTGCGGTGCAGGTCGTAGGGGCCGGGCGGGACCCAGGTGCGGGCGGGCATGCGGCCAGGTTAGGCGATGCGCCGGGCCCGCTCCGGCGGAGCCGTGGAGCCGGTCCGACGGCCCCGGCGGCGATCCGGTGTACCCGCCCGGCCCCGGCCGTTACTGGTCCGAGGAGAAGCGCACCGCGCCGGGCGGGATGGTCGCGTCGCACCAGATGCGGACGCCGGAGCGCAGTTCGTTGTCGGCGCCGATGACCGCGCCGTCGCCGATGACCGCGCCGTCCAGGACGGTGCGGGCCCCGATGCGGGCGCCGGCGCCGATCAGCGAGTCGCGGACCCGGGCGCCGGGTTCGATGACCGCGCCGTCCAGGACGGTGCTGCCGTCGACCTCAGCGCCGGCGCCGACGCGGGCGGCGCGGCCGACGACGGTGCCGCCGGTGAGCTTGGCGTCCGGGGCGACGTCGGCGGTGTCCAGCACCAGACGGTCGCCGCAGCGGCCCGGGACGGCGGGGGACGGGGCACGGCCCAGGACCAGGTCGGCGGAGCCGCGGACGAACGCCTGCGGGGTGCCGAGGTCGAGCCAGTAGGTGGAGTCGACCATGCCCTGGAGGTGGGCGCCGTCGGCGAGCAGGCCGGGGAAGGTCTCGCGTTCGACGGAGACCGGGCGGCCGGCCGGGATGGCGTCGATGACCGACCGGTTGAAGACGTAGGCGCCGGCGTTGATCTGGTCGGTGACGATCTCCTCGGGGGTCTGCGGCTTCTCCAGGAAGGCGGTGACCCGGCCGGTGTCGTCGGTGGGCACGAGGCCGAAGGCGCGCGGGTCCTCGACCCGGGTGAGGTGCAGGGAGACGTCGGCGCCGCTGGTGCGGTGGGTGTCGACCAGGGCGCGGATGTCCAGGCCCGTGAGGATGTCCCCGTTGAAGATCAGCACCGGGTCGCCGGGTGCGGAGCGCAGCCGGGAGGCGACGTTGCGGATGGCGCCGCCGGTGCCCAGCGGTTCCTTCTCGGTGACGTACTCCAGGTGCAGGCCGAGCGCGGATCCGTCGCCGAAGTACGGCTCGAAGACCTCGGCGAGGTAGGAGGTGGCGAGGACGATGTGCTCGACGCCGGCGGCGCGGGCGCGGGCCAGCTGGTGGGTGAGGAACGGCACACCGGCCGCCGGCACCATGGGTTTGGGCGTGTGCACCGTCAGCGGGCGCAGCCGGGTGCCCTTGCCACCGACCAGGAGGATCGCTTCAGTCAATGTGTCCTCTGTTCGCTTCTCCGCCCCCGCAGTGCTGCGGTGCGGAATTCGTCGTCGTCGGCGGGCCCGGCGGCTGCGCGTACGACGCTCACGTGTGTTCTCTGCTTCCTGCTGGGGTCGGCCGGTCGGCGGACCAGTGTAGGCAGACGGTTTTCCGGTCGTCCGCGGCGGGCTGCCGGGGCCGGTGCCGGGCCGTCGTGGTCGGTAGGACGTGTCGCGAACGGGATCGGTTCAGTGGGCCCGGTGAACGCTGGATGGCAGGTGGATGACGTGTTCCGCGGTGTCCGAAGTGCCGGATTCCGGGCGGAAGGTGCAGGTCACCGGCCCTGGAGACGGGCCGCCTCCAGCCGGACCTCGGGCAGTTCGGCGTAGAGGCGGGCGCCGGGGCAAGCTGTCTTGAAGCCGTCGCGGTGGCCGGAGATGACGTGCTGTCGGACGACCCGGCCCCGGTGGTAGAGGTTGCCGCCGGTGGAGGTCATCGGGACCCTGGCGCGCGGGTCGAGGCCGTACAGGCCGAGCTTCCAGGCGGTCAGCCGGGCGAGGGCCTCGACGGCGGCTTTCGAGGGTTCGGTCCTGCCGAAGGAGCCGAGGAGCGCGATGCCGGTGCTGTCGGTGTTGAAGCCGAGGGTGTGGGCGCCCATGACCGGCCGGGCGACGCCGCCGGCCCGGCCCTCGTAGACGGTGCCGCACTTGTCGATCAGGAAGTTGTAGCCGATGTCCCGCCAGTGGCTGCTCTTGACGTGGTAGCGGTAGAGGCCGCGGATGACCGAAGGGGCTTGTGCGCAGGTGTAGTTGTTGCCGCTGGCGCTGTGGTGGACGAACGCGGCGCGGACGGTGTGGGTGTAGACGAAGCGGGTCTCGCGGAGTCTCTCGTCGGCGCCCCAGCCGGCCCGGGTGACGATGCGCGGGCGGGCGCCGAGGTGTGCGGGGGCGGTGGGCTTCTTGCCGCCGGCGGCCTCGATGTCGGCCTGGGAGGCGGCCTGGTCCTGGGCCGGGATCTCGGTGGCGCCGAGCGGCGCCAGTTTGGCGTTGGCGGCGGAGCTGGCGTCGGCCGCGGGGGTGGGTGGCGGGCCGCCGCGTACGGAGTGCGGTTCCGGGCCCGGGTCGACGAGTTCCAGGCGCAGTCCGCTCGGCAGGGCGGCGGGGTGGCGGTTGCCCTGGGGGGGAGTGATGCGCAGCTGGACGGCGTTGCTGACGCCGACCCACAGGGGTGCGGTGCTGCCGCGTTCCCGGCCGCCGGCGTGTTCCCCGGCGCCCGGGTCGGGGGCGTCGTCGCTGTCGGTGGGGAGGTCCTGCCAGCCGGTCCAGCGGCCGGTCCCGAGGGTGCGGGTGCGGACCTGGGCGCGGCCGGGGAGTGCGCTGCGGATGTCGTCCCAGACGATGCCGACGAGCGAGAACGGCCGTACCGTGCGGGCCGGCAGGGCGCGGGTCCCGGTGGCGGGCGGTGCGGCGGTGCTCCGTACGGCGGTGCCGGGTGCGGCCGGGCCGAGGGCGTCGAGCGGGAGGGACTGGGTGGTGCCCGGCAGGTCGCCGGCGCCCGGAGTGCGGTGTCCGGCGGCGGTGCCTGCGTGTTTCCCCAAGCTCCCGGGGTGGGCGAGCGCGGGGTGCGCGGTGGCTCCGGGTGCGAGGGGCACGGCGAGGGCGGCCGTGCAAGCGGCGCCGAGGCAGAGCGTGAGGGACACGAAGAAGGGGCGCATGGGAAATCCTGGGCACGCCCGGCGGGAACCCGCCAACGCTGAGCTGACGGGGCATCGGCCGATCCGGTGGCCGGCCCGCGCCGTACCCGACTCACCGTCAGCCGCCGCCGCGCGTAATCTGGCCGCGATGAACGCCACCGATCGCACCCCCGCCGACCTGCTGGGTTCCGCGCTGGCCGCGGACCCGGCCCGCCCCCTGGTGACCTTCTACGACGACGCCACCGGCGAGCGCGTGGAGCTGTCCGTCGCGACCTTCGCCAATTGGGTGGCGAAGACCGCCAACTACCTCCAGGGAGACCTGGCCGCCGAGCCCGGCGACCGGCTCGCGCTGCTGCTGCCCGCCCACTGGCAGACCGCCGTGTGGCTGCTGGCCTGCTCGTCGGTGGGCGTGGTGGCGGAGGTGGGCGGCGATCCGGCCGCGGCCGATCTCGTCGTCAGCGGCCCGGACACGCTGGAGGCGGCGCGCGCCTGTTCCGGGGAGCGGGTGGCGCTGGCGCTGCGTCCGCTGGGGGGCCGGTTCCCGCAGCCGCCGGCGGGCTTCGCGGACTATGCCGTGGAGGTGCCGGGGCAGGGCGACCGGTTCGCGCCGTTCGCGCCGGTGGACCCGGGTGCGCCGGCGCTGGTGGTCGGCGGCGAGGAGCTGACCGGTGCGGGCATCGGGGCGCGGGCGCTGGCCGATGCGCGGGACGCCGGGATGCCGGCGGCGCCCCGGGTGCTGTCGGGGCTGCCGTACGACAGCTGGCGGGGCCTGTCGTACGGGCTGTACGCGCCGCTGGCGGCGGGGGGTTCCGTGGTGCTCTGCCGCCATCTGGAGCAGTTGGGCGCGGAGGGCGCCGCCACCCGCGAGTCGACCGAGAAGGTCGGCTTCACCGCGCCGCTCTCCTGAGGCGCGCTCCCCCGTCCGGCGGACCGGGGATCCCGCCGGACGGGCCGGGCGGCCCACCGCGGTCCATGCTCGGTGTACGTACGCCCCGTGCGTACGGGCCTCCCGCGCGGGGTCCGGCGGTCTCCCTCCCGGCGGCGGCCCCGTGCGCGGGGGCGCCGCCGACTCCGTGAGGGATGGACGCACACGTGACCGAGAGCCCCGGGAACCCTTCCGACCGCCGGCGCCCTTCCGGGGGCGATGCGCCGAGGGCGGCGGGCCCCGGCGGGCGGCAGCGCTTCGCGGGCTGGCCCGAGCGCCGGGCCGGGCTGCTGGCGACGGACCGTCCGGGCCCGCCGCGCACCCCGCCGCCGCGGCACCGCCGCTGGCTGCGGGCGGCGGCGCTCGCGCTGACCGTCGCGGTGCTGGCGTCGGCGGGTCTGGGCTGGGCCGTCTACACGCGGCTGAACGGCAACATCCGTTCCGACAGCGCCACCGAGCGCGAGTTGGAGGAGTACGAGTCGGAGCGGCCCCCGGCGAGCGCGAACGGCGCGCAGAACATCCTGCTGATCGGTTCCGACAACCGCGGTGGCGGCAACGGGGAATACGGGGTGGACAGCGGCACCCAGCGCTCGGACACCACGATCCTGCTGCACCTGGCGGCGAACCGGAAGAGCGCGACGGCGGTCAGCATCCCGCGGGACCTGATGGTGCGGGTGCCGCACTGCCGGCGCTCCGACGGGACGCAGACGCCGCCGCAGACGGTGCAGTTCAACTGGGCGTTCGCGTTCGCCGGGGCGGGCTGCACGATCCGTACGGTCGAGGCGATGACCCGCATCCGCGTCGACCACTACATCATCGTGGACTTCACCGGCTTCAAGACCATGGTGGACGCGGTGCACGGGGTCGAGGTGTGCCTGCCGCGGCCCATCAAGGACGACGAGGCGCGCCTTACGCTGCCGGCGGGCCGCCAGACGCTGTACGGCGAGGCCGCGCTCGGCTTCGTACGGGCCCGCAAGACCCTGGGCGACGGCAGCGACACCCAGCGGATGGAGCGCCAACAGCACTTCCTGGGTGCGCTGGTGAAGAAAGTGCAGAGCAATGGCGTCCTGCTCAATCCGATGCGGCTGTATCCGGTGATGGATGCCGCGACGAGTTCGCTGACGACGGACGCGGGACTGGCCTCGCTCCGGGGTATGTACGAACTGGTCCGCAGTATGCGCGGTATTCCCACCGCCCATGTGCAGTTTCTGACCGTGCCGCAGACCGCGTACCGCTACGACGCCAATCGCGATGAGCTCGTGCAGCCGGACGCGGACCGGCTCTTCGGGCAGTTGCGCGCCGACCGTCCGGTGGCCGTGGCGCCGCAGGGGACCGCGGAGGCGTCGGACGGCAAGGCCGGCGGCGGGCGGGGAAGGACGGCGCCCGCGGGGAGTTCGGTGCCCGCGGAGGGTTCCGTGCCGACCTTTCCGGGGAGCACGGCGGAACACGGTAACTGCCAATAAAGGACGCCGGATCGCGGACCCGGCGGGGCGAAGATATCGGGGGGATTGCCCAGTTGTAGGGAAGTGGAATTTGTCACGGGCGCCGTTTGGCGCTGAACTGGGCGGATAGTGTGAGCGATCCGGTCCGCCCGGCGGCGGGCCGATGACCATGTACCGAACCACGTATACGCATATCGACCGACCGAGCGCCTTGAGGGAATGGCGCCGCGTGGTACCGACGGAGGACTCAAGGCACCGTGGACGCGCAAGGCCGTGGGCAGGCGGACGACAACAACGTCGACCCCGCCGATCAGTGGGTGCTCGATCCGAGCACCGGCAACTACGAGCTGCGGCTCGGTCCGGCGGGTCAGGCCCCCGCTCGGCCCGCCGACCGCAAGGCGCCCGGCAGACGTGCCCCGGGGAGTCCCGCCGGCGGGGGCGGCGACACCGACACCCGCCCGCTGCCGACCCAGCGCGCGGGCCGGAAACCGGAGGCCGCCGGCGCAGGTACCGGCGGCAGCGGCGCTGACGGTGCCGCTGCCGACGGCGAGGGCGCGGACGGCGCCGGCCCGGACGGGGCTGCCGCCGGCGGCCGGGCGGCGCGCCGGGCCGGTGGCCGGGCGGCGACGGCGGCGGGCACGGTCGGCCGCCGTAAACGCAAACCGAAGAAGTCCGGGAAGAAACGGGCGCTGCACTGGACGGCCGGTGTGGTGGGCTTCGTTCTGGTCGCCGGCTGCGGTGCCGCGTACATCGTCTACCAGCAGCTGGACGGCAACATCTCCAAGGTCGACGTCGGCGAGGAGAACGCCGCGGTCACCGACGGCCCGGTCAATCTCCTCATCATCGGCACCGATGCCCGGGACGGGAAGAAGGGCAACGAGGGGTACGGCGACGACGGCAGCGTCGGGCACGCGGACACCACGATCCTGATGCACGTGTCCAAGGACCGGTCCAACGCGACGGCGCTGAGCATCCCGCGCGACCTGGTGACCGACATCCCGGACTGCCCGACGAAGCAGAAGGACGGTTCGACGAAGACCGTCCCCGGCGAGCACAAGGTGCGCTTCAACACCAGCCTGGGGCAGGAGGGTCGGGACCCGGGCTGCACCTGGCGCACCGTCGAGAAGCTGACCGGGGTGAAGGTCAGTCACTTCATGATGGCCGACTTCAACGCCGTCAAGGAGCTGTCCAACGCGGTGGACGGCGTCGAGGTGTGCGCCGGCAAGGACATCGACGACCCGAAGTCGCATCTGAAGCTGTCGGCGGGCCGCCATGTCGTCAAGGGCGAGCAGGCGCTGGCGTTCGTACGGACCCGGCACTCCGTGGGCACCGGCAGCGATCTGAGCCGTATCAAGCTCCAGCAGCAGTTCATCGGTTCACTGATCCGCAAGCTGAAGTCCAGCGCGTTCGGCAGCCCCGGCAAGCTGCTGGACATCGCGCAGGCGGCCACCAAGGCGCTGACCGTGGACACCGGCATCGGCAGTGCGAGCAAGCTGCTGGACTTCGGCAACGACCTGAAGAAGGTCGACCTGAACAAGATCACCTTCGCCACCGTGCCGGTGCTCGACAACCCCCGCGACAAGGCCACCGTCATACTCGACAAGGCCAAGGCCGAGCCGCTGTTCCAGATGGTGCAGCAGGACCACACGCTGTCCAAGGACGCCGCCAAGGGCAAGAGCGGCGCCAAGCCCGCGCCGGTCAAGAAGGCCCCGCCGCAGCTCGTCCGGGTCGATGTCACCAACGGCGGCGGGCCGTTCGGCTCGGCGCAGGAGACCGTGGACTGGCTCCAGAACACCAAGGCCGCCAAGCTCTCCACCAACGCCGGCAACGCCTCGGAGAAGCTGGCCGCCACCCGTCTCGAATACGCCCCCAACCAGGCCGACCAGGCCGCCACCCTGGCCGACTGGATGGGCCTGCCGAAGAGCGCCCTGAAGCAGAGCGCGCAGAACGCCGGCCCGCGGGTGCCGATGAAGCTGACCCTCGGCAAGGACTTCACGGCACCGGGCACCCCGATCGAGGCACCGACCGAGACCCCGGCCGGGGTCCAGCACGTCAACGCGGACGACAAGGACATCTGCGCGAAGTGACCCGGCGGCCCGCCGACCGTCCGGTCCGCCGCGCGCACGGCGGGCCGGACGACCCCGAGAGCGCCGGATGCGGCGCGGCGGGGTGCCGGACGGGCCCGAAGAAGCCGCGGAACAGGGGCGGTTGCCCTACGGCGCCACCACCGCCGGGCGGCGGCTGGCGATGACCTTCCTCGCGAGGGAGCGGGGACTGGTCAGGAAGCCCACGCCCCAGGACATGTGCATGGTGGCCAGGGCGACCGGGATCTGCGCGCGGGCCTTCAGGGACAGGCCGTTGCCGGCCGGCAGCGAGCCCGCGGCGATGGCCGCCAGGTAGCCGGCCGGGATGACGAAGCCCCAGGGCGTGACCGCCGCGCCGACGACCACGCCGGCCGCGATGGCGCACACCGCGGTCGGCGGGGCGAGGTAGCGCAGGTTGATCGATCCGGAGTGGTAGCGGGCGACGACGTGCCGCCACTTCCCGTAGTCCTTGTACTGCTTGGCCAGCGCCTTGATGCTCGGCCGCGGCCGGTACCGGACCTTCAGCTCCGGCGAGAACCAGATCTGCCCGCCGGCCTCCCGGATCCGGAAGTTCAGCTCCCAGTCCTGGGCGCGGATGAACTCCTCGTTGTAGCCGCCCTGTTGCTCCAGCGCCTCGCGCCGGAAGACCCCCAGGTACACCGTCTCGGCGGGGCCCGCCTGCCCGCCCGTGTGGAACGCGGCGTTGCCCACGCCGATCTTGGAGGTCATCGCGGCGGCGACCGCGTCCTCCCAGGCGTTCTCGCCCTCGGCGTGCATGATGCCGCCCACGTTGGCGGCGCCGGTCTCCTCCAGGAGGCGTACGGCGGTGGCGATGTAGTTCGGCGAGAGCATGCCGTGGCCGTCGACGCGGACGACGATCGGGTGCCGGGACGCCTTGATCGCGGCGTTCAGCGCGGCGGGGGTGCGGCCCGTCGGGTTCGGGACGGTGTGCACCCGGGAGTCCTCGCGGACGAGTTCCGCGGCGATCTCGTCCGTACGGTCCGTGGACGGGCCGAGGGCGATCACCACCTCCATCTCGCCGGCGTACTCCTGCTCCAGGATGTGCCGGACCGCATTGCGCAGGTGACGTTCCTCATTGAGCACCGGCATGATCACGGAGACGGCCGGGAGCTGCTGCTGGGGCATGGTTCCTCGGGGGTACGGCCCGGGGCGAGCCGCTCTGGGCGGCGGCGCCCGCCGGGAGACTGCGGTATTCCGCCTCACGGTACCGCGAACGGGGGACAGTCACGGACGGCAACCGGGTGGCCAGCCGACAGATGCCCGGTGTGTGGGGCTTTGCGGTAGATCGTATTGACGTACGGTGATCCGGACCGTTTCGTTCGTATCGAGATCCGCTTCGTCCTAATCGAGATCCGCTCCCTCCCCGTCGGGACACGCCTGGTCCGCTCCCGATCCGCACCGCACCGCGCCCCGGCCGCGACCTACGCACCGGCCTTCCGCGGCCCGTCCCCGTCCACCCGCGGAGGTGCCCCGTGACCGCGCCGTCCTCCTCGACCCCCACCGTCCCGGGCCGGCGCCCGCGGACCGAGCGCAGGTTCCTGCGCCTCCCGGTCCGGCGCTGGGGACTGCGGATCAGCGCCGTCGCGACCGCCCTGCTGCTGTCCGCGAGCGGTGTCGGGCACGCGATGGTCACCGGTGTCGAGACCGGCATCGGCCGGGTGGACGCCTTCAAGGGGATGCGCAACCGGCCCGGGGGCGGCGACGGTCTGAACTTCCTGGTCGTCGGCACGGACGGGCGGGACAGGCTGACCGACGCGCAGAAGCGGAGGTTCCACCTGGGCGGCGACCCCTGCCACTGCACCGACACCCTGATGCTGGTGCACCTCTCCGCCGACCGGAGCCGGGCCGGGGTCGTCAGCCTGCCGCGCGACTCGTACGCCGAGGTGCCGGCCCGGCGGGAAGCCGGTGGCCGGCTCCGCCACCGGCACGCGATCAAGCTCAACGCGGCCTACGCGGAGGGCGGCCCCGGCCTCACCGTGCAGACCGTCGAGCGGATGACGGGGGTGCACCTCGACCACTATCTGGAGATCGACTTCACCACCTTCATGCGGACCGTGGACGCGGTCGGCGGGGTCGAGATCTGCACCGTGCGACCGCTCAAGGACCGCTATTCGGGCCTGGACCTGCCGGCCGGCAGGTCGCTGCTCAACGGGGGCCAGGCGCTCCAGTACGTCCGCTCGCGGCACCTCGACGCCTCGGCGGACCTGGGCCGGATGCAGCGGCAGCAGCGCTTCCTGGCCTCGCTGCTGCAGCGGATCACCTCGTCCGGGGTGCTGATGAACCCGGTCCGCTTCAAGGGCGTAGCGGACGCGGTGCTCCGCTCGGTACGGGCCGACGCGGGCTTCGGGGGTGGCGACCTCACCGACCTCGGGCAGGCGCTGCGCGGTCTGCGCACGCAGTCCACGGAGTACGCCTCGGTGCCGCTGCAGGGCGAGGCCGAGACGCTGCCGGGCCTCGGCTCGACGGTGCGCTGGGACCCGGTGGAGGCGCCGAAGCTGTTCCGGGCGATCCGCGAGGACCGGCCGTTCGCACCGGCCGCGGACCCGGCGAAGGCGACGGCTCCGGCCGTGGACGTACCGCCGCACCGGATCCAGGTGCAGGTCGACGACGGCGGCGGCCACCCCGGCACGGCGGCCTCGGTGGCCCGTGCGCTGCGCGCCAGCGGCTTCGCCGCCACCGGCACGCCGGGCGGCGCCGCGCCCGGTCGTCCGGTGGCGCACACGGTCGTCACGTACGACCCGCACTGGGACCGCTCGGCCCGGTCGCTGGCCGCCGCGCTGCCCGGCGCCAGGCTGCGCCCGGCGGCCGGGCAGGGGGCGGTGCTGCGGGTGACGGTGGGCCGGGACCAGCGGGCGGTGCGGCCGGTGCGGGCCGCGGAGCCGGACCGGGCCCCGGGCACCCTCGGGGCGATCACCGGCGACCAGGCGGTGTGCCCATGACCGTCCCCGCGCCCCGCCGCACCGCGCCCGGCCGGCCCCCGGACCAGCCGTACGGGCGGCGCCGGGTGAGCCACACCGCGGCCGTGGTCGCGGCGCTGTCCCTGATCGCGGCCACCGCGGCGGCCACCCCACCGGCTCCCCCGGCGCCCACCGGCTGCGGCGACCTGGTCCGGGGGCAGCTGTGCCTGCGCGGCCCGGTCGGCGCGGCCGGCACCTACACGGCGAGCTACCGGCGGGACGACACCGCACCCGGCGAGATCGCCGTACGGCTCGGCTACCAGCGCAAGAACTCCCGGATCACCGCGTTCCCCGGCTGGTTCGGCACCGGGCGGACCCAGGGCGGCGCGCTCCGGCTGAGCGGCCGGGTGGAGATGCTGCCGGACGAGTGCATCCGGGGCGTCATGGAACACGCGGAGACGGTCTTCGTCACCAAGTGGAGCTGCGACTGACCCGGGACCGACCCGGTGTCCCGAAGTCCTGAAAGGTGCGTGCGGAGCGTGTGGCAGGTCGTCCTGGGCATCACCCCCACCACGGTGGCGCTCTTCCTTCTCGCGGCACTGGCGCTGGCCCTCGGCCTCGCCCTGTGGTCCGCCCACGCCCCGCACCGGCGCGCCCCGCGGACCGCCGCGGGCGTGCTGCTGGCGGGCTGGCTGCTGATGATGCTGGTGGTGACCCTGGCCCCCACCCAGCCGATCGGGTCCGGCGACGCGACGATCTGGTGGCGCCCCGGCGAGGGACTCCTCGACCTGGGGGCCCAACTGGAGCCCGGTGAGGTCGAGATGCTGGTACGGCGGCAGATCGCCAACACCCTGCTGTTCGTGCCGGTGCCGCTGCTGCTGCGGTTCGCCGCACCGCGCTGGTCCGCGGCCGGGGCGTTCCTGCTCGGGGTCGGGCTGTGCGTGGCCATCGAGGCGGGGCAGCTGCTGATGCGGGCCGGGCGGGTCGCGGACATCGACGATGTGCTGTGCGCGGCGGCCGGTACCGTCCTCGGCGCGGCGCTGGCCCTGCTCGCGAAGCCGGCGGCGGCGGTGCTGCTCCGCCGGACGCCGCCGGCCCGGCCGGTGCGGACCGCGGCGGCGGCAGCGCCGGAGGAGGTGTAGGGCCTTTCCGACCCCGACCCCGACCCCGACCCACCGGACAGGCCCTGGCCGGGGCGCCGGACCGGGGTCGGTCCGGCGGGTCGGGCGCTACGCCTCGTCGAGCCCCTCGGCGGCGCGCCGCTCGCGCAGTTCCCTGATGGCGCGGCGGCGGGCCAGCCGGTGCGTGCGGCGGATCTGCGCTTCCTGGTAGCGGCGCTTGTCGCGCTCCGTCTCGGGGATCACCGGCGGCACCGTGCGGGGCTTGCCCTGCTCGTCGACGGCGGCGAAGACGAGGTAGGCGGAGCCGACCTGCTGGGCGGGGCTGGATTCGTTCCAGCGCTCGGCCAGGACGCGGACGCCGACCTCCATGGAGGAGCGGCCGGTCCAGTTCACCTGGGCCTTCACGTGCAATAGGTCCTCTAAAACACAAACTCAGATTCACGCAACGACGGCGAGCTGCGGCGCCTTCTGGGCCGGTACCACATGCTTGGGCTGCTTCACCAGCGACACCTTTCGGGGTGCCCACGGGTCCGGCTCCCACACCGGGTGAACCTCTACGCGGGACGTCGCCCGCTTTCCTCGACCGCGGTCGATACGCACTACCGACACGCGCCGCAGCACCTTCCGAAGGACGCCGTTCTTCTCCCCCACGGTGAGGGTGTCCCACTCATCGAGCAGGCCGACGATCAGCGGTTGAAAGTCGACCTGCTGCGGTGTTGTCTCGACCTCGACGACTTCCTGTAGGGCCTTCTCGGCGGCTGCCTTATCCCTCCTGATCTTGTCGCGCGCTGCCTCGTACTCTCCCGGTTCGTAGTCGGCCTCGTTCACCGCATGGTCCGCTCGCAGACGCGCGAGGCCGTCCGATAGCTTCTTGATCTCCTTCGTCAGCCGTTCCCGCTCCCGCTTGGCGAGGTCCCGCGCCCTGCTGACGTCCTGCCGGCGGTGCTGCACGGTCGGGGCCGCGTCGACCCCGGGTGCTACCTCGTTGGCCAGGAACGTAAGCACAGACATCTCGACCTTGGCCCGAGTGATGCTGACGCCGTCGCACGCGCTGCCGCCGCTCTTGATGTACCAGTTGCAGCGGTAGCCGTAGCCGTTCACCGTCGCCCCGGTTGAGCCGCCGCGGAATGCGGACAGGCCCCGTCGGCATTCGCCATGCCGCATAAGGCCGGTGAGCGGGTAGGTAGCGTTCCGCTCCCGCGGGGGCTGATCCTTGACCAGCTTGCGGTGTTCCAAGTACGCCTCCCAGAGTTCTTGATCGACGATGGCAGGCTGCGCGCCGGGCAAGAGGTGGAAGTTCTTGCACGACGACATTTCGGTGCACTTGCAGTCCTGGTCATGGACGCGCAGCAGGCCGGCGGCGAAGCCCGAGTCCATGTACTTGCGTAGGGCTGATTGTTCCCATGGGTTTCCCATGGTGGTTCGGAATCCAAGGGAATTGAGCCATGCACAGATGGTCGTGAATCCCTCGCGCCCGTGCACTTTTCGCTCGTACGCTTCGAGGACGACCTCGGCGGAGTCGGGGTCGAGTGCGTACCGCTCTTTCTGGAGTTTCTCCGTTTTCGGGTCCCAGCGGCGGTGCCAGATGTACCCGAAGCGGTTACGCCCGGTGGCAGGGAGTCGTTCCGTGTTGCGCCGATGTTCGTGGGTCTCGCGCCACTGTTCGGCGGCGCGGTTGGACTCGAAGTTGCCGAATGCGAAGATCATTTCGCGTTGGAATTCGCCGATCGCGGTGGAGGCGTCGACCGGTTCGGTTGCCGATTCGAGGCGGCCTCCTGCGTATTCGAGTCGGGCGAGGTTGACGGCGTTGCCGGTTCTGTTTCTTCCGAATCTGCTGTATCGCCATACGGCGATGCCTTGGGCGAACTTTGCCTCGACGCCTTCGATTGCGCGCATGATCTTGCGCTTGAAGTTCCGGCCTGTGGCGTCGAGGTCGACTATCCAGCCGATGATCCGGCGTTGGGTGCGTCGGGCCCATTCCTCTATGGCTGACTTTTGAAGTTCAGGGCTGATCTTCTCCTCTCTCCATGTGCTGACTCGGATGTATCCGATGTACGGCTCGCAACCGTCGTCGGGCAGGAACGTTGCCTGCACGTCGTCGGACTCGAAGGACTCGGGTACGTCCTGGAAGGACTTGAGTAGTTCCTCCCACGTGATGAGTTGCGGGCTTGGTGCGCGCATCATCGCGTTGGTTTCCCCTCCCTTGTTGTTCTGGTTGTTGGGGTGGCTGCTGCGCTACCCCCCGCGGTAGCGCGCGCCGAGGCTGCTCCTTTACTGCGCTTTGTGGCGAGGCGTGAGGTTGTTGCCGCACGACGGCACCGCGTAGAGGCGGTGGACGGTGGCTACGTCGCCGGTGGAGGTTCCGGGGCCGCCGCCGTCTGTGACGGGCGGCGGGGTGAGCAGGCCGCGCGATGCGTGCTCAAGACCAAGGCGGTATCCCTCTCGGCGGAGTGCTTCCGCGGTGTCCCGGGTGATGCGCTGGTGGCGTCGCACCTTGGCCAGGATCACGGGAGGCAGGCTGGCGAAGGTCAGCACAGAGCCGGTGTCGGCGAGCCGGGCGTTGTTCCCGGTCACGGCACCGAGGACGACCAGGATCAGGCCGGCGAGGAACGCAAGGGTCGAGGCAACGAGGGCGAGGTGCTCACGGTTGATCATCGGGGGGTGGTTGCCTTTCTGTGGTGCTATCCGCTTGCGCGGGTGTCGCCCGGTTCGGTGGCGCGGAGTCCGTTGACCATTCGTTCGAATGTGCCGACGCCTTCGGGGCTGGTGATGCCTAGTTCGTTGGCGGCTTGCTTGGGCGTGATGGATGCGGGGTTGATGGGGCGGGCCGCGGCGGCGGCGAGGTCGTCCGGCGAGAGGACGCCGGCCCTTACGAGGACCTCGCCGAGGGGGACGCGCAGACACTCGGATAGGGCGTTGAGGGTGCGCAGGTCTGGGAGGCCGTCACCGCGGAAGAGTCGCGAGACGGTTGCCGGGCTGATGCCGGAGTCTGTAGCGAACTTCTTCTGTCCGCCGCGATCTGGGTAGCCGCGGACTCGTAGTTGCTCCTTGAGCCATGCGGCGAAGGTCTGGGGGGTGTGCTGGGCAGCGTCGGATGTCATACACGAAAGATATCGCGCATGAAAGAAATTTGGCATGTGGATCACCGCTCGGCATGACGCCCCTCCCCCGTCTCGCGAAGTACACACAGTCCGCCGCAATCGAACAGGACTTCGATCAGGCTACGGCTGGGCCGTCAACCTGTCTTGTTCGTAACCATATAGGCACCCACTGACAGTGCGTCTGAGCAGGGTCGGGCGGTTGCGTCCGGTTCCTGGCGACTAGTTACGCAGGTCCGCGTTTGTCAGCGCAACTGATTTCATGCGTGAAACGAAGGTGCTATATTTCAAGCACGAGAGAGATCAACATCGATCGTCTCGTGAAAGGAACTGTCATGTCTTATGCACCTTCCGCCCTGGTCACCGCCGCGCGGACCAAGGGCGACCGCACCCCTGCCGACATGGCCCGCCGGATGGGCATGCCCTACCTGGCCGTCTACCGGTGGGCGACCGGCCGCCACGCCCCGGGGCCGTCTGGTCTGGCCGCCATCGAGAAGGCGTATGGGCTCACCCCGGCCGACCTGATGCGAGAGGACACCGCGGCATGAGCGCGATAACGCCCCGCGAGCGCGCGTTCGCCGAGGCCCGCGCCGTCCTTGACCAGGCCCGCACCCGCCGCGACCGCCTGCCGATCCATCTGGCCGCCGAGCAGGCTGCCGTCGGGAGCTTCCGCAGCGCAGACGAAATCGAGTTGATCCTGCGCCGGCTGCACCGCACGGCCCGCAACGAGCAATGCCCGGCGCCCGCGGCACCCGCCGCTATCGCTGCCTGACCCACGCAGTGAACGCCGAGACCGTCCTCGACGCCCTCGCCGAGGCGTACGCCGACGCCCCCGCTGCCGTCGAGCACCTGCTGCTCGACCTCGCCGACGCCCGGTCGCACGCCGACCACATGCGGCACTACCCGGCCGCCACCGACCACGGCCGCGAGCTGGCCGCCGCCGCGCACGACGCGGCCCGCGATGCCCTCGCCGCCGTCCTCGACCTTTCCGCCACGTACTTAGGAGTCGCCCCGTGACCGTCGTCGCCCTCTCCGAGCGCCAGCAGCCCACGCAGCAGCACCTCGCCGCCCCCGCCATGCCCCGTATGTCGGTCGAGTCCAAGCTCGACTACTGCCGCGCGTTCGCCGCGTCCGGCCTGCTGCCCCGCCAGTTCCGCGGGCAGCCCGCGAACCTGCTCTATGCGGTCGAGTACGCCGAGTCCCTCGGCCTGCACCCCATGGTCGCGATCACCGGCGTGCATGTCATCGAGGGCAAACCGACCGCGTCCGCCGCCCTGATCTCCGCCCTTGTCCGCCGCGCCGGGCACCGGCTGCGCGTCACCGGCGACGCAACAGCGGCCACGGCTCAGATCATCCGGGCCGACGACCCCGAGTTCGTGTTCGAGGTCCGGTTCACCATCGAGGACGCGCGCCGCGCCGGTCTGCTCGGCAAGGACGTGTGGAAGAAGTACCCGGCGTCGATGCTCAAGGCCCGTGCCATCTCCGCCGTTGCCCGGGATGCCTGCGAGGAAGCGCTGTTCGGCGTGCATTACACCCCCGAAGAACTCGGCGCCGTCGTCGACCAGGAGGGGAACCCCATCTACCTTGCTGGGGAGATCCAGCGGGACACCGGCGAGCAGGCCCCGCAGGACGTCGAGCAGCCCGACTTCCTCGCCCTGGCCGAGGACTGCGCGGACGCCGACGGGGTGCGTGCGGTGTGGGCGCAGGCCAAGGCCGCGGGGGCGCCGCGGGAGTACCTCGACCACGTGGCCGCCGTCGGCCGGAACAAGCCTGGTGCCAAGGGGGCCGAGCAGCCGCCGGTCGAGGACGTCGTCGAGGCGGAGCCGGCCGGTGACGCCCAGATAGCCCCCGAGCTGGCCGAGATGTACGACGCTGCGCAGGCCGCCGGCCTCGACGTCGAGGAGGCCGATGAGGCGTTCGAGGCGGCGCACGGCTGCCCGGCCGCCTTCGCCAGCGCAGAGCAGTTGCGCGCCCAGGTTGCTGACCTGCGCGAGGCCGTCGAGGGGGACCGGTGAGCGCCGCGGACATCAAGGCCGCGACCACCCGAGAGGCCGTGCTGAAAGCCCTTCTCGACGAGGTGAAGGCCGCGTACGAGGAGGCGCGCACGGAGGTGCAGCATCACCTCGACGCCGCCCATGAAGTCACCGGGGCGCGGCAGTTCGCCGCCGCGCTGCCGGACGGTACGAAGGTGGGCACCATCAGCCTGACGGGCGGGGAGCCGACCGCGCAGGTTGTCGACGAGGAGGCGTTCACGGCCTGGGCTCGGGCGGCGTTCCCGGCCGAGCGCGTGACGCGGATCGTCAAAGAAATGCGGGCCGCGTTTGTCGAGCGGCTGCTCGGCGAGATGACCGCGGCCGGTGTGCCGCAGATCGTCGACCCGGCCTCGGGCGAAGTGCACGAAGTGCCCGGGGTGGAGATCCGGCCTACCCGGCGCCGCTCGCATTCGGTGCGGTTCGCCAAGGGTGGCAAAGACCTCGTCGGCGAGGCATGGCGTACGGGCGTGTTGGCGCCCCTGGTCCTGCCCATGCTCGCCCCCGGCACAGCAGATGAAGCCACATGAAGTGCGGCCACTGGGACGGCTCGGAGCGCCGCTTCTGCGGCGCCCCGGACGCCCGCCGGTACGTCATCGGCCACCGCTGCCCCCTGCACTCCCCTGCCGCCCTGAAAGTCCCGTCAAGCCGCATGTAAGGAAGGCGCGTTGAGCCTCGACGCCATGGATTGGGTGTGGACCCGGTCCGCCGCCAAGGGCACCGGCCGCATGGTGCTGCTCGCCATCGCGGACAAGTGCCCCGGCCCCGACTGCACCGCGTATGCGGGCACGACCATGCTCGTGCAGCGGACGAACGCGGCCCGCTCCTCCGTCGTGGCCGCCGTTGACAAGCTGCTCGAATCGGGTGAGTTGGAAGTCGTCGAGGGCGCAACGGGGCCGCGTAGAGAGACCGTGTACCGGCTTCCGCTCGCCGTCGACCACCGCCGCACCGAGTCCGATTCGACCCCTTATGGAGGTCCGAAATCCGGACCGGTACGGAATCCGGACCGGTCCGAGAACCGGACCCCCGGGGGTACAGATTCCGGACCCCAGGGGTACGAAAACCGGACCCCCACCGGTCCGGATTCCGGACCCCAGAACGCATATGAACGCAATCACCAAGAAGAACAGCAGCAGCCGCGTGCGGGTGCGTCTCCGGTAGTCGAGCAACTGCGCCCCCTCGCCGACGCCCTCGACGCCGCCGGAGTCGAGGTCAGGTGGACGCTGGGACTTGGCGAGCAGCGCGACGTATGGCGCCTGGTTCAGGCGCACGGTGCCGCCGCCCTGGTTGACCTCGCCGCCCGCCGCACTCACCCCGGCGACGGCCCCAAACCGGCCCGCTACTGGCTGCGTGTCTGGTCCGATCTCGACCACGTCCCCGCCGCCGCGCCGCACGGCTCCAACGTCGTGCCGTTCCGGCCCGCGCCGGCCGCCCCCACCAGCCATACCGACAACTTGGCAGCAGGGCTAGCCCTGTTGGAGAAGGAAGGTTTCGCCTAATGCAGCACGCCCACGTCGCCGCCCTGTTGAACTTCGCCGCCACCCTCGACAGCCGCGTACGTCGCATCATGGCCAGCCCCGAGCAGTCCGCGGCCACCATCCGCACGTGGACGCAGGCCCTCGACAGCATCCCCGCGGAGTCCGAGGCCGCTGGTTGGGATGCCGGCCGCGCTGTGCGCCGCTATTACGAGCAGCGCAACGGCGACCGCAGCGCGCAGTTCCGGCCGATCGAGCCGCACGACCTCCTCGCCGCCTTCGCACCGCACCGCGTCGAGTTGATGAACCGCCACACCGACCCGGCGCCGGCGGTTGACCCGGACCACGTCGACGCCTACCTCGCCGAGCTGCGCACCTCGCGCACGGCCGTCGCCACCGGCCAGGCCGCGCCCGTCGAACACCCCCAGCTCACCGGCGGGCCACACCCCGCCATCGAGGCCCGCCTCGCCGCCATCGGCAGCCCCATCCCGCCGGCCGTCCGGCTGCAACTCGCCGCCTACCGGCCCACCAAGGCCCGCCGCGAGGCCACCGTCGCCGCAGGCCAGCCCGACCCCCTGTCGATGCCGTGCCCCTGGTGCCACGCCGAGGAGGAACAGCCATGCCGCGGCGGATGGCGCCCCAACGGCAAGGGCCGCCGCACCAAGGCCACACCGCACGACAGCAGAGCCGAACTTGCCGCCGATCCCAAGGGAGTCGCAGCATGAGCCGCAAGAACTACCGCCTTACGGCCACGTGGCCCGCCCCGGCACCTCAGGTGCAGTTCCAGACGTCCGACCGCAAGCGCCTCTACTCCAAGGCCCGAACCTGGGCAGGCGAGGGCGCCGTCGTCGTGATCGAGAAAGCCCGCGGCGCGCGATGGCTGCCCGCCACCACCCTCGACGGCCCCGCCATGCTCGCCGAGCAGCAGCACCAGGCCGCCGAGAAGGAAGCCGCCGCCCGCCGAGCCGCCGTCGAGGCCGAACTCGCAGCCCGCACCGCCCGGTTCGTCGACAACCTGCTCGCCGAACACAACCAGGCAGAGCACAACCGGCACGCCCGGCTCATGCAGGCCCCGCCCGTCCCCCGGCGCGCCGCGGGCCGCCTCGCCGCCGCCCACGTCGTTGCCGGCCGGGGCATCCGATGACCGCCCGCGCCGTTGTTGCCCTGCTGGCCGGTGAGCTGCACGAACTGCACCCGGACGCGTACGCCGGACGCGAGCACCCCGTCGCCCCGGCCGCCATCGAGGCCGCCGAGCGCCTACTCACTGGCCTCGCCGAGCACGGCCTCACCATCACCGCAGACCAAGGCGGGTAGCCCCGCAGGCCTCGCCCAAACAGGGCGACATGGGCGACCCCTACCCGGTAGATTTCACGTACGATTCGCTTTACTCGATTCCGTTTCNGCAGACCAAGGCGGGTAGCCCCGCAGGCCTCGCCCAAACAGGGCGACATGGGCGACCCCTACCCGGTAGATTTCACGTACGATTCGCTTTACTCGATTCCGTTTCACATCTGAAAGAGGTGCCGTTGTGTCCGGCGAGACCGTCATCACCGTTGTAGGGAATCTGGTCGACGATCCCGAGCTGCGGTTCACCACCGCCGGCGCCGCCGTCGCCAAGTTCCGCGTAGCCAGCACCCCCCGCACCTTCGACCGCCAGACCAACGAATGGCGCGACGGCGAAAGCCTGTTCCTGACCTGCTCCGTGTGGCGCCAGGCCGCCGAAAACGCCGCAGAGTCCCTCACCCGCGGCATGCGCGTCATCGTCACCGGCCGCCTCAAGCAGCGCACCTACGACGACCGCGAAGGCATCAAGCGAACCGTGTTCGAGCTGGACGTCGACGAAGTCGGCCCGTCCCTGCTGCGCGCAACCGCCACCGTCACCAAAGCAGGCCACCACAAGGCCCCGCAGCAGCCGCAGCAGCCCACCGCAGACCCCTGGAACACCCAAGCCCTGGCAGCACCGCAATACGCCGCAGAACCGCCGTTCTAGCCGCTCCCGCCGCGACCGGTCGAACCCGCCCCCGTGCGCGCGGGGAACGGCCGCCCCGCCCCCCCGCCCGACTCCCCCTCGACACCCCGGAGGTCCGCCCCGTGATCGTCCCGACCCGACGCACGGTCCACGTGACCCGGACCGAACACGCCCTACCCTTGCCCGCTCCCCTGCTCGACGTCGCACACCTCGTTGAGATCGTGCGCGATGAGCTGCACCGCGTTGACCGGCCGGCCGCCGACGCCGAGGTACGCGTCACCGACGGGGACCTGATCGCGTCATACGAGACGCCGAGACTGTCGGCGGTGCGCCGATGACCGCCGCTGACGAACGCTGGGCGCAGATCGACGTGTTGCTCGCCCGCTACGGCCGCCACGCCCCGGCCGAGGCCGCGCACCTGCGGACCCTCATCGAGGCCGAGCGCACCACCGCCGACCGGTACCGACGCCAGGCCGGCGGGCAACAGGCCGCCGTACGCCGGTTGCAGCGCCGCCTCGACGCCGCCGAGCAGGCCATCGTCGAGGCCGAGCAGCACGCCAACGCCGCCGAGCAATCCAGTCCCGGGAGGGATGAACCATGCACAACCCCGTAGCCGTTCGCGCCGCCGAGAACCTCGCCACCATCCGGAAGCACTGGGCCGAGCTGCTGCTCGCCGTCGAGACCCCGCCCGCCGACGCGTGGCCCCCGCGGCAACTCGTACACACACTGCGCGCCGTTGACGACGAGCAGCTCGACGTCGAGGAGCGGGCGCCGCTGGTGCTGCGCGAGCACCCCTCCCCGCTGAACGTCGACGCCCTCGACACCGGCCTCGCCATCGAGCGCGCCGTGTTTGACCTCGCCGACACCCTCGCCGCCGCGGTCCAGCACGCCGACCTCGACGACCCGCGCCGCTGGAACTACCGCAGCGCCACGGATCCCGGCAGCCGCGCGCACGGCCTGCATTGGGCCGCCTTGTACGTCGAGGGTCGGGTGCTCGACGAGGACACCGAGCCCGAACTGCTCGACGACGACACCCTCGCATCTGCCCCGTTCACGCCCCTGCCCGAGTACCTGCTGCACGAAGCTGCCCGCGTTGCCCACCAGTGCGCCAGCCGCCTACTGCGGACCCTCCGCCTTGACCACCGCGCCACCCCGGTCCCCGAGCGGCCGTGCCCCTGGTGCGGCGGTGAACTCACCTTGCACACGGGGCCGGACCAGGGGCCGAGCGTCACGTGCGGCACGGGCCCCCAGTGCCCCGCCCCCGTACCGCTCACCCTCACGCGCCGGCGGGTGTGGGAGTGGCCCGGCCTGCTCGCCCTGGTGGCCGCGCTGGACGCGGGGGCGCGGCGGGGGCAGGCACCCCCCATGGCCGCGTGACGGGTGCTCGCGCTGCTGGGACTGCGCCATTCAGCTGTCGTTCGCGGCTCTGACCAAGCTTGCCGTCGCACACGGTGTCACCGTATGCCGCTACACCTGGTGTTGCAGATCTACCGGTCTCGGCGTGCTCGGCCGCATCGCAGGGAACGGGCCCCAATCGATGTCAGCTGCGCTCTCGACCCGCACGCCGTTGAAGGTAACCGTGCCGTCGGTGTACTCCGCGCTATGGAAGGAGACCTCGCCGTCGGTGAACTCCACGTTGCTGAATTCGACCGTGCCGCCGTCGAACTGCGCGTCGATGAAGCCGACCACGCCGCCGTCGAGCTCTACGCCGTCGAAGATGACCGTGCCGTAGGTGAACTGAGCATTTCTGAAGGTGACCGTGCCGCCAGTAAACTGCGCGTTGTTGAAGTCGACTGCGCTGCCGTCGAACTGCGCGTCGTCGAAGAAGACCGTGCCGCCGTCGAACAGTGCGTCGCCGAACGAGACCTCGCCTCCGGTGAACTGCGCGTCGCGGAATTCGACCGTGCCGTCGGTGAAAAGTGCGTCGTTGAAGTGGACCGTGCCGCCGTCGAACTGCGCCCTGTTGAAATCAACCGTGCCGCCGGTGTACTCCGCGCCATGGAAGGAGGCCGTGCCGCCGTCGAACAGCACGCCGCCGAAGGAGGCCGTGCCGCCGTCGAACTGCACGTCATCGAAGTGGACTGTGCCGCCGCTGAACTTCGCATGGTTGAAGTGGACCGTGCCGCGGGTGAACTGCGCGCAGTTGAATTGGACCGTGCCGCTGGCGAAATGCGCCAAGTAGAAGGTGACCGTGCTGCCGGTGAACCGCGCATCGTTGAAGTAGACCTCGCCGCCGTGGAACTGCACGCGGTCGAAGCGAACCGTGCCGCCGGTGAACTGCGCGCCATGGAAGTAGACCTCGCCGCCGATGAACTGCGCGCTACCGAAGGCAACCTCGCCGCCGATGAACTGCGCGCCGGCGAAGAAGGCCATGCTGTTGGTGAACTGCGTGTTGCCGAAGGCGACCTCGCCGCCGATGAACTGCGCGCTACTGAATGCGACCTTGCCGTCGATGAACTGCGCGTAGTTGTAGGTGACCGTGCCGTTAGTGAACTGTGCCTTGTCGAAGGTAACCATGCTGCCGGTGAACTGCACGCCATCGAAGCGAACCATGCTGCCGGTGAACTGCGCGCCGTCGAAGCGAACCGTGCCGCGGGTGAACTGCGCGCCGTCGAAGGCGACCGTGCCGCTAGTGAACTGCGCCCGGTTGAAGGTAACCATGCTGTCGGTAATCTGCACGCCATCGAAGGCGACCGTGCTGCCAGTGAACCGCGTATCGTCGAAGGAGACTGCGCCTCCGGTGAACCGCGCGCCGTGGAAGTCCCCACCGTCGAAGGTGGCCCCGGTGAAGTCTAGGCTGCGCCCGCACCACGTCGTCGGTGCCATTGGATCTTGGAGGTGGTCACGGATGCTCCGGATGATGGTGAGCCGAACTTCCCGCTCGCCTGCCTTGAAACCGGTTGCGGTGGGGTCGGGCTCGTAGGGCATGCGCAGGTACGCGCACAGGACGTCGATGCACACCTGCCGCTGCTCCGGCCAGTCATCTGCGAGCCGCGCCATCGCGTACACACCGGCGAGCCGAACGGCGGCCTGCTCGTGCCCCATCTGCTCCGCTGCGGTGGAGTATCGGTCGGCGAGTTGGCTCGCGTCCGCCCGGTGTGAGTCGCCCTCCGCGAGGAGTTGTTTGCGGTAGGCGTAGACGCCGGTGAGGACGGCGCCGATGAGAGTGAGAACCGTGACGGTGGTCTTGATGACGTTGTTGACGTCGACCGGCTTCCCCGTCCGATTCTCCGCGGTGAGCAGCGTGTCCATACCTTGGAAGAGGCCGAAGGCGAGCACTCCCACGACGGCGAGGGCTATGGGGGCGACGATCCACACAGACCTCAGGTGTGGCGTGTGGCGTCCTTGTGGCTGCGGACGCTCTAAGTGGGCGGTTCGTGAGCCTTTGAGTCGTTCTGTGGTCGCCTGATGGTGTGGGGTGGGGGCGAATTCCGCGGG
>NZ_JBNHIN010000057.1:0-44773 GCF_050054615.1 Streptomyces sp. YGL11-2
GCTCGTTCTCCAGCCTCGTGGGCATCGTCCTCACACCGCTGCTGGCCGGACTGGTGCTGCACGGCGCCGGCGCCGGTTTTTCGGCGCACTCCCTGGTCTCGGTCGCCTGCCAGCTCCTTCTCCCGTTCGTGGCCGGGCAGTTGCTGCGGCGATGGATAACGGGGTTCCTCGCGCGACACCGGAAGGTCCTCGGCCGTGTGGACCGCGGCTCGATCCTGCTGGTCGTCTACGCCGCGTTCAGCGCCGGGATGGTCCAGGGCATCTGGCACCAGGTCTCCCCGCTGCGGCTGCTGTGCCTCCTGGGCGTGGAGGCGGTGCTGCTGACGGCGATGCTGACCGTCACCTCGTACGGTTCGAGGCTGCTGGGCTTCCCGCGGGCGGACCGGATCGCGATCACCTTCGCCGGTTCGAAGAAGAGCCTGGCCGCCGGGCTCCCGATGGCCGGCGTCCTCTTCGGCGCCCAGGCCGGGCTGGCGGTGCTGCCGCTGATGCTGTTCCACCAGATGCAGTTGATGGTGTGCGCGGTCCTCGCGAAGCGGTACGCGGCACAGGCGAACGCGGAGGAGCACGTGAAGGACGCCAAGGACGCACAGGACGTGACGGCCAACAGGACCGCGAACGGGACGCAGACCGAGCCGGGGAACGGCGTAGAAGGAGAAAGCGAGGAGAGGAACGGCACGACCGACGAGACGGCGAACGAGGCGGACGCCGTCCCCCACTTCCGGTAAGCGCGCTCAGCCCGGTTCGCCACTGCCCCCAGCTCCCACGCCGTGCAGTCGTTGCGGTCGCCAGGCTCCACGGCCGGCCCTGGCGAACCGGGTCCGCACCCTCCCTTCGCAGCGCAGTGGTCGACTTACTGAACCGACGCGAGCCCGGCCGGTGAACAGGACCACCCAGGACGGCTGCGATGCCGTGGTCCCGCCGGATACAACGAAATCGGCTCACCCGCGACCGGCGGTTACGGGACAGTCTTAGTTCCACGAATACGACCAGCTGGTCCCCGGCGGGCCTGCGCAGCAACTCGCCAACAAGCACACCGGCCTCAAGCACCGCGTTCAGCAGCTGACGATCCTTTCGGCAATCGACAAAGTCGACGACCGTCGTGCATCGCGGCCTCGGCGCCAGGACACTGGCAGCGCTCAATCTCCGGTACGGTCGACCCCGTTCAGGCTATATGGCCTTCACGCGATTCTCTCCAGTTCTCCCGGAATTAACATGGGATTCATGAATTCCGATGCGATGGCACATCAGTTGCGTTAAGTCTGTCCTAAAGTCGACCCGAGAAATACTCATGGACGACGATTCCAGACGTGTGCGTGTGCCATGGTGGGGATTCCTCAACAAGGAGGTTTCATGAAGTACGGACATCGACTCCGCGAGGAAATCACGCAGGACGGCACTACTCCGTTGATCGGCGTCTTCGACATGTTCTCCGCCTCAGTCGCGGCCCAGCACTACGACGGCATGTTCGTCTCCGGCTTCGGCTTCGCCGCCTCACACTACGGCCTGCCGGACATCGGATTCATCGCCTGGCCGGACATCGTCGCCTTCGTACAGCGGCTCCGGCTGGCTTTCCCCGAGCAGCATCTGCTCGTCGACATCGACGACGGTTACGTCGACCCTGAGACGGCCTGCCATGTCGTCCAGCAGCTGGAGGCGATCGGCGCATCGGGGGTCATCCTCGAAGACCAGCAAAGACCCCGACGCTGCGGCCATGTCGACGGCAAACAGGTGCTGCCGCTGGACACCTATCTGGAAAAGCTCGACATGGTCCTCGCCGCCCGCCGCGACCTGGTCGTCGTCGCGCGGACCGACGCCACAGAGGAGGCCGAGATCCTGCGCCGCGCCGAGGCGCTGGCGGCCTCGGACGCTGACGTCATTCTCGTCGACGGGGTCCGCAGCGTGGACTGGATACGCAAGGTCCGTAACGTCATCGGGGACAAACCACTCCTGTTCAACCAGATAGCGGGCGGCAAGTCGCCGCGACTGTCGCTGCCGGAGCTCGGCGAACTCGGTGTGAATGTGGCGATCTACAGCACTCCGTGCCTGTTCGCCGCCCAGACCGCGATTGACCGGGCGCTGGTGGACCTGAGGAAGGCAGACGGCCGACTCCCCGAATTCACCGCGGAGAGCGTGGGGGTGGCCGAGTCCCTGGCCCTGCTGGAGAAGAACATCAGCAGACACCACAAACCGGCGGACACCACTGCCGAATTGGCCGTCGGCTGACGGCAGAGGCATCGGCGCAGGGGCTCCGGGCGTGC
This sequence comes from Streptomyces sp. YGL11-2, assembly GCF_050054615.1. Lineage (NCBI taxonomy): Bacteria > Bacillati > Actinomycetota > Actinomycetes > Kitasatosporales > Streptomycetaceae > Streptomyces > Streptomyces sp. YGL11-2. Next base: position 2,262 of record NZ_JBNHIN010000057.1, read on the forward strand.
CCGGGGCCCCTGTGTCATCACCACGACGAGCGGCCCGGTCGACAGCACCTGCCAGGAACCACGGCCTGGGAAGTCTTCGCGGGGACCACCGCCGGGCGCCGCGCACTCCGAGGGCCGCCTGAGCAGACCGAACGAGTCCGGCACTCGCGGTCCGGCCTGCTCGCACGCCCGATCTGCTGACAACTTCGCCCGCTGCCAGTCCGCTTGGAGGAGTTCGTCAGGAACACCTCTCGCCGTCACAGCATCCGGTGCGCATGCTCCAGCACGCACAACGCTTGCGCCAGCGAGTCAACCGTGCCGAGATCGCCGCCAGCTCCTCCGTGGCCACCAGCTGCTCGATCCCCGCCCCCATCGCGGCGAGCGTCTCCACCCTCGGCAGCGTCTTCAACTTCCCCTTCGCACCCTCCCCTTCCCGCTCCCCGCGGGCCGGCAGCTCCGTCGCCACCAGGACCTCCAGCAGGCCCGTCGCGTCCTCCACCGCCCGCGTCGTCGGCTACGCCACGGTGGCCGGCACCGTCGGCAGCCGCTAGGGGTGGCCGTGCCGGCGAATCAGCGCTTCGCCCGCCGCTGGCAGTGTCCGGCACATCTCCGCCCTTCTAGGTGGGATTGGTTCGGTGTACGGTGAAAGCGAAGCCATCATGACCGAATCGCGTGAATCCCCCGAGACTCACTCGGCCGTGCTGGCCTTCCCGTGAGCTGCCCCACAGGGGGCGATTCAGCGAGCCAGGAACCCTGGAGCGATGTTGCACACGATCGTTACGTGCGCGTTCGAGCTTGAGGTCCGGCGTGCGCGGCAGAGCGCCCTACTCCAGCGCAGCATGCGCCACGCAGCAGCTCTGCGGCCAGCGCGAGCGGTTGGTCCGGGAGACATCACGATGGCGATGGTTATCGGGTCCCGGTGATGATGCTCCGGACAAGTTCCCTCACCCTCAGCAGAGACGCCGCCGAGCCGATCAATCAGCGGTGCCGAATTACGCTGTCGAGAACACGGGGCCGGTGCTTTCCGATTCAACAGCACCGCCGGCAGCGATGTACCGCGGTGCGGGCGTCAAGGTCGGGTGGGATCTCCCACTCGCGCCCTCCCGCCCGGACCGGTCCGTACAGCGGCTCGCCTCCAAGGTAATTGCACAGAGGTCATATCCCACGCGACGGGCCACGCTCCCGGTGCGGCTGTGACCATCAAGATCACGCAGCCCGACGGCGACTTGAGCGTTACGGTGCGCAACGCCCCGCCGACCGAACCAGGCATATCTCAGTCCGACAGCGGCCACGGGCTCGGGTGGCTGCGGCGGAAAAACCGGGAAAGTGAGGAAGGCGGGAGGGATATCCATGCCGGTTCGGACACCCAGGGTGACTTCACTCTCACAGTCACTTTTCCGGACGGAAACCGCGAGGACAAATGAGGCAGATATGTGCGGTGTGAGCATCTGTGGTGACGACCAACGAGGACAGGACACCGTTTCTTCAACGACAGGCGCAGCGAGCACGAGGGGGGCAGATGATCGAAGTAGTGATTGCCGACGACGAAGACCTGATACTCAGCGGGATTCGCGCCATCCTGGAAGCATCCGATGGGATCAAGGTAGTCGGGGAGGCCCGAGACGGCAGGGAAGCCGTGTCACTGTGCGAGCAATTGCGTCCGCACGTCGCGCTCCTGGACGCACACATGCCCGGCTGCGACGGCTTCGCCGCGACCCGACGCCTCATGGCGGAGCAGGACCCGCCGCGCATCATCATCCTGACAGCATTCGGCAAGGACGAGAACTTTTTTCAGGCCATGGAAGCCGGAGCCTCCGGTTTTCTCTTGAAGGATCTGAATCCGGCGCAACTGGTGCAAGCGGTCTTCACCACCGCGGTCGGTGACACGGTCCTGTCCTCGGGCATCGCGAAGAAGGTCTTCTCCAGGTCGATCGTGGGCCGAGGGATGCCTTCCGAGGATTCGCGGAACGCCCTGTCGAAGTTCGGTCGTCGCGAGCGGGAAGTGCTGGCGCTGCTGGGGCAGGGAATGAGCAACCTCAGAATTTCCAGAGAACTCCACATGAGTGAATCCAGCGTCAAGACGTACGTCTCCCGCATACTGACCAAACTCCAACTGGAAAACCGGACCCAGGCCGCGCTTCTGGCAGTTGAGCTCAGACTCTCCAACGGCATGAGGTGAGCCCTGTCCCGTCCTCCAGCCGTCGAGAGGTGGCCTCATGCCCCCACACCCGTGACGACCACACGACGTCAGCCTCCCATCGAAGCCTCTGCGCCGGCAGCCGACGCGGGAATCATCCTCGCCCTCTCCGCCCGCTCTTCCCGAAGCCGCGCCACGGCCAAGGGACCCACCACATGACGCAAAGCAGCCCTTGCGTCATCCTCCCCACGCCCACCGGCCACTACCATCGGATCGTTGCCCGGTATCGGGCAACGGACCGGGAACGGCCGGCAGTTCGGAGGGGGCGATGCCGTGCCGACGGCATTACGCGACGTTGTCAGGTACGCCGTTGAGCACGCGGCGCCCGAGGAACTGCCGCTGCTCGACGGTCTGGCCGAACTCGACGACGTCCACGCGGAGCGCGCGCTGACGACCCGCAGTCGGGCTCGTGAACGGCTCGGGTTCGGCCTCACCGAAGCGGTCGCGCTGGTCACTCCCGTGCTGTGGACGGTGCTGTCGGAGGCCGGTCGCCACGCCGTGGGACTGGCCGTCGACGGTGCCGTGGACCGGCTGCGGAACCGGCTGCGTCGGCGGCGCGCCGACCCGGCGGGCGCCGCTCGGTTGACGCTCCCGCCGATGCCGCCGGAGCGCATCGAGGAAATCCGGCACACGGTCCGCGAACGGTGCCTGGCCGCGGGGGTGAACCGGGCCCGGGCGGTGGCGGTCGCCGATGCCGTCGCGGTGCGCCTGGCGATGGACGAACTGCGCGGCAGCCGGGAAGACGGGGGTCCGGAGCAACCGGGTCCGGCGCGATGAGCGGCGCCGCCGACGCCAGTGCCGTGGTCGGCGGCCACGCCGTCGCCGGCCCCGATCGCCGGGTGCTCGTATCGGGCACCACACTCCGCTTCGGCCTGCTCGCCCTGCTGGTGGCCACCAGCAGCATCCAACTCCTCTGGCTGGCGGCGCCCCAGCCCCCCGTGCACGGCGCGGCCAACGCCACGTACACCTGCCTGTACGCCGTCGGCGAGAATCCGCCCCCGGGCCACTTCACCTCCATCCGCATCGTGGCGAACGAGGCCCGCTGGCAGGCGTACAGCGCCTGTGTCCAGCGGTTCTCCGCCTCGCCGTGGCCGTGGGTGGTCGGCGGCACCGTCCTGGTGTTCGCCGCGGCCTTGCTCGTCCACTGGTGGACCCCGGCCTGGAAGATCCGGCGCGGCCGCCTCGTCCCGATTCGGGACGGCAGCGAACTGGCCGGTGACGTGGCCTCGTTGGCACGGCGCGCGGGGCTGGCCGGACGGGTCACCTTCGTGATCCGGCCCGCGGCCGTCACGGCGAGCGGCGTCGCCTTCGGACGCTGGGGCCGGTCGACCGTCTGTCTGAACGCCGGGCTCATCGCCCTCCGCCGGCAGGATCCGGCCGTCTTCCGCACCGTGGTGCTCCACGAATTGGCACACGTCCGCAACCGCGACGTCGACATCGCCTACGCCACCGAGGCACTGTGGCGCGCCTTCGCAGTGCTGATACTGGTGCCGTACACCGTGCTGTGCCTGGTTCCGGCCCCACTGCTGGGCAGGCCGGCCAGCGCGGTGACGCTCTGGCAGCAGCAGTGGGACGTGGGGCTGCGCGGCTTGGTGCGGCCGGCCGTCCTCCTGGCGCTGGTCCTGCTCGCGCGGGCCGATGTGCTACGGACCCGTGAGCTGTACGCCGACCTCGACGCGGCCCGTTGGGGAGGGGAGCTGCCACAACCCGGAGCGGGGAGCCGGCCGGCGCGGGGCCCGCGTGCCGTACTGCGGAGCGCGGCGTCGCTGTGGCGCTCCCACCCGACGTGGGCGCAGCGGGCGAGCGCTCTGCACGACCCCGCCCCGTTGTTCGGCGCCCAGCCCGTCATGCTGTTCCTCAACGCGCTGGCCGCGATGGAAGTCGTGACGGCGCTGTACCCGCTGAGCAACGGCACGACGGGGCCGGGCTCTTGGCGCTCCGCCCCCGCCTGGCTCGTCGCGGCCGTGATCACCGGCATCACCGGCGTCGCCCTGTGGCGGTCGGTGACGCACGCGGTGCTGACCGGGCGGCACGGCCCCTCGGGGCTGGGCGCCGGTTGTTGGCTGGGCGCCGGGCTGGTGGCGGGCGAGTTGCTGACCTTCCGTTCGTCGGCGGACGGCTGGCTGCCGGCCCGGCCCTGGCTGCTGTTGCTGCTGGTCGCGGCGGGCGCCGTACTGTGCTGGTGGGCGAGCCTGTGCGCCGAGTTGTGGCTGGTCCGCTGCCGGGGCCGAACACCGCGCTGGACGCTGCTGGGCGGACTTGCCGCGTTCCTGCTGGTCTTCGGTGCCTGGTTCACGTTGTGGAACCAGATCGGTTCGCTGTATCTGCTCGGCCTGTCCACGCTCGGCGACGCCGCCGCACGCCTGGAGCACTCACTGGGCACCACCCCGGACAGTCTCGGCATCGGTCAACTCCATGCGATCTTCCCGGTCTTCGACGTCGCCCTCCAACTCGTCGCCAGCGCGCCCCTGGCGGCGCTCGGCGGTGCCGTGCTGTGGCTGTACCCCCTGCTTGCCTGGGCGCGCCGCCCTGTCACCGGCGTCCCGGCCTGGGTGAGTTCGGCCCTGGGTGGGGCGGCGGCGGTGGACGCCTGGCCGCCCGCCCCCGAACTCCCCCCTCTGCGAGGGGTGTTGGCCCGCGGCGTGGCGGGCGGGGCGCTCACCGTGTGCGCACTGGCGGTCCTGGCCTGGTGGCTGCACCCGGACCATCCGCGGTCGGGCGGGGCGACGTGGGTCGTGGTCGTCTCCCTGTTGATCGCCTTCACCATCAGCGCCGCGGCCGCGTTGCATGCCGCCCTGGTGTACGGGGGTGCGCCCGCGCACCGTCTGCCCGTCGCACTGGTGGCCGCGGGGATCAGCACCCTGGTCGGACTGTGCGGCGCGTTCGTGCTGCTCAGCACCGATGGGTGCGTACGGCAGCGGTCGCTGTTCGTCGAGAACTGCGGTTGGGCGACGGCCCCGGCGTGGGGGCTGACCCACTCGATCACCGCCCCGCTCGTCCTGGGCATCGGCTTCTATCCCACGCTGTTCGCGGCGTTGGCCGGTGCGGGACCATGGCATCGATGGCTGGAGCCGTGGCGGGCCCGCAGGAAGGCGTCGGGAAGGCCGCCCGCCACCACTCCCCACCTCCCCAACCCGCTTGCCGCGGCTCCCCACTTCCCCACTCCCCCGCCCGCCCCTCCCCCACCGACGCGAACACGGGGCCGCGCCGCCGCTCACCTCCTCGGAAGTGGCGTGCTGTGCCTGTTGGGTGTGCTGGTGGCACGCGGCATACTGCATGCCACTCGCCCCGACCACCCGCCGTTCTCCTGGATCCAGCACACCCAGGAAGTCGTCGCGCTCGGGCTGCTGGTGCCCTTCCTGCTGGCGTGGTGGACGGCAACCCGCCGATACCGCCCGGCAGCCGCCGTGGCCGTTGCCGCCGGTGGGCTGCTGCTCGGCCTCGCCGCGGCCTTCGTTCTCCAGGCAGCGGACGGCTGCGCCGGCAATCCCCACACCCTCACCCGCACCTGCCGATGGTCGCCCGGCACCAGCTGGTTCCTCACCAGCGCGGTCCTGCTCCCCACCCTCGTAGCGCTGATCACCTGGGCACTGGCGCTCGTCGGCCTGCTGCGCACCTGCCTGGTCCGGTGGCGACGGCGGCGTACGGGAAGGCCGGCTCCCTCCCCGTCCCCTGGCCCGTTGTGGCGGCACCGCACGGCGATCGCGGCGCTCTGCGCGGTCTCGATGACGGCGCTCAGCGGAATGTACCCGGTCGCCGATTCACCTACGTACCAGAGCACCACGGCCCCAGCGCCCCTCCCCCCTGCGCTCTCCGCCGCCGGCCCCCGCCCCGACGACGTGGACGTCGCTGTGTGGTGGGTGACCGTCGGCAGCCCGCTGACCCATTCCCTCGACGTCGACCGCGTGGGCGTGGTCGCCGCCCTGCGGGAGTTCGGCCGGCGGGTCGATCCGGCCTCGCTGAAGGCATTGGGCAGCGCCTGTGACCGGTGGGCCGCGGACGCCCGCCACGCGCTCTCGGCCCGTCCCGCTCCGAATCCCCCGATGGCGAACGCCTGGCAACAGGCAGCCCGGTCGGCCCGGGACGGCGGAACCCTCTGCCGCCGAAGCGTCGACCGTCTCGACACGAACGCCCTCCGCACGGCCCTGGCTGACATGGTCCAGCAGGTCGGCCACACCGACACCTTCTACCGCCTGCTGGCGCCCTTCCTCCGACGCATGACCTGGACGTCCCCGCCCGGAGACGAGCACCGGGGAAGCCGTTAGGCGTGGTGGAGAACCGCGCTCGCCGCAGGATGCGCGTGCCGACAGCAGAACTCTGCCGCTGCCGCACGGCAGTTCGGCTCACGCACACGGTCGTACAGCCCGCTTGCCCGTTGTAGACGACCTCCGGGTGCGAGAAGGCGCCAGGGGAGGAGGCGGAGTTCGGCTGCGGACGCTGCCGGCTATGCCGGGCCACGGGCGCCGTCCGAGCCACCAGGGAATCACAGCCCCGAGGAGGGCACGCTCCGACTCCCTGGGGATCTACGGTCGCAGGTTCACTTCGGCTCCCTTGACGAGATCGCGCCGCACCTGCCACTCGGCAGCGTCGTGGCCAGCCCACCTTCGCTCGCGAGGAGAGCCCCAGCGAGCCGGAGGCGGCAACTGGATGACGGCGTATCACCTCCGCCTGCGCGGAGAAGGGGTTCTTGCCCAGGCTGACGCTGCCCCTGTCACCGCGCACACCCAAGGATTCACCAAGAACGCCCGGCGAGTGGCCAAGTCTGCGGGAGCCTCGGCGCGGGAATCAGTCACGGTGCGGGAAAGGCGTAGTGGCTGGATCTATCGGTGGCCGGTTCGGTGGTGTGGCGTGGAGCGGACGCCCGGCGGGGCTGGCGGGGGACGAAGGCGGGTGTACTCCCGCCGGGCCAACCGGCCGCCCGCGCCTTTACTGCGATTTTCCGGTCGAGCGAGTCGGTTTTATTGCGGCCATCGACGGACTCATTACAAGCCATTTCGCGATGGCGCAGGGCGAGGCGGTCCACGGTCGATATCGCGCCGCATCCGGGTAAAATCACGAGATGGATACGGGCTCGCGGCTGTGTCGTAGATCACCATTGACCCCTCGAAGTGGCGTGTGCGACCGTCTCCATTGCCGAGTGCCATCACACGCCATTTCTCGGCACCCGCAAGCGGGTTCATGGTTTGGTAATCGTTGAACTGTCTGCATCTTGCTGGATCTTTCAGAATTCACGGGGGAGTCATGATCACGCGCTCTGGCCTTTCTCTCTACTCTCTTTCGGACATCGTTGCCGAACAAAGCGATGTGCCCAGCGAAATTCGGGATTCCCTGACGTTGGTCGCGAACTGGAGTTGCGAATTCCTGATACCGGGCCACCAGGAGTTAGGTCGTACGGGTCCCGTCTGCCCGTACACCAAACCGTCGATGAACAAGGGACACTTCTGGTACGCCTGCCCGGACGTCGGCGCGGAACCGTCCGCCGTCGCGGATACCGTGCTCAAGTACCTGGAATGGCATCAGAAGATGGCGTCCGGGATCGATGAGCACGAACGGCAGTTCCTCACCTTTCTCATTGTGCTGCCAGCCGTCGACACGGATTCCCCCGACGCCCTGGACGACATTCAGCTCCGCCTCAAAGGGGAATTCGTCAAACAGGGCATCATGGTGGGCCAGTTCCATCCGAAGTGCGACCAACCCGGTCTGTGGAACGAGGATTTCCGACCGCTCCGCTCACCGGTTCCGCTACTGGCGATCCGGTACATGGTCCCCTTCGACCTGCCGTTCCTCGTGGGACAGCAGCAGCACCTGGAAGCGTACCTGAGCAACTTCGCGCCGGAGATTCCGGCGCGCGTACGTGCCTATCTCGCGGAATTGGCTGCTGCGACGCCGGCGTGAATCGAGTTCGGGACGCCTCTGTGGGGGATCGGACAGCTCTGTGAGAGATGAGGCCGGTATGGGTGTGAATTTTCGGGCGGCTCTGGGGGACGTTTCCCCCTATCAGGCCGGAAGCAATGGTGAAGGAGAGGCCCGCCGGGGGCGGGTGGAAAAGGTCCTGCTCGCACAGAACGAAGACGCCTACGGGCCGGTGCCAGCGGCGCAGCGTGCCATCCAGGAAGAGGCCGCGCGTGGTCACCGGTATCCGGAAGCGGGGTTCGCGGTCCTGAAGCGGCAGATCGCCGCTCACCATCGGATATCGGAGGACAACATCTTCCCGGCGGCCGGGAGTTGCGCGGTGTTCCACTACCTGTCGCTGTGTCTGCTGGACCCCGGCGACGAGGTTGTCTTCTGCTCTCCCACGTTCAGTGCCTACCGGCTGGAAGCGCTGAAAATGGGCGCGGTCCCGGTATCCGTTCCGCTGGACGCCGAGGGCGCCTACGACCCGGCGGGCCTCCTTGCGGCCATCACGGACCGCACGAAGATCGTCTACGTGGCGAATCCCAACAATCCCACCGGTGGTCTCGTCACCCGTGCCTCCCTTTCCGCTTTCCTGGACGCCGTACCCGGACATGTCCTCACGGTCATCGACGAGGCGTACTTCGACTACGTGGACGATCCCGCATACCCCGACTCCATCGTCGAGTTCTTCTCCGAGGAACGGCCGGTCGTGGTGACCCGCACCTTCTCGAAGATCTTCGGGCTGGCCGGTCTCCGGGTCGGCTACGGCGTGCTGCCGGCGGATATCGCGCGGAAGCTGTCGAAGGTCCAAATGCCCTTTGAGATCAACAGGTTCGCGGTGGCGGCTGCCACCGCCACCCTCCAGGCGGATCCGGCAGAAATCCGGCGCCGGCGTGAGGCTACGGCGGAAGGCCGGCTGCGGCTGGTCGGGGAACTCACCGCCGCGGGGTATCCGCCCCTCCCCGCCAGCGCCAACTTCCTCCAGGTTCCGGTCGGGGACGCGGCCGCGGTGGCGCATGATCTGGCGGAGCTGGGAGTCCTGGTCCGTCCCCTGGGATCGTGGGGGCAGCCGGACGCCATACGGGTCACCGTCGGAACGGCCGAGGAGACAACCCGTTTCCTCGATGCCTTCCGGTCGGTCATGGCGACCGGCCGTACGTCGTGACGGCGGCCACCACACCCCCGGAGGGGACGCAAGGCACCGGACCGGCTCGGCTGACTTACCCCAAAGCGCATTACATCGGCGGGAGTTGGTGCCCACCAGACGACAGCCTGCAGACCCTGACGCTGGTGAATCCGGCGGACGGAACGGCCCTGGGCGGCATTCCCGCATGCTCGGTGGTCGAGGTCGACCGTGCCGTGGACGCCGCCGCTGAGGCGCTGCGATCCTGGTCGGACACGGCCTGGGACGAGCGCGCCCGGTTGCTGCTACGGATGGCCGACGAACTCGATGCCCGCGCCGACCGGATGGCACGGGACATCACACACGAGATGGGGGCGCCCCTCACGGAGAGCCGCCGCATCCAGGTCCCGCTGGGTATCCGGACCTTCCGGCGCACCGCGGAGATCCTGAGCGGGATCTCCCCGCGGGAGGAGTTGGACTCCACCGTGGTGCATCGCACCGGGGTCGGCGTGGTCGGCTGCCTCACCCCATGGAACTACCCCCTCTACCTCGTGGCGACCAAGGTCGCCCCCGCACTCGCCGCCGGCTGCACCGTAGTGATCAAACCCAGCGAGCTGGCGCCGGGCAGCGCCCTCCACCTGGCCGAGGTGGCTCACCGGGCCGGTCTCCCCCCGGGCGTGGTCAACGTCGTCCTGGGCGACGGCCCGACCACCGGCCGGGCGCTGGCGGAACACCGCCGCCTGGACGCCCTGTCGTTCACGGGCTCCGCCGCCGTCGGCCGGCAGGTCGCGGCCTGGGCCGGCGCCGCCCTGACACGCGTCACCCTGGAACTGGGCGGCAAGTCCCCCAGCGTGCTGCTGCCCGACGCCGACCTGGAGCCCGCGGTGACCGCCACCGTACAAAAGGCATTCCAGAACGCCGGGCAGACCTGTGCTGCGCTGACCCGCCTCCTGGTGCCGCGCGTACGGCTCGGGGACGTGGCGGACCTCGCGAGCGGCTGCGCCCGGCGCTACGTACCCGGCCTGCCGGCCGATCCCGGCACGGTACTGGGGCCACTCGCCTCGGAAACCCAACGCGCCAGGGTCGTCGGCTACATCCGCAGCGGCACGGAACAGGGCGCCCGGCTGGTCACGGGCGGGCCGGACAGGGTCGACGGCCTGGAAGCGGGGGCTTACGTCCGCCCCACGGTGTTCACCGACGTCCCCCCGGACGCGGCCATAGCGACTGAGGAGATCTTCGGTCCCGTGCTGTCCCTGATCCCGTACGACACCGAGGACGAGGCCGCACGGATCGCCGATGGTGTCGGATCCGGCCTCTCGGCCGCCGTCTGGTCCCGCGACGAGGAACGCGCGCAGCGGCTGGCCCGGGGGCTGCGGGTCGGCAGCGTCTCGCTCAACGGGGCGCCCACCCACCCCGACGCGCCGTTCGGCGGCTTCAAGGAGTCGGGGTTCGGGCGGGAGCGGGGCCGGGCAGGAATCGAGGAATTCTGGACCACGCAGGCAGTGCACCGAACGACCCAGCGTGACTAGGACGAGCGAAAGGAAGCACAGCCTCGTGCCCAGGATCACCGGCGGCCAGGCCGTCGTGGACGCCCTGCTGACCCATGGTTTCGACACGCTCTTCGGCCTGCCCGGAGTGCAGAACGACTGGCTGTACAACGCCCTTTATGACGCGGACGGCGCGATCCGCGTCATTCACACCCGCCATGAGCAGGGGGCGATGTACATGGCCCTGGGGCAGGCACTGGCCACCGGGAAACCGGCTGTGGCCAATGTGGTGCCCGGCCCCGGTGTGCTGAACGCCGGGGCGGGCCTGGCGACGGCCTACGCCCTCAACGCTCCTGTGCTGCTGCTCGCCGGCCAGATACCACTGCCGGCCATCGGCCGCTCGCTGGGCGTACTGCACGAGTTGCCCGACCAGTTGGGGCTGCTGCGCTCGCTGACCAAATGGGCGGCACGGATCGATGATCCCGCCCAGGCGCCGTGGCAAGTGGCGCTCGGCGTACAGCAGTTGCTGTCCGGCAGACCGGGGCCGATCGCCCTGGAGATGCCGATGGACGTCCTGGAGCGCCGCACCGAGGTGCCGCTGCCGAGTCCGTCGCTGCCGCTGGCGCCCACGCCCGTCGACACCGAGGCCGTGGAACGAGCGGCCGAACTCCTGGGCAGGGCCGAGCGGCCCATGGTCATCGTAGGCGGCGGGGCCCAGAGCAGCGCGCCCGACGTGCGCCGGCTGGCGGCCCTGCTGGAAGCCCCGGTCGTCGGCTACCGCAACGGCCGGGGCATCGTGGACAGCCGCGACTATCACAGCCTCACCCAGCCGGCGGCGCGCGGCCTGTGGGACGCAGCGGATGTCGTCCTGCTGCTCGGCACGCATGCCAGGGTGCCGGTCCAGAAGTGGCCGCAGAGCCGGGATCGCACCATCGTCAGGGTCGATGTGGACGCCGCCGCTCTCGCCCGGAACCACCGCCCCGACCTCGGGATCACCGGTCGACTCCAAGACGTGTTGCCGCTGTTGCTGGATCGCCTTGAACGCCACAACCGCCATCGCGCCTCACGCGAGGAAGAACTGCGCACCGCGCGCGCCGAGTGGGAGCGCAAAAGCGCCGTTCTCGAACCGCAGATTTCCTATCTCCGGGTGATCCGCGAGGCACTCGGCGAGGACGGAATTCTCGTCGACGAGCTGACCCAGGTGGGTTTTGCCAGCCGTATCACATATCCGGTGTACCATCCGCGCACTTTCATCTCCACCGGCTACATGGGAACTCTGGGATACGGTTTTCCAACCGCTCTGGGCGTGAAGGTGGCACGTCCGGATGTGCCGGTCATATCGATCACGGGCGACGGCGGATTCATGTTCGCCTTCGCCGAACTCTCCACCGCCGTGCAGCAGAACATCGGCCTGGTGACGCTGGTGTTCAACAACAACAAGTACGGCAACGTGGAACAGATGCAGCGCTCCCGGTATGGTGGCCGGGTCATCGCCACCGAACTCGTGAACCCCGACTTCGTGGTGATGGCCGAATCTTTCGGCGCCGAGGCGTACAGGGTCTCCTCGCCTGCCGAGTTGGCTGCCTGTCTGCCCAAGGCCATCGACAGCGGCAGGCCCGTCGTCATCGAGATATCCGTGGCGGACATGCCGAGCGTCGACCAGTTCCGGTAGCAGAGGCAGCAGAAAGGCGAGGGACCGACCGTGTCGCAATTACTTCTCGATCCGGAATCTCCGGCCATGGCGGCTTTCCAGGAAGCCGCCCGTCATCGGAAATGCGTCTTCTTCTCGGGTCTCCCCGGTATGGGTAAGACGCTGATGATGCAGCAGTTCATCCTCATCGCGGCAGCGGAAGGCCGGTCCATTCAGCTGCTCCAATGGGACGTGGTACGCGAGAAATTCGAAGTAGGCCGGGCCGCCGCCCGCTATCCGGAAGTGGACGGTGTCACACACCCCGGAATCCGTAAAGCGGTTGGCCATTGGGCGCGAGGCCGCATCGCCCGCTGGCACCGGGATTTCCCGGGCGTCGCCGACCTTCTGGTGGGCGAGGCGCCACTGATCGGGAACCGCTTGGCCGATCTGGCGAAGGAGGCCGCCGACGAGGCGGAGGCGCTGCTCGGCAGTGAGCGCGCCACATTCTTCGTCCCGGCCCCGTCAGCGGAGGTCCGCCGTGAGATCGCGCGGAGCCGTGAGCGGGAGACCCGGCAGCCAAGGCACGAGCGCGAGCGGGCTAACGCCGCCCCCGCGCTGCTCGACGGGCTGTGGACGGAGATCGAGGAACTGGCCGAGCATTTCGAGCTCTCCCACGACCGGGAGCCGGGCTCCCGGGGATATCAGCAGTCGCTGTACGGAGCGGTGTACGAGCGGGTGCTGAGGCATCGGAATTCCGTGGTACTGCCGGTGGACGACATTCTCCCGGTCGTCGTTTCCCCACATGAGCTCCATCCCCACGCCCAAGAGATCGTCCCGACGCCGGCGGAGATCAAAGAGGCTTTCGCCATGGTGGACTCGCTTTCCCTTGACGAACTGCACCAGGAGACCGCGGACTGGTATCGCTTTCGTACCGCGGAACCGCACTCTACGGCCGAAAAATGATCCACCGTCCGGAACCACTCTCTGGTGACGCCACCCCGAACTCAGCCAGGCGCTCAGTCAGCAGCGCCACCCGTCACCCAGCCCACCACATAACCCATCACGGCACCGATCGCATCATTCATGCGGCGTTACTCGGCGACAATGTCCTCTTGCTTTTCTGCAGTGAACGCCTTCTTATCGGCCAGGATGTCGCGCTTATCGGCATGCAGCAGCGCCCCGAGCAGGCCGGGAAACCGCGTGTTGAGATCCCGTACCCGCAGCGAGATGTAGCGCTCCCGTCCCATTACCCGGGTCCGTGTCCAGCCGGCCTGCCGCAGGATGCGGTAGTGGTGGGAACCGGTGGCCCGGGTGACCGGGAGTTCGATATCGCCGCAGGCCGACTCTCCGGCGTCCGCGAGATGCCGCACGATCCTCCGGCGCAGCGGATCGGCGAAAGCATGGATCACGTCGTCGAGGCGGATATCGCCAGTAAGGGGTTCATCCGGAAGCGATGCAGAAGCGGGCGACATCTTCGGGGACATCAGTTCGTTACACCTCTGACTGTTAGACGATCATCTAAGTGTCTGATATGGTCCTGCCTGGCAATCGGAAATACTTCTCCAGGCGGTGACTCCATGCAGGATACCCAGCCGACATCCCCTGAGGGGCCGGTCTTACGTCGAGCGATCGGGCAGCGGGCCGCCGTTTCGGTCGTGTTCGTCACGTCGATGTTCGTCACCATTCTCGACACCACGATCGTCAATGTCGCCCTCGCCTCGATGACCCGGAGCTTCGACACCTCGGCCGCGGCCATGAGCAGCGTGTCCGTCGCGTATCTGGTGGCATTGGCCGTGGTCATTCCGACGTCGGGCTGGCTGGGCGACCGATTCGGCACCAAGCAGACCCTCCTGGTCGCCCTGGCCCTGTTCACCCTCGCCTCGGTACTGTGCGGGCTGGCGCAGAACCTCCCCGAACTCGTCGCCTTCCGCGTGCTCCAGGGGGTGGGCGGCGGCATCCTCACCCCGATCGGGATGACGATGCTGTTCCATGTCTACCCGCCCAAGGACCGCATCCTGGCGGCCAGAGTCCTGACCGTGCCGACCACCCTCGCGCCCGCGCTCGGCCCGGTGCTGGGTGGACTGCTGGTCGACGGGCCGGGCTGGCGCTGGGTGTTCTTCGTCAACATCCCCGTCGGTGTTTTCGCAATCGTCTTCGGCCTGCTGTTCGTCGCGAAGATCGACGGCCCGGACGCGGCCGGGCGCCTCGACGTGCCGGGCGTGCTGTTGTCGGCGGGCGGCTTCGCCGGCGTCATGTACGCGGTCAGCGCGGGTGGCACCCTGGGGTGGTCGTCGCCGCCCATCCTGGCCGCCGCGGCGGCCGGTGTGGTGCTGGTCGCGGGCCTGGTGGTCTGGCAACTGCGCGCCCCGAGGCCCCTGTTGGACCTCCGACTGTTCGGAAATCGACTGTTCCGCACGGTCAACGTCGCCTCCCTGCTGTACTCGGTCTCCTTCCTCGGTGCTCTGTTCGTCTTCCCGCTGATGCTCCAGGAGGTGTTCGGCCGTTCCGCGATCGCCGCCGGACTGAACACCTTCCCGGAGGCCGTGGGCGTCGTGTCCGGGGCCTGGCTGGTCGGCCGGCTCTACCCGCTCATCGGGCCCAGGCGGCTGATGACGTCGGGGATGCTGGGGGTGGCACTGGCCGCCGGACTCCTTGCCGTGGTCGAGGCGGACACCGCGCCATGGCTGGTGTGGTCGGTCATGTTCGTGCTCGGGGTGGCGATGGCCCATCTGTTCGTCCCGGCGCAGACCGCCGCGTTCGCCACCGTCCCCCCGAGCCGTACGGGATCGGCGTCCGCGCTCTACAACGCGCAGCGCCAGTTCGGCATGGCACTCGGCGTCGCCGTCATGGGCACGGTGCTCGCCGCCGTCGGCAGCATCCGGCACACGCCCGACGGTCCGCGCGCCAACCTGGCCGCCTATCACACGGCTTTCCTGGTGGCCGCCTGCATCGCACTGGCCGGTGCCATCGCCGCCACGCTCGTGCCGGACAAGGAGGCCGCCGTCACCATGACCCGGAAGCCGACGGCGGACCAGCAGGACGAGGAGCAGCAGGATCCCCTCCCCGACGGCAGTCGTTGACGGGCCGTCACACCGCGGCGCCGCTCGGATCCCACCCCCCTACCCCCATGAATCCCTCTACCCCTACCCCGGAAGCACACTCAACGGAGGAAACGAAACAATGGAATACGGAATCAGCTTCTTCCCGTCCGTAGGGCCCGACGACAAGCCCGCACCGCAGTATTATGACGAGGCATTCCAGCTCGCCGAAAAGGCCGACGAACTGGGTTTCGCGTATGCCCGTGCCATCGAGCACTACTTCTGCGCCTACGGCGGCTACAGCCCGGATCCGATCACATTCCTGACGGCGATCGCGGCACGGACGAAGAACATCCGACTGATCACCGCGGCGACCATCCCGGCGTTCACGCACCCGATCAAACTCGCGGGCAAGCTCGCCATGCTGGACAACATATCGCACGGCCGACTGGACGTCGGATTCGGTCGGGCCTTCCTGCCGCAAGAGTTCGAGGCATTCGAAATTCCCCTGGAGGAGAGCCGCCGGCGCTTCGACGAGGGAGTCCGGGCGTGCCGGCTGCTTCTTTCGCAGGATGAGGTGGAATTCTCCGGAGAGTTCCATAGGTTCGGGCCGGTGCGGCTGCTCCCCAAGCCGGTGCAGCAGCCTTGTCCGCCTTTCTATGTCGCGGCCGCGAGCAGCGCCGAATCCTATGAGAAGGCCGGCCGGGACGGCTACTTTCTGCAGACTGCACTGGCCGTTTCCAGCCTGGAGAAGACGCAGGAGATGCTGCGCGTCTACCGCCAGGCATGGGCCGATGGGGGCCACCGCCCTGGTGCAGAACGCATCCAGATCAGCATGCCGTTCTTCCTCGCCGACGACGATGAAACGGCACGCAAGGCAGGCGAGTACGACCACCACAAGACCAGCAGCAACATGCTGGAGGCGGTCTCCGAGTGGCAGCGTGTAAGCAGTACGCAGTACGTCGGATACGACAAGATCGCGGAAAGCGTCAGGCGGACCAGCTTTGACGATCTGGTGGCGCAGAACAAGATTCTTGCGGGCGGACCGGACACCGTGCGCAAGCAGCTGGAGATTCTCGCGGAAACCCTTGGCGACGATCTCTCGATTGCTCTGGTGCCGCACTCCGGAAATCTCGACCCCGCGGTTCCGACCCGGGCCCTGGAGCTGTTCTCGGAAAGCGTGCTGCCCAAGCTGAGCCATTCGTGAACGGAAGCCGGATCGTGAACGGAAGCCCGACGGTAAATGACCACACGGTGGTAAATGAAATGCCGTCGGTAGACAGAACCGTGACGGTGAACGGAACCCGGACCGCAGTCGCGGAGTCCGCGATTCGCCCGGAGCATTTCCGCGATGTGCTGGGCCGCTTCGCCACGGGCATCGTGGTGGTCACCGGCGTATCGACGGCCGGCGGGCTGCCGGTCGGCCTCGCGGTTAATTCGTTCACCTCCGTTTCGCTCACGCCGCCACTCGTACTGTTCTGCATCGGCCACGACAGTACGAGTTGGCCCGAGATGCGCGGCACCGGCCGTTTCAACGTCAATATCCTCGCCGAGGGCCAGCGGCACATCAGCGCACGGTTCGCTTCCAGAAGTGACAACAAGTTCCGGGGAATCGACTGGTCAAGTGCCGCGAACGGCATGCCGGTCATCGACGGCGTGCTGGGCCTGCTGGAATGCACCGTCGAGGCCGTGCATGCGGCGGGCGACCACGATGTGGTGGTCGCTCGCGTGCACCGCATGGAAGTTCGCGACGGCGGCCTTCCGTTGCTCTTCTATCGCGGTGGCTACGGGCGCTACACCGACCTCTGAGCGCGCGGCCCGAGCAGCCGGAGTTCCCTGAGCCGCCCACATCCACGCCCACACCGCGATGACCGCCGACGCACCGACCATGTCCTCCTCGACCCCGCCGACACCACCCTGGGCACCCGCGACATCGCACGCTGGAACAGGCCAGACGACTGGGCCGTCTCCGCCACCGCCGCCCACCCCGCGTTGATCAGCGAAGACGCCTTCATCGCCACGCAGAACATCCGGGCACTCCGGGAAACGGCACCAGGACGCACCTATCTGCTGGCAGGGCTGCTGCGCTGTGGTCTGTGTGGGCGTCGGGTGGACTCCTGCTGGGCCCGCCGCCCGGCACCTCGCTGCCGGCACAGCCACTCCAGCGCCACCCCACCCGACCCCCACCGGCCACCCCACGCATACGTACGCGAGCACCACATCCCGCCCCACCTGCCCGCCTTGATCATCCGGCTCACCATCACCCACTCCGGCGGGAAGCCCCCAGAGCCGGGCCATGAAGGGCCACCGACCGAAGCCGACGCCCTCAAGCACCTCCGCGCCAACGGCACCCCCCTGACCCGCCAACCAGTGGCCAAAACCCTGAGCTCTTCATTGGCTACAGCCGCCACGCCGGAGCCGCCTGGCTACGCGTCGGGCTGCGCCTCCTCGGTGTCGGCACCGCCGCCGGCGCGCTCTACACCGCCTTTCGCATGGCTCACATGCTCACCCGGCTCGTACACGATCGCTTCCTCACCGACGATCAAACGACCCAGGTCGTTGCCGACATCATCGAGTACACCGCCATCGCCTTCATCATCATCGGCAACTCGATCCCCGCCCTCGGAGTGCTGTTGCGCACCCTCAACGACTGGCACGCCCTGCGCAGACTCCGGCCCCTGTGGAGCTCTCTCACCAGCGCGGTGCCCGACATCATCCTGGACACCCCCATCCACCGCGGCCCGCGGATCCGACTCCACCGCCAGGTCATAGAGATCCGCGACGCCACACTGGTCCTCGCCTCCTAGGCGCCCCCACACCTTCGCGAACAGGCCAACCACCGTGCCGCGCAGGACATGCAGGCCCAGGAGCATCGCACCACGCTGGCCGAGGCCCTCTGGCTACGGGCCGCGTGCGAGGCCAAACGTGCCGGCGCCCGGCCGCTGACCGACTCCGCCGACGAGCCCACAGCACCACCGGAGCATCCCGACTTCGACTTCGATTTCGACATCGAGGTCGCACGTATCCAACAGCTGAGCGAGGCATTTCACTCCCCCGCTGCCGAAGCCTTTGCCATGGAACACCGGCTGGAGCACGCATGACCGGCACACACCCACACCAGCGCGGTCAGAGAATCCCGAATAGCGCGCTTGATCACCGACAGCCTTGAACCAAAGACGTGGATCATCGCCGTCACGGTGCTGATGGGCTGGCACGCCGACCGGCTCCCCGGGATCGGCTGGGGCCTGGTCGCCGCTCTGTTCGCTGCAGTGATCCCGGTCCTGTTCATCAAATGGGGCGAGAAGCACGGCCATTGGGGCGACCGTCACGTCAGGCGCCGCCAGGACCGCCTCGTCGTCATCCCCGGCGTCATGGCCTCCGTCACCGCCGGCATTGTTCTCATGGTGTTGCTCGGCGCACCGAGCGAGATGACGGCGCTGATCATCGCGATGCTCGTCGCCCTCATCGCGATACTCGTCATCACCCTCGCCTGGAAGGTATCGGTGCACACCGCCGTCTCCTCCGGAGCCATCACGATGCTCGCGCTCGCTTACGGCCCCTGGGCCCTCTTCGTCTACCCCTTGGTCGCGCTGGTCGGCTGGTCACGCGTCAGGCTGCAGGACCACACCCTCGCCCAGGTAGTCGTCGGCACGCTTCTCGGCTCGGCAGTCGCCGGCACCGTTTTCTCCCTCCTGCGATAGTGCGCCGCGTTGTGGCGAGTTCATCGGTGGCGGAGTCGGTGACCCTGCTGATCAGACCGGGCGAGACCTCGACACCGTACGTGTCGGCCAGGTAGGAGCAGATGTCACGCATGCTCATGCCGCAGGCGTACAGCGACGGGATCTGCTCGTTGAACCCAGCTGGGTGTCTGACGCGCTGGGACACCAACTTCGGCTCGAACTGCGCCCTCCCAGTCCGGTGGCACGGCCGGTGTCACCGCCCCGGCGTCGGTCAGCGCGGTCATGACCGAGGTGCCGTCGCAGCTGTTGCCCAACTCACTGCCTCCCGGTTCGCGCTTCTCACAGCCAAGATGCTCGGTCACCTCCACGTCGGCACCCTCCATCAACCGCCGGGCGGCTCTATCGTCGTGCACGCCGATCACGCCAGATAGCAAGGGCGGACCTCGGCTCGCGATCCCTGAAGCACCCATATGAACCCCCACGGCGTACGCCGACAACACCGCAGGTCGGGTCCTTGCCACCGCAGAGAAGCAATCCCCGAGCAGGCAATCTTCACGTGGGAGGACTTGGACCTTACGCACCTGCCGGTAATGCGGGGTGAGTTGCTGCTGCCGTAGCCGCCGGTTCAGGCCCCAGCGGGAGCCGCAGACAAGGGCTGGTCGTGCCGCACCCCCTGTGACCGCGGAGATTCGCTCGTCATGGCCCTGTCGATAAATCTACCGAAGACGCGTGTTGGCTGACGAGGCACGTACCCGCCGGTGGCTATCAGGGCCGCCCCGTGCCAGGGGTCCCTGACCAGGAAATTCCATATCCTCTATCCTTTACA
Source organism: Streptomyces sp. YGL11-2 (assembly GCF_050054615.1). Classification (NCBI taxonomy): domain Bacteria; kingdom Bacillati; phylum Actinomycetota; class Actinomycetes; order Kitasatosporales; family Streptomycetaceae; genus Streptomyces; species Streptomyces sp. YGL11-2. The sequence continues at coordinate 22,117 of NZ_JBNHIN010000057.1, forward strand.
GGACATTTACTACTTCTTTCCTGGGAAAGTGGGGGTACACGTGAAGCTGTCCCGTATTTCGTCCGTTGTCGCCGCTGCGGCGATCGCGCCTGCCGTCCTGTTCGCCTCTCCGGCTGTCGCCGCCGACGCCGCCACGGCGCCGGCCAACTCGGCCCCTGACACCGCACCGGATGCGAAGCCGGACACCCACGGCAACGCGAAGGCCGACGACGACAACCGCGTCGCCATCCTCAGGATCATCCACAAGTCCAAGCCCGGCAGCAGCGTCTACGAGGCCGCACAGGCGGCCATGAACGGCTCCCCCGAGGACCGCGTGCGCTACCTGAAGGAAGGCTACGAACTGGCCCAGTTCGCGGACGACAGGCTGCGCACCGTCCAGATTTCGAGCACCGCCGGCAAGGGGCTGCGGAGGGCGGCCCTGGAAGCGCTGAGGAAGGGCACCCACGAAGCTCTTCGCCAGTTCCTGGAGGTCGGCCAGTACGCAGCGCGCGACGAGGACAACTGCGTTGAAATCTCCCGCATCCTCCACACGGCCAAGCGCGGAAGCGTGCTCTACGAGTCCATACAAAAGGCCCTGGACGGCAGCCCCGAGGACCGCACCCGCTTCCTCGAAGTGGGCCAGTACGAAGCCCGCGAGACCGACGACCGCATCCTCGTCACCCGCATCTCCGGGAGCGGCGGCCGCCACCTCAAGGAAGCCGCCAGGAAGGCGCTGCTGGGCGACAAGGCCGAGGACATCCGCCACTTCCTCGACGTCGGCCAGTACGAGGCCCGCAAGCTGGACGACGCCGAGGCCGCCAAGGCCAAGGGCGGCAAGGACCGGGAGAACGCCAAGGAGGGCCAGGAGTCCAAGGACGTCAGGGCCACCAGCGGCGAGAAGCAGAAGCAGGGCGGCACCAAGGACGTCAAGGACGTCAAGGACGTCAAGGACGTCAAGGACGTCAAGGACGTCAAAGACATCAAGGGTGCCACGGAGTCCAACGGCACCACCGGCACCAACCCCGCCGTAGCCACCTCCGGCACCAGTTCCTCGGGCGCCCAGCTGGCCGCGACCGGCGCCGGCTCGGCCACCCCCTGGGCCGTCGGCGGCACCGCCGTCACCCTCACCGCCGGCGCCGGTCTGATCGTGGCCTCCCGCCGCCGCACCTCCCAGAGTTGACACCGCCCGCCGGCACCCATGCATGAAGCGGCCGGGGCAGCCGCCCGCACGCGGACAGCCGCCGGGGCCGCCCCTCGCCCGGCTGGTCGCCAGTGGCTTACCTACGCGGAGCCCGTGCCCGATGGCTCTGACGAGACCGCCGGGGACGGCTCCGGTCTCAGAAGAACGTCTTGTCCCAGTCCCCGGCGACCAGGGCCCGCACCGCGTCCTCAAAGCCGTTGGCCACCCGTTGGATTCCGGCGTCGCCGCCGAGCAGAATGTCGCCGTTGTCCGCCAACAGGATGCAGTCCTCGGTGCAGGAGGAGGCGGCGCCTACGGGGATGACGGAACGGCCGATGCGCTGGGTGAAGATGCGGGTGGTTCTGGGGGTGGCGTGCGGGGCCTCCAGGGTACGTTCGATCGATGTGGAGAGGTCCGTCTCTCCTGCTTTGAAGGTCCAGGTGACGGTGAGTTCGCCGTAGGCTTCCAGGAACACGCGGAGCCGGGGGGTAATGTCGAAGCCCTCCTCCGTGTATTGCCGGCAAGCGTCGGCGACATCGAGAGGGCCGGCTTCCAAGCGGGCCGAGCCGGCGAGGGCGGGCCGCAGTCCTTCGACGGCGGGACGCTCAGAGGTGTCGTTCATCCGGTCAGTGCCTCTCCTCCGAAGCCGGGTACCGATGTCTTGCAGTTGTCGCACATCTTGCATTTCCTGCCCTTGGGGTTGACGGTCACCAGGTCGATGTTCTTGGGATCCGCGCCGTCCTGGATCACCTTGGTGAACATCCGCGGTTCGCCGCGCACTCCGGGCGGGCGGCCGGGTGGATGCTGCGATTCGACGGGCATCGCGTCGGTCGCGGCCTTCTCGTGGCCGGGTGCGCCACGTGCTGGCCCTCGGCCCCGTGTGCCGCGAGGTGGGCCTGGCTGCGATAAGTGTCCGAGGAGGCTGCGGTGACTGCGGAGTGCTGAGGCCAGAAGGGAAGCAGCGGCTTCGCCAAGGGCTGGCCACCTTCGACAACAACACGCCCTGACCGGTGCAAACGCTCCAGGACCTGTCACTGTCGCCCGCGCCGCAAGCTTTCTGCAACCGCCCGGCAAGCCTTTCGCACACCCACCCGGGCACCTCCTCCATACCCCCGCGGATCGGCAGGGGGCAACGGGAGGCGGCCGTCACGACGACGGCGGCAGACAGCAGACATTGGGGGATGTCATGTCGGCAATCACCACGTCCTACGGACTGGGACGGGAGAGCCAGAAACCGGAGCACAAGCGCGAGTGGCTGACGCTGGTCGGCCGCAAACGCGTCCTGGTCATCGTGCACACCGTGCCCTACGGGAAGCGGCTGCAGGAGGTGTTCTCGCTGCTGGAGTCGGACTTCCGCGTCCAGGTGATGTTCACCGCGCCACCGCATGAGTTCAGCGACGGGGTAGCGCAGTTGCTCCGCCGGCTGGGCAGTGTGCAGCTCACCTGGCAGGAAGCGGTGCGGATGGAGTTCGATCTCGTACTGGCCGCCGGTCCGCGCGGCGTGGAGGAGATCCGGGGCCCGCTGATCACACTGCCTCATGGCGCCAACTACCTTAAGCGGGTGGGACCTTCTGACGGGCAGTGGGTGGCGGGACTGTCCCGGCGGGACATCGTCCCGGACGGCAGGCCGCTGCCGGCAGCCGTCGTACTGCCCCACGAAGACGATGCGGACGAACTGGCACGTCACTGCCCAGCGGCCCTTCCCGTGGCGGTCGTGGCCGGTGACCCGGCGCACGACCGGATGGCGATCAGCCTGCCGCAGCGCGATGCCTACCGTGGGGCGCTCGGCATCGGCTCCCGGGAGCGGCTGATCGGCGTGGTCTCCACCTGGGGTCCGCATTCGTCCTTCGGCTCGTTCGAGACGTTGTTGCCCCGGCTCCTGAGCGAGCTGAACGACGACTCAGTGCGGGTGGCGGTCCTCGTCCACCCCAATGTGTGGTCCGGGCACGGGGCCTGGCAGGTACGCGCCTGGTTGGCGCAATGCCGGACGCGGGGCATCGCGGTGGTGCCGCCCGAGGCGGACTGGCGTACGGTCCTGATAGCGGCCGACGGCATCATCGGGGACCACGGCTCGGTCACCCTCTACGGCACGCTCACCCACGCACCGATCCTGCTGGCGGCGTCACCGGAACGGGAGATCAACCCTGCCTCGCCGGCCGCCGCGCTCGCCCTGACCGCGCCGACGCTGTCGCCCGCCCATGGGCTGCTGGAGCAACTGGACTACGCGGCGGCCGAATACCGACGGCAGGACTACGCCGCCATTGCTGCGCGTATCACCTCCGAACCCGGGCGGTTCAGCCGGAATATGCGGCGACTGATGTACCGCGTCCTGGGCCTCGGCCAACCCGCGTTCCCAGCCCTCACCCGGCGCCTGCCACTTCCGCCGGCGCTGGAGACCTGGGTGGCGAGGGATGACGGGGACGCCTGGCACGCGGGAGAGTCGGAGGTCCCGGCATGACGGCGTTCACATCCGATGCGCCCCGATGGGTGCGGCGCGGCGGCCGGCTGGCGAGCGTCGAACCGGCCATGGCAGCGGGCGGCCGGTGGGCCCTGCCCAGCACCGGGGCGCCGACGCTGCGGATGGTCCTCGGCACGCCGGGGGGCGCGTATGTGGTGGAGGCCGTGACGGAAGGCGTGTACCTCGTCAATGCACAGAGCGACGGGACGGGCAAGGTCGCCGATGAACCCGTCGACGCAGGCCGGCTGCCCTGCCTGCACGACCACTTCGCGGTCGATATCGACCTCTGTGCCGAGGAACGCTGGCTCGGGTGCGCCGACCTGCTGCACGGCAGCGTCCCCCGCCCACGTGACCACGCCCTGCGCTGGGTGGCGGACGTACTCGCCGACCGGGTCGGCTGCCGGCTCGCCACGCTGCCCCTGGATGACGGGGGCTGGGCGGTGGCGGAACGCCCGGGCGGCCGGGGGCAGGTGCGACCGTGGATGGTGCCCGCGCCGTCCTGGTGCGGAAGTCCGCCCACGGCCGCGGACCGAGCGTTGCTCCCCTCTTGCCTGTACGGCTGGGCGGCAGCGGGGCAACCATTGGGCAAGCTGGCGTCGATGGTCGTACTGACGCGCGCTACGTACACAGCTTGAGAGCCTGGTACGTACCGAGGCACTATCGAGTCGATCACGCGCCGCGCAACCGGAAAACCGCCGCTGCCCGCCGCGTTGTGGGCCCGTAGGGGGTGCTCGCACCCCCTACGGGTTTTGTTCCAGCAGCCCTGGGGAACGTCCGCCCCCAGCAGGTTCACCCGCCCAGCTCGCCCAATCGCCCCGCCAGCCGCTCCGCCTCATCAGGGCTGTGCGGCAGGTGAGCCGCCCGGGAACGCTCGTAGAACTCCAGGGCGGCATCCGTATCGCCATTGTGCTGGGCACTCCGGCCGAGCAGTTCCAAGGCCCTGGCCCGCCAGTGAGCCGCTCCCGACGCCTCGAACACGGCCAGCGCCTCCCGGAGTTCACCGATGCCTCGCTCGTAGGCGTCGGCCCCGGCGTCTGCGGCCCGCTTCCCCGGGCTTGCGGCCAGTGCGTGCGCGTATCCGAGGAAGGCCAGCGCCCGCGCCGCGTCGTACGGGTCCCGTATCTCGGTCAGCAAGGTGTGCGCCTGGGAGAAGCAGCCGACGGCGCGTTCGATGTCATCGTCCTCCAGGGCGATCTCACCGACGATGATCCGGGACAGCGCGGCACCGCGCTGATAGCCGCAGCTCTCCCACACCGTGATGGCCTGGGAGAGGTACGAGACGGCCTGCCCGGTGCGGCCCGCCTCGCGATGGCACGTGCCCAGGCCGTGCAGCGCCTGTCCTTCGTCTCGCACGTCGCCGGCCTCGCGCGCGGCGATCAGGGACCGGTGGTACCAGTCGATGGCGTCGTCGATGCGATGCGCGCTGGTGAAGCCGATGGCGCCGGAGTTGAGCATCTGGCGCTCTGCGGCCCGGTCACCGGCGCGTTCCGCGGCGACAAGTCCCAGTTCATGGGCCTCGATCCACAGGCCGTAGTGTCTCAGCCGCAGAAACAGCGGCCACATCGCGTCGACGATCTGCCAGCCCGTGTCGTACCAGCCCTGACCGGTCGCGGTGCGGACGGCTTCCAGCAGGTCCAGCCGGCGCGCGGCCAACCACTCCAGCGCCCCGGTCTCATCGTCGAACGGGAGCGGGAGACCGTCGGGCCAGAAGGCGAAGTCCCGCCGTAGGGTGAGCTGAATGGGCGTCAGCAGCCGCTGGGCCTCAGTGGCGGTCGCCAGGTACCAGTCGCACGCACGGCGCAGGGTCTCCCTGCGGCCGCCGTCCGTCTCGTCCAGGAAACCGCGCTCGCGCGCATGGAGCCGCACCAGATCATGGAAGCGATAGGCGTCGAGCCCGGACTCCTCGATCAGATTGGCCTCAAGCAGCGCGTCGATCAGCCGCTCGGCCACCCGCATGGGCACCCCGCAGACCGCCGCCGCGCTGCGTACTTCGAATACCCGCACCGGCAGCAGGCCCCAGCGCCGGTACAGCCGCGCGGCGCCCTCCGACAGGACCGCATACGAGCCGTCCAGTCCGCTGCGTACCGCCTTTTCCCCTTCCACTGTCAGCTCCTCCAGGCGATCGCGGTCCTCGGCGAGCGCCTCGACCAGGGCGCGCAGCGGCTGCTTGGGCCGCGCTGCGAGACGCGCGGCGGCCAGGCATACGGCCAGGGGGAGGCCGGCGCACAGCAGAACCACCTCGCGAGCCGCCGCGGCCTCGTTCTGCACCCGTTCCCGACCCACCCCACGCGACAGGAGTTCCTCGGCCGCTGCCGGGTCCAAGACGCCCAGGTGGTACACCCGAGCGCCGTCCACGCCCAGTCCAGTCAGCCGGTTTCTGCTGGTCACGACGGTGAGGCCGCGTCTCCCGCCGGGCAGGATGGGCCGGACCTGGGCCGCGGACAGAACGTTGTCGATCACTATGCCGATCCGGAGGTCCGCGGTGACCGAGCGCCAGAGAGCGGCTTGTTCGGCCAGCTCGGCCGGGACCGGACCCACTCCGAGGGCCCGTAAGAACTGGCCGAGGACCTCTCCGGGCTCAGCGGGCCCCTCGGGGGAGTGCCCGCGCAGGTCGGCGTAGAGATGGCCGTCCGGATACGCCTCGTCGGTCTCGCGCAGCCACCGTGTCACCAACGCCGTCTTCCCGACGCCGGCAGGACCGCTGACCACTATCAGCGGCGGTGAGTGTCCATCGTGCCGGGAGCGCAGATCGTCCAGGGCCGCCAGGTCGTCGGAGCGTCCCATGAAATGGGCAGTGAGGGGCGGGAGTTGACGTGGGACCGGAAGGGGCGGCCGTTGCTCGGCGCCATGGAGATGGATGCCGCCGGTGACCTCTCTCGCCTGGATGACGGGGCCGTTGAGCTGTGCCTCGCCGCCGACCACGTTCCCGTCCCGACGCATCCGCCCCCCTGTTCCACCAACCCCCACTACCGATCACCTCTGCATCAAAAAGTGGATCGACTCGCTCACAGATCGCTCATGACTGGGTGATCGGTCGCACATTGACCGGAGGGGAACTACCCATCAAGTACGGCACAGAGACCGTGACATAGAGCGATGGCATAGGATTCGGCCATTGCGCCAGGCCCTCTGGCCCCTCTTTTGTGACCCCTGTCATAGTCGTCAACGGCGGGGTGTGCGCTGTCAGGGGGAGGCGCTGGTGGAAATCCAAGTGCTCGGCCCGGTCGGGCTCGTGGCACAAAGTCGCTGTTGCGGCCTCGGTTCGGACAAAGAACGTCTGATCCTGGCCTCACTCGCTCTGGAAGCCGGCCGTCCGGTCTCGCTGGATGCGCTCGTCGGCCGCCTCTGGGAGGGCGATCCGCCGGCCAACGACCGTAAGAACGTGCACGTTTACGTATCGCGGATCCGCAAGGCGCTGCGCGAGTACGGCGCCGGACCCGACGTACCGCATATCTCACATCACGCGCACACCTACGCGCTGCGCGTGGACGCGGGCTCGATCGACTGGCACCGCTTCCAGCACCTGACCTCCGAGGCTCACTCCACAGCGGACGGCGGGGACACCAAGGCCGCCATCGACCTCCTGCACCAGGCCGACGATCTCTGGCGTGGCGACGCGCTCGCCGGACTGCCCGGGCTGTGGCCCGAGCGCACACGAAGGAAGCTCGCCCAGCGGCGCCTTGGCGTCACGTCCTCTCGGATCGCCCTCGAACTGCGGCTGCACCGTTTCGCCGACGTCGTCGGGGACCTGGCCGACCTGGTGGACCAACACCCCGACGATGAAACGCTGATCGGCCACCTCATGGTCGCCTACTACGGATGTGGACGGCATGCCGACGCCCTCCGCGTCTACCAGGTCGCCTTACGCAGACTGCGCGCCGAATTAGGCACGGAGCCGGGTGAGGAACTGGCGCGGATCCATCAGCGCATCCTCCGGCGCGCGCCGGTGCAGGACCTGCTTCCCGGGAGCGCGCAGTCCACCGGGTCCACGGGGCCCGCAGGGCCCGCAGGGCCCGCCATGTCCCTCGCATCCGTCGCATCCGCCGGCGCCATCGCGGCCACCGGGTCCGTCGCGGCCACCTCCGGCGCCGTACCGCCCGTAGCGATGCCCGCACCGCACAATCTGCCCAGGCAATCCGCTCTCGTCGGACGGCAGGCGGAGCTACGGCGGCTGAGCAAGGCCGTCGAAGCGGTTGCCGACCACGGGTCGGTGGTCACCCTGGAATCAATCTCTGGGATGGCCGGGATCGGCAAGACGGCGCTAGCGATCAATGCCGCGCGACACATGGGCGACCGGTTCCCCGACGGGCAGCTCTATCTCGATCTCCGCGCCCACGCGCGCGTACAGGAACCGCTGGAAACCGGCCAGGCGCTCGCCATGCTGCTGCGCCTGCTGGGCGTTCCGGTCGACGCCATCCCTGCCGACATCGAGGAACGCACCGCACTGTGGCGCACCATCCTGGCCCGCCGGCGCGTGATCCTCGTCCTGGACGATGCCGCCTCGCCCTCCCAGGTCATCCCCCTCCTCCCCAGTGACTCCCCCAGCCTGGCGATCGTCACGAGCCGACGACACCTGGCCGGCCTGCCCGGCGCCCACTCGCTGGCTCTGGACGTACTGCCGTCACAGGACGCGATTGCGCTCTTCCTGCAGTTCGCCGGGGAACATCGCAGCCAGGACATCAGGGAAGTCGCGCAAATCGTCCATCTTTGCGGGCATTTGCCGCTGGCGATCGAGTTGGTCGCCAACCGCTTCAGCGCCCACCCATCATGGACGCTGGCCACCCTCCGCGAGCGCCTCACACGTGGTTCGGGACGGCTGGCAGAAATCCGGGACGGCTACCACGAAATAGGCCGCGCATTCGAAATCTCGTACCAAACGCTGACGCCCGGCCAGCGGTCCGCATTCCGCCTTCTCGGACTGCATTTGGGATCGGAGTTCGGACCATACGCGGCTGCCGCCCTGCTGAACCGGTCACTGGAGGCAACCGAGCGGCTTCTTGAAGCATTACTACAGTGCCATCTGCTGCAGGAACCCGCCCCTCACCGGTACCGGTTTCATGATCTTCTGGGTGAGTACGCGCGTGCCCTGGCCAACTCCAAGGACGGCGACGCTGAGCGGTGTAATGCCCTCAACCAATTGACCGATTTCTATCTGTGCACCGCGTCACGGGCCGATGCCCTGATCTACCCTCAGCGTCTGCGCTTGGTCCATGAACTCGCCCCAGGACCTTGGCCTTTGCCTCCCTTCAGGGATGTTGATGACGCCCGGTCATGGCTGAGCCTCGAACGCGCCAACCTCCTCACCACGGAGCACTACAACCGCGTTCACAGCTCCCCCGGGCACGCCGCCCAGCTCTGTCACGTACTGGCCGGCTTCCTCGACTCCGAATGCCACTGGACGCACGCCGACCGACTGCACGAACACGCCGTCAGCCACTGGCAGCGCACCGATGACCAGCGCGCACTCTGCCTCGCCCTGCTGGATCTAGGCGGCGCGCACGCACAGACCGGCCACTACCCGCAGGCCGAGGAAGCCTGTCACCGCGCACTGGAACTGGCCCGCGCCCTGGGCGACCCGGATGCGGAGAGCGAGGCGCTGCGCGCGCTCGGCGTGCTCGACTGGAATCGCGGAAAGTACCGGACGGCCCTGGACTTCTACTTGCAGGCGCTGGCCGTACAGAATGAATCCGGAAACTCCGCGAACCGCGCCAAGAACGTGAACAACATCGCCATCGCCCTGCTGCACCTGGGTGAGTACCAAAAGGCGCAGGAGCGTTTCCTGGAAGCCATTGACGAATCCCAGCGGGCGGGCGACACAAGGACCGTCGGCAAAACGAAGAATAACCTGGGCGACCTCCATGTACGCATGGGAAATATCTCATTCGCTCGACGGTACATCGAAGAAGCACTCGACATCGCCAAGGAAATCAGAAACCCGCATGACGAAGCGATAGCCCGGTTCAACCTCGCAGAGGTTATGGCGCTCGCCGGAAACGCCAAGGAAGCATCAAGGCTCTACCGGGACTGCCTCCTCGATTTTCAGCGACTCGGTGACCGCAAGAACGAGGCCAACGGACTCATCGGCCTCGGCACCGCCCAGCACAACCTGGGGCGCTTCCCCGAGGCCATGGACTACCACACCCGGGCGCTTGACCTCGCACGTAGCATCGGCGCCCGATACGAGGAGTGCCGCGCCCTGCGCCACCTGGGGAACGCGGAGGCCGCCATGCGACAGCTGCGGCCGGCCGCCGAGCACTTCGAGTCCGCGCTCCTCTTGGCTCGCTGCACCCAGGATCCCGAGGAAACCGGGCGAGCATTGGAAGCCCTGGCGGAAATCCGGCACGGTGAGGGCGCCCTCGATACAGCTCAAACGCTCTGGCAAGATGCGCTTGGCATATTCCGCGAGCTAGGCGACGAGGGCGCGGCCGCGCGCGTGAGCGGCCGGCTGCAGCAGACCTGGAATGGGACGACGGACTGAGCCTCAAAGGTTCTCCCCAGGACCTATACAACCCGGATTCGCAATGCCGTTCAGCCCGGTGTAGCGTCGCTCAAACATTCAGCAATTCTCCGCCCCCATTAGCCGTGGCTGCAAATGTACGCACGAGTACAGGGGCACAAATGAAGTAAGGCTAACCTCATGACGCGTGCTGCCTTTATCGGCCTGCTCGCCCTGATCCCGACGGTGGCGATGGCCGCCGCCCAAGTGCCCTCCACGACCCACCCATCTACAACCGTCATCCCTTCCACATCACACACCCGCGCCGCCGACGAAACTTCCACCGCTACTGCACCGACTATCTGCAACCCGTCCGTCAGGCAGGACGCCTAAAGAAATCATCGGCGCGGGGGGGGGGGGGGGGGGGGGGGGGGGGGGGGGGGGGGGGGGGGGGGGGGGGGGGGGGGGGGGGGGGGGGGGNCTGCACCGACTATCTGCAACCCGTCCGTCAGGCAGGACGCCTAAAGAAATCATCGGCGCGGGCCCCGCCAGGACCGAGGTCCTGGCGGGGCCCGCGCCCTCTAGTGCCACATCAGGCAACGTTCGCCCTGTCGACGACTTGGCGTAGGCGTTCGTCGGTGGCGTGGCGGTTTCGCCAGAGGATGTAGCGGCGGATCATGCTGCCCCGCCCCTTGTGGCTGGCGTGGTCGGTGCCATCCAGAGCGAAGTAACGCAGGGCGGTGAACTGGGCTTCGATGCGGTCGAGCCAGGAGTTGTTGGTCGGCGTGTAGGCGATCTCGACGTTGGTGGCCGCGGCCCAGTCACCGACTCGGGTGTCCATCTTCGTGGTCAAGTGCGGGGAGAAGTTGTCGAGCACGATCGCGATGCGGATCTCGGGCGGGCAGAGGCTGCGGAGGTAGCGGCAGAACTCCAAGAATCTCGTGCGGTTCTTCTTCGGCTTGATGTGCCCGTAATGCTTGTCTTTGCCCAGGTCGGAGGCGGCGCACAGGTGCCGGACCCCGTGCGGGCGGGCGTAGGTCGCCCGGCATCGGGGCCGGGGTTCCCGGTCGGGGTCCTTGTGCCGTCCTCCGCGCTCGGTCCACTGCCGTCCAGGGTGGGGCTGTAGGTTGGGCGGGCCGAACTCATCCATGCACAAGATGACTTCGGGCTCGCCTTGCTCGGGTATGACCTCGCCGTCGGCGAGCGCGTAGAGGTGCTCGACGCGGGCCTTCTTGGCCTCATAGTTGGGGTCGCGGGAGGTCTTCCAGGTCTTTATGCGTTGAGACGACACGCCCTCTTCGCGGAGCAGGGCCCGAAGGCCCTCGTGGCTGATGTCGTCGACCATCCCCTCAGCGACCAGGAAGTCGGCCAGCTTGGCCAGGCTCCAGGTCGAAAACGGCAAGCCGTGCTCGGACGGCTTCGACTTGGCGATCTTCTTGTCTCCCGGCGTTCCGGGAGGGTGAAGGTTTTCGGTCGGCCACCCTTGTACTTGGGATAGTGCGAGGCGAAGCCATCGGCGTTGAAGTTGTGGAGCACGTCCCGGACCCGGTCCGCACTGCTGAACGTCAGCTCGGCGGTCTTCGCCACCGGCATGCCCTGCGCGGATAACAGCACCATCTGGGCCCTCCGCCAGGTCACCACCGAACCGGTACCTCTGCGGATGATCCGCAGCAGCCGCCTGCCCTCGTCGTCATCGATCTGCCGGACACGCACGCGTTCAGCCACGTGATCATTCTGGCCCTCCGACACCACCCCGCGCAGCAACCGGGCGACATCTCACAACAGGGCGAACGTTGTCTGATGCGGCACTAGCGGGCATCACTGACCGCCAACAGGCCGTGCTGCAACGGCAGATCGCCTCAGCTCGCCGGCATCGACGCGCAGTAGTTGTCCGTACGTCGCGCTGCCGTCAGATGAGTCCGGTAACGGCCAGGCATCCGCCAACCCCCCGCTTCCCATGGCTCGTTCTCTTCTCCGATGGCAGTGACATGCGCAAGCCGTGGGGTATATGGTTCCGGCCACCTGTTACCCACGGTGCATCTAAGGCCAATGCTTGATGGCTGAAGTGATCCAGGGTCAGTTCCTTACCCCCCTCACGCTTTGTCGGCGTGCACCGAAGTCGGCTGTGCACGCCATAGGAAGGCACGCCCATGTCCCGAATACGGTCCCGGAAACGGGTTCCCAGATCTGCCGCTCTGATCGCGATGACAGGTGCAGGCGCCTGCCTGGCAGCCGTCGTCATGCCGTCCGCGTTCGCTGGCAGCTCCCCTCAGGCCCACGCCCCCACACCGGCCGGCACCTGCACGATCCGCCCTGCGGAGAAGAACTCCGAGGCGCCGCTGAGCTGTCTCGGCGTCACCGCATCCCTCGACCACCTCCCCGCCGTCGGCGAGCAGGCCACCCTCACCGTGGACGTCAAGGCGCAGACCGACGTCAAGCGCGCCGGCCTGTCCCTCCAACTGCCGCCCGCGCTCCGGATATCCGACGGCAAAGGCTCCGGCCTCGCCGCGCCCACCACGGACACCTTCGGCCAGCGCACCAGCCGCACCCTTGCCCTCACCCCCGGCACCCAGACCGTCAAGCTCAAGGTCAAGGCGGTCGCCGCCGGAGCCGCCCAGATCCAGGCGGACATCAGCGACATCGACCACCCCGACCCCCGCCGCGCCGGACACGACTCGGTCGAACTCACCGTCGGCAAGACCAACGGCTCCTCCGACAAGGGCATATCGGTCACCAAAGCCCGCCCGGCCCCGGTCCACCATCCCGCGCCCGGCGCTCGCAAGGAACGCCCGGTCACCCCCAAGGCACCTGCCCCCGCCCCGGCCCGCGCCTCGGCCGCCTCCGGCCCGGCCACCCCGCGCACAGGCAGCCCGGCCGGGGACTCCTCGCAGGTCTGCGTCACCGGCACCTTCCGCAACCGCTTCCAGTCCGCCGAGGGCGGCAGTTGGAACGGCAAGGCCAACCGGGACGAGCCGGTCCACAACGCCAACGTCACCCTGTGGGGCCAGCCCACCGCCAACAGCGGTACGCAGAAGCTCGCCACGGGAATGACCGGCAACAAAGACGGCAGCTTCAACCTCTGCTACACCCCCACCACCTCCGTCACCTCCAAGGTCTGGGCGGAGTTCCAGACCCAGGCAGGCCAGTCGTGGTCCGTGGTCGACGGCAACGGCCGCCTCTACACCACCGCCACCTACTCTCAGGGCAACGTCTCGGGCAGCACCAGCCTGGGCAACGTGTACGCCAACGAAGGGCAGGGCCGTGCCTGGCACGCCCTCGACACCCTCAACAAGCTGTGGTGGGACCGNCTACACCACCGCCACCTACTCTCAGGGCAACGTCTCGGGCAGCACCAGCCTGGGCAACGTGTACGCCAACGAAGGGCAGGGCCGTGCCTGGCACGCCCTCGACACCCTCAACAAGCTGTGGTGGAACCGCGGTTCCACCACCAACTGCTGGGCCAGCAGCCAGCAGGACGGCCACTGCACGCCGATCACCGTCCAGTGGTACCCCGGCTCCACCGACGGCACCTACTGGTCGCCCAACGAGGACAAGATCCACCTCGCGGACAACGACCCCGACGCCGAGCACACCGTCGTCCACGAGTCAGGCCACGCCCTCATGGGCAAGCTCTACAAGGGCTGGTGGCCGAACGTGAGCAACTGCTCGCCCCACTACGTCAGCCGCACCTCCTCCACCAGCTGCGGCTGGACCGAGGGCTTCGCCAACGCGGTGGCGTTCCACACGTTCAACGACACCACCTACTACTGGGGCAACGGCAGCTCCCAGAATCTCGCCAACGACCGCTCCACGACCGGCATCGACCCGGGCGACGCCTGTGAGGCCCGCGTCGCCACCGCGCTGGTCGACCTGTGGTCCCAGGTCGACGGCGGCTGGGCCAAGAGCAACACCATGATGACCAAGACCCAGCAGTCCAGCTTCCGCGAGTACTTCGTCAACGACCGACCCGACTACGGCCTGGACAGCGGCACCAAGGCCCGAAACATCCTCTACAACCACACCATCCAATACTGATCAACCAACACCTGCATGGCCCGGGCCGGTCGACGGCCCGGGCCATGCGCGTACGCCGCGACCTCGGTGAGGGCCACCAGCGCGTACCCCTGCCGCCTGAGGACCGGCCGCGAGTACTCCGATGGCGATGCCCACCAGTGCGCAGGTGAGCTGAGCTTCCAGGCCCAGGAGGAGCCGTGCCGTTTGCCGAGAGCGGCACCTTGATGGAGCGGCCTGAACTGATGACGACGATTGCCCGCTGCGGCGCGTCGTCCAAGCTCATCAGCGCGATGGTCAGCCACGTCGAGCCGACGAACAGGGCGCCGGCGGACGATGCGTAGGCGGGGGCCAGGGGCGCCCGCAAAGCGGGCACCGTGTGCGATAGGTGTGTTCGTGGGGACGTGAACCGTATGCACATGCCGGTGATGCGGGGTGAGTTGCGGCTGCTGTGACTGCGGGAACGCGTCCCGGGCACCTTCAGCCGCAGCGGCCCGCTGTCCGTCGCTGGGGCAGGCCGGCCAAGGGTGTCGTCCGCCGTCGACCGGTGGCCCCGGCTCTGCGGACGGGCGATGACCTAACAGGCGTCGGCAGTGGTCTCGGTGGTGGTGCTCTCCGTCATGGCTGGTGGCCATGGTCTGCCGGAAGCTCGGCCTGCGGGGCACGGCGACCGACGGCGTCCTCACCGCCCGGCGCAAGGACGAGTGCCGGGCGGCCCTGGAGCAGGCGGGGCTCGCCTCCGCGCGCTACGCGCCGGCCGAGACCGAGGAGACCGGGTATCCGGTGATCCTGAAGCCGCCGTCGGGCGCGGACCGTCTGCTCTCCTATGTGGTGGGGCGGGCCACCGAGGCCGCCGCCTGCTGCCAGGGGATGCTGACCGGTCTGGATGCGGTGCCCTCGCAGTGGCACGAACAGTTCCGGCGCGGAATCCTCGTTGAGGAGTACCTGGTCGGCACGCTGGTGTCGGTGGAACTGGGTTCCAGGGAAGGGGAGTTCTTCCCGTTCGCGGTGTCCGGCCGATTCCGCTGGGCCGAGGACGAGGTGGGGGAACTCGGCTCGTACATCCCCGCCCACCTCCCCGAGGAGCAGGCGGCCATCTGTGTGGCGTACGCGGTCGACGTGTGCCGAGCGATCGACCTGGACCTGGGCGTCTTCCATCTGGAGATCATGGTCACCGACCGCGGACCGGTTTTGGTCGAGGGCAACCCCTGAGTGATGGGAGGCACACTGCCCACCATCTACCAGCACGCCACCGGAACGGACATCTTCGCCGGCCTGCTGAGCACTCTGGAGCCCGGTGCCGAGGTGGCGCTGCCCGGCGCACTCACGGGCTGCGTCGGCGGGCGGAAGATGGCCCGCGACGGCGGCACGATCTCCGCCGGGGCGCCGCTGGAGTGGATCGCCGACGTTCCGGGCGTCCTTGAGGTCATCGGCTTCGACAACCACGGGACCGGGCCCGGTCAGCGGGTGTCCGCCGGGCAGATCGTGGCCCGCTTCATGCTGCGCGGCGCGGACCATCCGTCCGTGGTGCGGACAGCCGAGCAGATCCTGCGGCGTTTGGAAGAGAATCTCGGAATTGCCCTGATCATCGGCGAGAAGGACTGACCGTGCCCTCTGCTCCCGTCTCCTCCCCCGCTGCGTCCTCCCCCACGGGGGAGCTTCCCGGCTCCCTCGACGGGCCGCGGCTCGCCGGTGCGGCCGCGGAGTACGGCACCCCGCTGTGGGTGTACGACGCCGAAACGATCCGCGCGCAGATCGCCCGGCTGCGCCGGTTCGACGTGATCCGCTTCGCCCAGAAAGCCTGCTCGAACCTGCACATCCTGCGTTTGATGCGCGAGGAGGGCGTGCTGGTCGATGCGGTGTCGGAGGGCGAGATCGAGCGTGCGCTCGCGGCCGGCTACCAGGTCGAGGGAGCGAACGAGCCCATCGTCTTCACCGCCGACCTGCTGAACCGGTCCACGCTGCGCCGCGTCGTCGAACTGGGCATCCCGGTCAACGCCGGCTCGCCGCAGATGCTCGACCAGGTGGGCGCGGCCGCCCCCGGCCACCCGGTCTGGATCCGGGTCAACCCCGGCTTCGGCCATGGGCACAGCCGCAAGACCAACACCGGTGGCGAACACAGCAAGCACGGCATCTGGCACGAGCACCTGGAAGAGAGTCTCGCGCTGGTCGACCAGCACGGGCTCGACCTCGTCGGCCTGCACATGCACATCGGCTCGGGGGTGGACTACAGCCACCTGGAGTCGGTCTGCGAGACCATGGTCAAGCAGGTCAGGATGACCGGGCGGGACATCCAGGCCATCTCGGCCGGCGGCGGCCTCTCCGTGCCGTACACGCCGGGTGACCCGGAGATCGACACCGACCGCTACTTCAGGCTCTGGGACGCCGCCCGCCAGGAGCTGGCCTCCGAGTTGGGCCACCCGGTCCGGTTGGAGATCGAGCCCGGACGCTTCCTGGTCGCGGGCTCCGGCGTCCTGGCCGCCGAGGTGCGCGCACAGAAGCCCGTGGGGAGCAACTACTTCGTGCTGGTCGACGCCGGGTTCAACGACCTGATGCGGCCCGCGATGTACGGCAGCAACCATCGTGTCTCGGTCCTCGGGGCGGAGGGCGGGTTCCGTCGCGAGGAGGCCCGGGACACGGTTCTGGCCGGCCCGCTCTGCGAGTCGGGGGACGTGTTCACACAGGTCGAGGGCGGTGATGTGGAGCCCGTGCCGCTGCCCCACACCGAGATAGGTGACCTGGTGGTCTTCCACGACACCGGGGCGTACGGCGCCAGCATGTCGTCGAACTACAACTCCCGGCCGCTCATCCCGGAAGTCCTCGTCGACGGGGACGAGACCAGGCTGATCCGCCGCCGGCAGACGATCGACGAGCTGCTGGCACCGGAGCTCGATCCCGAGGTCTGACCCCGGGTGGCACCGTCAACGCCTGCGCAGGAACACCTACATGGAGATCACCACCGTAGGCAGCATCTGTCGTTGATACCCCTACCCGGGAGAGAGCCACGACGCAGGTCAATACGGGAAAGAAGCCTGTCGAGATCGAGCCTCTGGGGTGAGCATGTGGCACCCCGTGTTGCACGGCTGCCGTGTCCCCGGCGGTGTCACTGGCCGCCGGGAGCACGGCAGCCGTGATGGTGGGAACCGAAGAAACCCGGCTTCCTGCACGGAAACAGCGCCTCGGGCAGGTCGCCGGCCGCGGTCGGCTCCGTGACCGGTGCGGCCGCGGCAGCCTGGCCCTGGTCGGCCGGGACAACCTCCGACCAGGGCCAGGCCGCGTTCGCTACCGGACGGTGAGCGGAGAGCTCAGCGGGCGCTGCCGATGTTGCGGTCCGCTTCGGAGCCCTGGAGCATCAGGGTGGTCTCCTCTATGCGGCTGAAGCGGCCGTCGGATGCCAGGTCGGCGAACACGTAGACCTCGGTGAGCACGGTCGAGCCGTCCTTCTTCGTGATGTTGACCGTGTGGCGGTCGGCGTACTTGGTGCCGTCGTAGAGCTCGTCGTGGACCTCGACAGAGCCTTCGGCGACGAGCGTGCGCACGTGGGCGATGTGCTCGATGAAGCCGGCGCGGTCGGCCCACTGCCCGTCCGTGCGCTGCCGGTAGCCGGGGGCGAAGTGGCGGTCGGCGGCTTCTTCGACGGTGATGTCGGTGTTGAAGATCAGGTCGGTGAGGGCGGCGGCGACGCCAGTGGGGTTCATGGGGGATTCCTTTCACGGTGAACACCGGGTAAGTGCGTGCGCTGCGCACGCTTCTTTTGACTGTAGCACCACATGCGTGCGCAGCGCACGCTACTGTGGGGGTATGGAGAACGAGGTAGGACATGAGATCGCCGATGCGCTGGGCATCCTGCTCAAACGCACCACCCGCGCCCAGCTGCACAAGCACCTGACCGAGGGCATGGGGGAGGCAGTGGACGAGCTGACCTACCCGATCCTCAGCGCACTGGCCAGGACCGGCCCCNATGCGCTGGGCATCCTGCTCAAACGCACCACCCGCGCCCAGCTGCACAAGCACCTGACCGAGGGCATGGGGGAGGCAGTGGACGAGCTGACCTACCCGATCCTCAGCGCACTGGCCAGGACCGGCCCCCGCAGTGCCGCCGACCTGGCTCCGGACGCCGGACTCGACCGCTCCGGCGTCACCCGCCGCGCCTCCCGCCTGGAGGCTGCCGGACTCATCCGCCGCGAACCGGACCCCACCGACCGTCGCGCATCCCTGCTGGTCCTCACCGACGAGGGAGAACACACCGTGGCCGAACTACGCGAGCGCCTGGCCGCCCACATCGCGGCGAGTCTCAACTCCTGGCCCCCCGGGGACGCCCGGACCTTCGCCCGCCACCTCCGCCGTTTCATCACCGAAGGCCCCTTCGTATAGCCGCCTCACACCACCGGGCCTTCGCCGTCCAGTTGAGGCGCCGGCTCGATTCCGGCGTCGCGGTCGGAGTGTCCATGTGCGGCTCCGTCAACTGAAGCGCGCTACTGCGCCGACCCATGGGCTCACCCGCCGGCGTGTCCGGTTGATCACCCGAGCGGTTGGTCGGGTGCAGGAGGAGTTGCCCGCTGTGCGGGCAGTCCACGACCGTGACGGCGACGGTCAGGCCGTTGGCGCCGGGTGCGGGGACGCCGACGGGAACAGCGGCATTCGTCAAGGCAACATCAGGGAGCCGGGAAAGTCACCAACGCCCGCGCGAAGGGGCCGTTGGCCGGGCGGTGTTGGCCGGGCGGTGACGCGACCCGCCCGGCGCCGCGTCGTGCACGCCGGGAGAATCACCGCCGTGTCGTGCACGCCGGGAGAATGACCCTTGCTTGTGCGAGCCCGGAGTCTGGTTCGCCGTCGGTATCCTGGTCGTCGCCGCGTCGACGCCCTGGCACGCGAACACCGCGACCGCCAACAGCTTTCCACGGCCAGCAGAACGGTTCCCAGTCAGTCCTGCGCGGATCGCATCGTCTCTCCCGTCGTGAAGAAGTGCCGGGTTCCGTCTCCACGAAGCCGCGCCCCGCCGGTTCACCCGGTGACCGCTCAACACAGGTGCCGCTCCTCGCCTTTGACGTCACTGCACGTGCGGATTCCCCTCGGCCGGCGAGAACTTCGTTGATCACGCACAGGTCGATGGTGGCCAGTTCCGGAGCTGAGGGTCCGCGGCGGGTGAACGGCTTCCGGCCAAGGGGGAGCGGCGGTGCGGGGCCGGCAATAAACCTTCACAGCTCATGGCGTGCGGGAGGGATGGGGACGTGGCCACGGACCGCACGGAGCTCGTCGAACCACCAGAACCGGAGCGCCTCGCACTGCTCACCGACGTCACCGAGGGCATCGCCGTCGCACTGGCCAGCATCTCCTTGGGCCGGGGCGAGCGGATCCTCGATACCGACCATGGGTACGGCGTGGTCGCCGAAGCTGCTCGGCGGCACGCCGCCGAGCAGGGGCCGAACTGGCCGTGGCCCGGCTGGCGCTGCACGCCCCGACGAGGCGGCTGTGTCCGGGACACCGTACTGCCCGCTGTGGACGACCGCACTTGAGTCGCCGTCCTCGACCTGGTGGGCCCGCACACCGCCCGCCGGATCGCCGCGCCCGAAATACTCACCGAGCTCAACGCCCGTGGCGCGGTCACCCTCGTGGACGCCGCGCACGCTCCCGGCATGCCGGCGGCCGACATCGGCGGTGCCGACTTCTGGCTCGGAAACCTGCACAAGTGGGCCTTCGCACCGCGCGCAGCCGCGGTGCTGGCGGTCGGCCAGGAGTGGCTTCCCCGCGTCCGCCCACTCACCGTCTCCTGGGAGCACACGCGGGGCTTCCCCCCGGCGTCGAATGGCGTGGGACTTGCGACTAACGGCACAGGGTGCGCAGGGCGGTGAGGCAGTCCGCGGCCCGGCGCTGCGGGTCGGCGTCGGTGCTGGCCCAGGCGATCCGGGCGTCGGGCCGGATCAGGACTGCGGTGACGTCCCGCCAGATCGGGTCCGCCGCTTCGGTGTTGACGGTGGCTGCCCGCTGTTCCAGATCACTCGCGGGGCACGGCGTCCGCGTCCCGCCGAGGTCCAGCAGCAATGGCCGGCCGTGGTGCATCAAGGGGTGGGCGGTGGGTGCCTGTGCCGTGTCCAGGGCGAGGCCGGCCAGGCGGGTGCCGTTCAGCGGGTGCGCGCCGGGTGCGGTGTCGGCGGGGAGCGGGTCGTCGAAGCCGGCGATCCGGCGGGCCCACTGGCGGTTGGTCTGCGGTTCGGCCAGCGCAGCGGACCAGACCTCGCGCAGCGCGATCTGCTCCGGGCTCGCCGCGGCGAACAGGGCAAGCTGCGCGCGGGTGTTGTTGATGACGGCGCGGGCGGCCGGCCGGCGCTCCGTGTCGTAGCTGTCGAGCAGTCCGTCGGGCGCCCGGCCCTGGAGGGTTGCGGCGAGCTTCCAGCCCAGGTTGGTGGCGTCCTGGATGCCGAGGTTCATGCCCTGGCCACCGGCCGGGAAGAACATGTGCGCCGCGTCCCCGGCCACCAGCACCCGTCCGGCCCGGTACCGCGCGGCCTGGCGAGTGGCGTTGCCATAGCGCGACAGCCAGCGGGGATTGCGGATGCCCAGGTCCCGCCCCAGTAGCGTGCGGGTCTGCTCGCGCACCTCCTCCAGAGTCAGCGGTTCGCCGGTGCCGTGGTGCATGGTGGCCGTCGACAGGCCCGCCAGCCGGTGGACGCCGTCGCCGATCGGGGCCGCCAGGAACGAACCGGCCGGCCCGGTGGCGGCGAGCGGCGCGGTGGGCGGATCGTCGAGTTCGACGTCGGCGAGCCACCCCGTCAGCGTGGTGTCCTGACCGGGAAAGTCGATGCCGGCCGCCTGGCGCACCGCACTGCGGGTGCCATCGCAGCCCACCACCCAGCGGGCCCGCACGGTCCGGTGGGTACCGCCGGCCCGGATCACCACCTCGACGGCGTCCGGCCCCTGGGTGAGCGAGACAACCTCCTCCCCGCGCAGCACCTGGGCGCCCACGGCAACCGCGTGCTCCTCCAGGAGCTGTTCGGTGACGGACTGACCGAGCGCCAGCATGAACGGGTGCACCGCCCCGACCGTGGAGAAGTCCAGCCGGGTGGTCGCCGCCCCGAAGTGGCCGGTCGGCACGGGGGTGCCGCGTACGATGAACCGCTCCGCGAGTCCGCGGGTGGCGAAGGTGTCCAGCGTGCCGGCCTGCATGCCGACCGCGCGCGACCGTCCGTCCGGTGCCGCCCGGCGTTCCACGACGGTCACCTCCACCCCATGCAGGCGCAACTCCGCGGCCAGCCAGAGCCCCACCGGGCCGGCCCCGGCGATGAGCACATCGAGCATGACAACCACTCCCTCTCACTCTTGTCCGTTGGACAAGAGTGAGCATGCCCTAGAATTGTCCATTGGACAACAGGGGTTGGACAACAGGGTGCGGAAGCCGACCGGAGAGGCGCATCGGATGGGTACGACACAGGACGAGATCGTCGCCGCCACGCTGGCAGTCCTCGACGAGCACGGGCTGGACGGCCTGACCATGCGCGCCGTCGCCGCCCGGCTCGGCGTGCAGCACAACACTGTGCGCTGGCACGCCTCCAGCAAGGGCCGCCTGCTCGAACTCGCCTCCGACGAACTCCTCGCGCACTGTCTCGACGAGCCGCTGCCCGAGGCGTTCCCCGACCGCCTCAAAGAGCTGAGCCGCCGCTGCCGCGCGGCGCTGCTCTCCCACCGCGACGCCGCCAGGATGGTCGCGGGCGTCTTCGCCGCCGAGCCCCACACGCTGCGCTACGCCGATACCGTGATCGCCACCCTGCTGGCGGCCGGCCACCCGCCACGCACAGCCGCGTGGACCCACTGGTCGATCTTCTACCTGACCCTGGGCCTCACCCAGGAACAGCAAGCCGCCCAAGAGACCGCACCGGCCCTCCCCCCGGACCAAGTCCCGGCCGACACCTACGCAGCCCTGGCCGCGGTCCTGCCGTACGTCGGCCCCGACAACTTCGACCAGCGCTTCGAATTCGCCCTCGACCTGATCATCGCCGGCCTTCCCCGAACCTAGAGACCAGCCGGCCAAAGCCCTACTTCCACACCAGCAGGCGTACCGGACGAAGACACTCGCGATGCGCAGTCCGGACCTGTCGGGACCGGCTGAGCTGCCCCGAGCCTGACGGACACGGCCCCCAGTACGGCGCCCCCGTGTCCGTGCCGGAATTCTGGCTCGTGAGTCAGGCCAAGGTGGGGCTCAGGGGAACTCATGGGATGTCACAATTCCCGGCGAGACGGCGTTCACCGTGATCCCCCGCGGCCCGAGTTCCCGTGACAGCGACCGGACGAACTTCTCCGCCGCGCCCTTGCTGCTCAGGTACAGCGGCGTGGTGGGCAGGCGCAGCCGGGTCCCGACCGTCGACACCGCGATGATCCGCCCACCGTCCGGGAGCCGACGACCGGCCTCGCACAGGGCCCTCTCCTCAATCGCCAGGACCACCGCACAAGCCCGCGAGATCACCCGCACCCTGCCCCAGCAGTACTCCGACGGCGTCCTGGTCGAGGATTACGGGCTGACCGCGATTGATCTTGAGGCGTGCTGGTCTGGGCGTTCGGCGGGCTGGTGGTTCAGCAATCGCTGGTCGGCCTGCTATTC
>NZ_JBNHIN010000058.1:0-44714 GCF_050054615.1 Streptomyces sp. YGL11-2
CGGCCGTTGCCCCCGACGGGGCCATCGAAGGGGCCCTGGGGCGCGTCCGGCTCGACGAGGCGGACGCCGGCCGCGGCCTCAAGCGCCGGCTGCTCACCTTCCTGGCGATCGTCGGCCCCGGCTTGGTCGTCATGGTCGGCGACAACGACGCCGGGGGCGTCTCCACGTACGCCCAGGCCGGCCAGAACCACGGCTACAGCCTGCTGTGGGTGCTGCTGCTGCTCGTTCCGGTCCTGATCGTCAACCAGGAGATGGTGGTCCGGCTGGGCGCCGTCACCGGAGTCGGGCACGCCCGGCTGATCCTGGAGCGGTTCGGCAGATTCTGGGGCTGGTTCAGCGTCGCGGATCTGTTCGTGCTCAACTTCCTCACCATCGTCACCGAGTTCATCGGCGTCTCGCTCGCCCTGAGCTACTTCGGGGTCAGCAAGTACATCGCCGTGCCGGTGGCCGCGCTCCTGCTGGTGGCGATCACCGCCAGCGGGAGCTTCCGCCGCTGGGAGCGGGCGATGCTCGGGTTCATCGCCGCCAGCCTGCTGCTCGTGCCCCTGGCCCTGCTGTCCCATCCGCGCTACGGATCCGCCGCGTACCACCTGTTCGTGCCCGGCGTGCAGGGCGGCGTCTCGTCGAACGCGGTGCTGCTGATCATCGCGATCGTCGGCACCACGGTCGCCCCCTGGCAGCTGTTCTTCCAGCAGTCCAACATCATCGACAAGCGGATCACCCCGCGCTTCATCGGCCATGAGCGCGCGGACACCGTGCTGGGCTCCCTCGTCGTGGTCGGCGGCGCGATCGCGATCGTCATCGTCGCCGACTACGCGGTCCGCGGCACCGCAGCGGCCGGCCACTTCACGGACGCGTTGGGCATCGCCACCGCGCTGGCCGACCACAGCCGCGTCCTGGGGGCGCTGTTCGCCGTCGTCCTGCTGGACGCCTCGATCATCGGGGCCGCCGCGGTCACCCTGGCCACCAGCTACGCCTTCGGCGACGTGTTCAACCTGCGCCACTCCCTGCACCGGAGCTTCGGCGAGGCCAAGGCGTTCTACACCAGCTACACAGGCATGGTCCTGGTCGCCGCCGCCGTGGTGCTGATTCCCGGCGCCCCGCTGGGCCTGATCACCACGGGCGTCCAGGCCCTGGCCGGACTGCTGCTGCCGTCCGCGAGCGTCTTCCTGCTGCTGCTGTGCAACGACCGGGCGGTGCTGGGCCCGTGGACCAATCCGCGCTGGCTCAACGTCCTGGCGTCCGTGATCATCGCGGTGCTGCTCATGCTCTCCGGGATCCTGGTCGCCACCACGCTCTTCCCCTCCCTGGACACCGCCCGGGTCGCCCTGTGGCTCAGCGTCCTCCTCGCCGCGGGGCTCCTCGCGGCCGGCGGCTGGCTGCACATCGTCCAGGGGCGCCGCGCCGCCGTCACCAGGGACACCCCCCGGGTCCCGCGCGCCGAACGGGAGAGCTGGCGCATGCCGCCGCTCACCCTCCTCGAACCGGTCGTCTGGTCGCCCGGTCTGAAGCTCGGCATGGGCCTGCTCCGCGGCTATCTGCTGATCGCCGCTCTGCTCCTGCTGGTCAAGGCCGTCCAGCTCGGGGGAGTGGGGTGAGCGGCCCGACGGCGCGGTGCAGCCGGCTGCCGGTGCGCACGGCGGGCGGGGCGGGCGGCCCAAGTCCGCGCCGGAGCGCCCGGTACGTCGTCACTCGGGGGCGCCGCGGCCGGCGGTGTTCAGGGCGGCGCCGGCCTGGTCGGCGAGGGTGACCGCGACGAGCCGGGCCTGGAGCGTCGGCCGGGCGTCGGGGGAGGGTTGAAGCATGAACCTGCCCTGGTAACGGCCGTTGCCGATCGCCCGCAGCTCGATCTCGTCCGGCGGCCAGCCGTGCTCGTCGACGTCCCATCGCCTGCGGCCCGCGGTCACGGTGCCGTCCTGTTCCAGCCGGGGCGGGTGGCCGAGCAGCGTCCCGTACTCGAAGCGGCACGCCCGCAGCCCCAGCAGCACGACCAGCTCCTGCCTGACGTGGTCGACCACCGCCTCGGCCGACGGCGCCGACTGCGCCAGCTCGGTGGTCTCGTGGATCCTGCGCAGCTGCGCGGCGTCGGTGACGGCGACCACCTGAAGCCGCCGGGCACGGGCGGCCAGCTGGGAGACCGCCAGCCCCACCAGCATCAGCAGGATCGCGGTCGTGACGTCTTCGGCACGGCTGATGCTGAAGCTGTCGTACGGCGGGGTGAGGAAGAAGTCGAACCACGCCGCCGCGGACAGCGCCGACACCGCACCCGCCACCCGGCTCCCATTGGCCGCGATCGCCACCACGGCCACGACGAAGATCAGCGCCAGGTTCGTGCCCGACACGCTGCCGCGGAATGGCACCAGCACCAGTGCGAGCAGCAGGGGGACGACCACGGCAGCACCCACCGCGATGCGGTCACGAAGCGGAAATCCGGTCACTCGGACACCTCCCATATCTGCTTTACCACGGTATGCGGTCAAAATCCCCGAATGCCGTACGACGGGGGCTGCGCTCCGCCCTCGATGCCCGCCCGCCACCGGACGCCGCCTCCGTGCCGCCGGTCCACCATGGAGGAGAGGGAGGTCCCTATGTCTCCGATGTGGACCGCACGCGGCCGCGACGTACCGGGCGGGGAGGGTGCACCGCGCCGCTGGAGCCCCGAGATCGCCGCGACGCTGATGGTCATCGCCGTGGGTGCCGCCGAGATGGCGGTGCTGCGCCTCGCGCCGCCCGACCGGCGTCCGGTCATCAGCGCCGGGCTCCTCGGCGGCGCCCTGGCGGCCCTCGTACTCTTCGCCGTCCTGTGGCACCGCCGGCACACACCGGCCAGGGAGGTCCACCACCCCGCGCTTCCGGAGGCGGGATCCGACGGATGGTTCGGCGCGGACGCCCTCGAAGGCTTCCCCATGGAAGAGCTCCGCCCCCTGCTGCGGGCCCCCGACGCCCCCGACCTGAACCAGCTGTACACGGCGTGGGTCCTCGTCCACCACGGCCACGACGCGCCCTGGATCTCCCACCACCTGGACCTCCCCCCTGCCGCCGTCCACCTCCTCGTCGACGCCGCGCAGCAGCGGCAGTGACGCCTGTGCGGCCAGCGGCTCGTCCGCCGGACCGCCGAGCCCGGCACCCCTTCCCACCACGGCCCGCGCATCCTCGTCTCCTGCGCCGCGGGGCCGCTCCCCGTCCTCGCCGGATAACCACTCGACAACGTCTGGCCGGTCGGCTAAATTTCTGGCCATGCGGTCAGAAAATGATCCAAGTGGCCAGTCCGGCAACGGTGAAAGCGGGACGGCAACACCGGACGCGGAGCGCTCTCTCATCGAGAGGGTGCGCCGTGCCCAGATCATCGACGCTGCCATTGACGTCATCGCGGCACGGGGGTTCGCGAAGGCGTCAATGGCGCAGATCGCCGAGCGGGCCGGCATCAGCAAGGGTGTGATCTCGTATCACTTCGCCGGCAAGAGCGAGTTGATCGAGCGGACCGTCGAGCAGGTCTACGAAGGTCTCGGCGCCTTCGTGGCGGCCCGGCTCGAAGGGCAGACCGGAACGGCTGCCTGGCTGCGCGTCTATGTCGGTTCGGTGGCCGAGTACATGTCCGGCCACCGGACCCAACTCGCCGCGCTGGGGGAGATCTTCACCCACTTCCGCACCGACGACGGCGATCTGCGGTACGGCATCGCTTCCAGCGAGCCGATCTACACCCGCGTGGAAGAGGTCTTCCGCGAGGGACAACTGCGGGGCGAACTAAGGCCGTTCGACACCCGCGTCATGGCCGTCAGCCTGCAGGCCGGCATCGACGACATGTTCGGCTACTGGGCCACGCATCCCGACCACGACCTCACGGCCCACGCTCGCGAACTGACCGACCTCTTCTGGCACGCGACCCGAGCGGACAGCCGGGCCGAACCCTGAGAAACACACATCGAACGGGGGAACTTCGATGGCACACGACACCGGGCGCACGGCCGCGCCCGCCGACACCGCGGGACCCGCGGGCTTACGCCTGCACTACGTCGACAACCTGCGCATCGCGCTGACGGCTCTGGTGGTGCTGCACCACACGGCCGTCACCTACGGCAACATCCCCGCCTGGTACTACACCGAGCCCGCCAAGGACGGCTCCGGACGGCTCCTGGACGTCTTCGTCGTCTTCAACCAGACGTTCTTCATGGGCTTCTTCTTCATGATCGCCGGATACTTCACCCCGGCGTCCTACGACCGGAAGGGCTCGCGCCGCTTCCTCCGGGACCGCCTCAAGCGCCTCGGCATCCCACTCCTGGCCTTCCTGCTGCTGATCCGGCCTCTCACGGACCTCGGCGGGTATCTCCATCTGCGCTCCGTCTTCGCCGCGCGCGGTGATGCCCTCCCGTACTGGCTCTACTACCTGGCGAGTTGGGACGCGGGCCCGCTGTGGTTCGCCGAAGTGCTCCTGGTGTTCGCCCTGCTCTACGTCCTCGTACGCCGCCGTGCCCACCGCCTCCCGGTTACGCCCGCCGGGACGGCCGACGAGCCGACGCCGATCCGGACGCCGTCATCGGTGTCCACGTCGACCGCGCCGAGGCCGCGCGCCATCGTCCTCTTCACCGCCGCCCTCGCCCTCGCCACCTACCTCTGGCGCATCCTCGTGCCGAGCGGCACCTATGTCCCGTTCCTCGGACTGCCGTCCTCCGCCTATCTGATGCAGTACGCGAGCTTCTTCGTTCTCGGGGTCCTCGCCTACCGCCGTGGCTGGCCGCAGTCCCTCTCCCGCCGCACGGGCTACCTGGGATTCGCCGCCGCGACGGCTGCGACCCTCGGCTACCTCCCGTTCGTCGCCGTGGTGAAGGCAGGCACGACGGACGGGTACGGAACGTGGCAGTCACTGGTCGCCGCGGCGTGGGAGTCGACGTTCGCAGTGGGCATCGTCATAGGTCTGACCGTGCTCTTCCGCGAACGCCTCAACCGCCAGGGCCGTACCGCCGCGTTCCTCTCCCGGCACGCCTTCGCGGTCTACGTCCTCCACGCGCCGGTGCTCGTCGCGCTCGGGCACGCCTTCCACTGGCTGCACGCCCCGGCCGTCGCCAAGTTCGCGCTCGTCGCCGCCCTCGCGCTGCCGGCGTGCTGGGCGGTGGCCTACGTGGTCCGCCGCCTACCGCGCGTCGACCGGGTGTTGTAGGGCCGTCCGGCGGGGGACGACGGAGCGGAACGGTCTGTCGGGGCCGGGGCCCGAACCCCGGCAGGCCGTATCGTGCGTGCGCAGACCCGGGCCGGGCTCCTCACAGACCGAGCGACAGCGGTTCGGCCGGAATCGCCGAGGTCGTCAACGCGCCCAGGTGTGCGGCGAGTTCGCGCGGGGAGAACAGGTCGGGACCGCGCTGGTCGGCGATGTCCCGGTGCCGCCACCACTGCAGCCCACTGATGTGCTCGGTTGCGAGTGCGTCGTCGGAGAGGATGCCGCGAGGCGCGAAGTGGGCGGTGCGCACGAGAAAGTAGTCGTTGACCACGCCGTCGTAGCCCTCGACATGGCCGGGTGCGACGACTTCCTGGTGCCAGACGTGAGGTGGCTCCGCCCTGAGCACGAGTCCCACCTCCTCCCGCAGTTCGCGACGCAGGGCGCGCAGCGGCGTCTCGCCGGGCTCGATTCCTCCGCCCGGCGCCGCCCACACGACCGTCACGGGGTCCTGGGCGGTGATTCTGCAGAGCAGGATGCGGTCGTCCTCGTCGAGGATGATCGCGCGGACCGCATGGCGGAGGTTCAACGACCGCATGCGGACACGCTAATGCCCCTTTGCGGTCAGCGGGACAGTCCGGTGAGCGCGAGGAATTCGCCGCGGGAGCGGGCGTCGCTGCGAAGGGTGCCCAGCAGGGTCGAGGTCAGTGTGCGGGATCCGGTGGCCTGTACGCCGCGCAGGGTCATGTAGGTGTGCTCGGCCTCGATGACGACGCCGACGCCTTGGGGTTCCAGGTGGGTCTGGAGCCAGTCGGCGACCTGCTTGGTGAGGCGTTCCTGCACCTGGGGGCGGCAGGCGAAGTGCTCGACGACCCGGGCGAGTTTCGACAGGCCCAGAATGCGCTGTCCGGGCAGATAGCCGACGTGTGCGGTGCCGACGAAGGGGAGGAGGTGGTGTTCGCAGACGGAGCGGAGCGGGATGGCGCGGGCGAGGACGAGTTCGTCGTAGCCCTCGTCGTTGGGGAAGGTGGTCAGGTTGAACGGGCGGGGACTGAAGAGTTCGGCGTAGGCCCGGGCCATGCGGCCGGGGGTTCCGCGCAGGCTTTCGGAGTCGCTGGAGATCCCGAGGGCGGTCAGGAACTGCGCGGCGGCGCGCTCGGCCGCCGCCAGGTCGATGCCGGCGGTGTCGTGCACGACCCGCAGCGCGGCGGGGCGTATCACGTCGTCCGGGTCGCCCGCGAGGGCGGCGGTGGCCGTGCGGGTGACGGTGCGGTGCGGGGAGTTGCTCATGTCAGCTGCCTCCGATGCCCAGTGCGGTCAGCAGGACGAGGACGACGGTGGCCACGGCGAGTACTCCATGGGCCACCACGACAGACACGGGGAAGTGGCGCTCCGGCGGCGCCGGTTCGGCGCCTGAAGCGGCCCGGCGGGTGGGAAGCCAGCGGCGAACAGGGTGAGGCCCAGCAGGGCCACGGGGACGGGCAGCAGGCCGGCCCGGTCCTGCCGGACTTCACCGTGGACGATCCAGGTGCCGAGGAGGGAGAAGCCGCCGAGGGCGGTGCGAGCATCCCGGGCCCCACCCGGCCGTTGATCGTCTGCTGTGCCTGGCGCCACCCGAAGTTGCCGGCGTAGGCGCAGGTCACGACCAGATTCACGGCCATGTGCAGCAGACCGGTCCGGAGCGCCGGGGTGCCGGTGGGGAGGGCGAACAGGTCCAGGAACCCGACGGTCGCGGCTGCCGGCGCACCGACGACGCCGAGCGCGATCAGCCACATCGCCGCCGGGCCCAGGAAGCCGGGAGGGGAGGCGACGTGGGACGCGATGTCGAAGACCAGGTTCGCCACCCATGCCCCGATCGGCACCGTGACCAGGATGGGGTGGAAGGGATGCCCGTACGGGCCGGTCAGCAGCGCGCTGACCGGCCGTTTCGCCTGTCACTGTCGGCCGGTGAGCGTCGCCGCCATGGCAGCCTCCCTGCACTATTTCACCAAAGATTGTTGGTGGTATTGCCTGAGGAGGTCAAGGGAACCTGCAGAACCGACCCGGGAAGTAGTTACGCCCACGCAGCTGTGCGATAGCGTTCCTGTGTGGGACTCGACGACGCTTCGCTGACCTCACTGGCCGTCTTGGGAGACGATCTGCGGCGGCGCATGTTCGACGTCATACGGCGCGAGCACCGCCCGCTGACTCGCGAGGAGGTGGCCGCGCGCGTGGGCATCTCCCGCAAGCTGGCGGCGTTCCACCTCGACAAACTCGTCGCGGCCGGACTGCTGCGGTCTCACTACGCCTCACCGTCCGGCATCCGCAAGGTCGGCCGGCACC
Organism: Streptomyces sp. YGL11-2; assembly: GCF_050054615.1. NCBI lineage: Bacteria > Bacillati > Actinomycetota > Actinomycetes > Kitasatosporales > Streptomycetaceae > Streptomyces > Streptomyces sp. YGL11-2. The sequence continues at coordinate 7,472 of NZ_JBNHIN010000058.1, forward strand.
CGAAGCTCTATGAACCCGCCGCCGAAGCGATCGAGGTCAGCGTCCCCGAACGCCGCTTCCAACTGCTCGCCGACCTGCTCGCCGAGGCCGTGCTCAGCGAGGCCCCCGGTGAATCGGCGCACGACGCGGCGGTGCGCGTGGCCGGCGAACGGGGCAGGAACATCGGCGCCGCCGAACGCGTCCGTGCGCGTCCCGGCCGGCTGGGTGCCGAGCGCGGCCTGAGCCTCGCCACCGAGACACTCGACGGGCTCGGCTTCGAGCCCGAACGCAGCACCCCCACCCTGGTTCTGCTGCGCAACTGCCCGTTCCACCCGCTGGCCGCCAAGGCTCCCGAGCTGGTCTGCGACATCAACCAGGCTTTCCTGGCCGGTTACCTCCAGGGCCTGGGCAGCGACGCCACCGACGCCGTGCTCGCCCCGCACCCCGGCCGGTGCTGCGTCGAGCTGCGCGCCCGCGCATCGGCCACCGGAGGCGACGACTCCGAAGCGGCCTGTGACCGCCGACTCGAAAAACAGCAGTAGCCCGAAAAACGCCAGCGGCATTTTCCGCTACCCCTGGACCTCTCCCGCCAGAAGGAGAAGTATCGGTGGTGTGGGGGACCGGGCCACAGACCGGACCACTTCACAGGACCGCGGGCCCGTCTGATCCCCGCCGCGCACGCATCATCCGTTGCGTGCCCCCTCTCTCACCGGCGCCCGTCCGATCGCGACGTTCGCCAACGGGCGTCACCGAAGTGCAGGTGAACCCGCCATGGAACGAGCAACCACCCCCACCACACGCCATGCCGCCGCAGCGACAGGCCCCTCACCGCCGGCCGTACGCCCCGCGGACGTGGGCGTGCTGCTGATGCGACTGCCCGTCGGCCTGCTGATGGCCGCCCACGGCGCCCAGAAACTGTTCGGCCTCTTCGGCGGCGACGGACTCCGAGCCACCGGCAAGAGTTTCGCGGCACTGGGGTACCACCCTGGCACCCTCTTCGCCGGCATCGCCGGCGCCTCCGAGTTGCTCGGTGGCCTGGGAGTGGCTGTGGGGCTCCTGACGCCCTTGGCCGCCGCCGCGGTCATCGGCGTAATGATCAATGCGATGGTGGTCACCTCACCGCACGGCCTGTGGGCGACCGCAGACGGCATCGAATACCCCATAGTCATCACCCTGGTGGTGCTCGGCGTGGCCCTCATCGGGCCCGGCGCCCTCTCCCTCGACCGGTTCTTCCCGTGGCGCGGCGGTGGCTGGCGTGCGGGGGCCCTGGCCCTCGTCCTCGGCGGCGTCGGCTCAGCCATCGTGCTGAGCCTGTGACCGCAGCCTCGCGCACCTGCATCATTGCAGAGTGCAATGATATTCTGGAGGCGAGGTCAACCGAGGCATACGAGGAGAAGCGATTCGAATGTCGGACCTCTCTCATCACACCACGGACATCACCAGCCATCCCGACGTTGCCGAGATGCGGGAGCGCTACGCACGGCTGGTCTCCGGACGCCAAGCCGCCGCCCTCGACGGGATCGTGCTCCTCACCGGGATGTACGCGGCGATCTCGCCGTGGGTGGTGCACTTCCACGCGACGAGCCCCGAACTGACGGTGAACAACCTCGTCATCGGCCTGGTGCTGACCGCGATCGGCCTCGGGCTGACCCGGGCACCGGAGCGTATGTACCAGCTGACCTGGACCTGCGCGGTGATCGGCGTCTGGCTGGTCATCTCCCCGTGGGTCGTGACCGCCGGGCACCGTGCGAGCGCCGGACCGATCTGGAACAACGTCGTGATCGGGGCCGTGACCTTGGTCCTCGGGCTGGCGGCCACACGCCTGGCGATGGGTGCGGGGCGCGAGCAGAAGCCGGACGCCTAGGGCCTGCCCGGCCGGAAGGCGACGCGGGCTCCGGGAGGAGGCGACCATGACGCTGCCCATGCATGACCGACAGGTCCTCGCCGAGATCGAGCAGGGCTTCATGGCGGAGGACCCCGACCTCGCCCTGCTGCTCGGTACCGTGCGTGAGCAACCATCGCCTCACGCAACAGTTCCCTTGCAAGAGAAGGGTCCGTGCAGGTGCGCGGGAGGCGGGTGAGTCCCATGAAGTGCTTCGACTGCGCGTGGGCCGAGGAGATCGTCGACGCCGTGGGGGTGTGCCACCACTGCGGTGTCGGCGTCTGTATGCGGCATTGCCATGTCGCCCTGGAGCCCGGCCATCATCTGGCCGGCGTCGGCCAGTCGACGCTGTCCCGGCCGGCCCGCGAACTCACCTGTCTCACGTGCCACTTCGCCATGACCCCCGCGTACTCGGCCGAGGCGAAGGGAAGCGCGCGATAACGCGGCGGGCCGGCGCGGCGCACGGATCACGCCGGGCCCGCGGTGGCGTCGAGGCCACGGGACACCACGAGTTGCGCGCTGCCGTCGGCCAGCCGGTAGCACAGGCCGACCACGGCGGCCTGCCCCGCCGCCACCCGCTGCGCCAGCACCCGGGAGCGGTCCAGGAGCAAGTCGACGGTGTGCCGCATGTGTTCGGCGACGATCTCGTCGGCCTGCACCTGGCCGGCCGACCGTGCCGCGAGCACGCTGGAGGTGACGCGCTCGACGACGTCCCGGATGTAACCCGCCGGCGTCGTACCGTCCTCCAGTGCGGCACAGGCGGCACCGACCGCACCGCACGAGTCGTGGCCGAGGACCACGACCAGCGGACAGTCCAGCATCTCGACCCCGTATTCGATGCTGCCCAGCACTTCGGCGCCCACGACGTGGCCGGCGGTGCGGACCACGAACAGGTCGCCCAGGCCGCGATCGAAGATGATCTCGGCGGCCAGCCGTGAGTCGGAGCACCCGAACAGGACGACGAAGGGGCGCTGGGCCAGGGCGACCTCGGCGCGGCGGGTGGCGTCCTGGTTGGGGTGCTCGGCCGTACCGGCGACAAAGCGCTGGTTGCCTTCGAGGAGCCGCGTGAAGGCTTCGCGGGGAGTGGGGGACATCGTCTGGGCCATGGCCGCACCTTACGGCCGCGAGCCGGGCCCTGCTCGCACGACGGGCGGAACGGGAAAGGAGACGGGGTCCGGCCGCAGCCTCCACCGCCGCCCCGTTCGACCTCCCTGTCAGCCGCCGTTGACGTCTGCCGCGGCGGCGGCACGCTCCCGCAGCCTGGAGAGTTCGCGGAAGGCATGGCGGCCGACGGCATCCGCGGCCGGTTGGGTCAGGCGCTGCTCCACGCCCGACCGCTCTCCGGCCCGCTCCGCATCTCGCCCAGAACGGCGTAGGTGCCGAAGTCATCCGCAGCAGCGGCCAATTGGGCCAGCAGACCGGCGTCCTGGTGGCAGCCCCGGGCCTCGGCTTCCCCGGCTCAGCCGGGCGAGTTGCCCCGCGCCGGTGACATGGTCGACGGCGGCGCTCCAGAAAGACGGGGGAGGGCAGAGGCGCTCCCGGACGGCGCGGCCGTGGGCGTCGAGTTAGTCGGCCAGGCGGTACACGCCCGGCTGCGCCCCCATACCGCCGGGCGAGGGGGGCAGGCTCCAGGGCCGCGGCAACACGCTGGACCTGCACGCGGGCGTCATCGAGAGCGGTGGCGACCCAGTCGGGTCGGCCGCGGTGCGCTGCTCGTCGTCGAGGTACCCGGGAGCCGCGTCGCGCAGGGAGCCGTCGAGCAGCGGTCCGTGCCACCCGAGCCGCGAGGCGTCCATGGCCGCGGTGACCAGCGCACGGGCGAACCAGGTGGGAGGCTCGTCGGCCGATTCGTAACGGTCCACGAGCTGAAGGCCGGCGGCGAGGGCCTGGGTGATCCTCCCGTCCCGGGACGCACTCCGGGCAGTCAGGCCGCACGACCTCGGAAGAGCGGATGGGGAGTCACTCAGTGCAGTTGACGCCCCATCTTTGCTGTCCGCCTGTTCTGCCCTTTGGTGTCCCACCACTCTTCCAATGAGGCGCGAACCAAGTGCACGAGTTGTTGGAGGCGATCAGGGTCGGGGTGGGCGGAGGTGAGAACGTCCACGAAGGACTTGTCGTCCCAGGGCAGAGTGAACATCCAGTCTTCGTCCTGGTGTCCTTGGCGCTCTACGGCGATCTTGTACGTCAAGGTCGCGCTGCGGTCGGCGTGATGGTGGACCGACAGGCTGGAGATGTCGAATCTGACCTGCCCGTCACTGGTGGTGTACGAGCAGGTCAGAGCCCGCTCTGCTGGCGTCTGATCCGCCATGTGAACCATTCACCCTTCGCCTTCTTTAGTGCTGGACGGCTTCCCTCCGTGCCGGAGCCAACACTTGCTGCCGCTGGCCGGGCAGGCGATCCGTCGCCATCCGGTGGCCCGCCCGAAGTCGACGATCGCGGTACGACCTGCGAGGGGCGCGGCTACTGCCGCGATACAGGCGGTGCATTGCCCTGCCTGTGTTCAGAGATCGTGTCGCTGCTCCCCACTCCCACCGCGACCGCACGTAGTAGAAAAGAAGGATGGGAAGTCGGGTGGTCGTCGTGCTCTACGTGCTCGCGCTGGTAGCCGTCGTGGTTGGCGTGGACGTCCTGTTCTTCAGGCACCAGTTCTGGGAGCGGCTGATGGTGAACGTTGGAATCGTCCTGGTGTTCGTTGCGTTCTACTTGAGGTTCCTGAAGCGTTCGTGAGCCTGGCCGCGGCAATGCGGCTCACCCGGCGGCGGGTGATCAAGCCTGGCCGGGCCAGGTTCGGCCGGCACTCCGAGATTCTGCGGAAGCCGGCTCTGTTGGGAACCCGGCTCGGCGGGATTCCCGACCAGCCTGGCAGGTCTGCGGCGCACGGCGAGATCCACGGACAACTTCGATGCGACAGGGCGCCTGCGGCCCATGACCTTCGGCAGGAAAGTGGCCGCGGCCATCATGCGTCTCACCGGCCCAGGTGGGCGGCCTTGATCGCGCGTCGCGCGAAGACGTCGTCACGTCGGTCTTCCATCTGCCGCAGGGCGTCCTTGCGGTCTCGCTTGGACAGGCGGTCGAGATACGTGTGGCCGGTGAGGTGATCGGTCTCGTGCTGCAGACATCGGGCGAAGTAACCCGTCCCCTCGATGACGAGAGGGTTGCCGTCCTTGTCGAAACCGCGAGCGACGGCACGGTCGGTGCGGGGAACCGTCATGGTGGCGCCGGGCACGGACAGGCAGCCCTCGAAGTCGTCTATGAGTCGCCGGCTGCCTGGATCGGGCAGGTCCAGAACCGGGTTGACGAGGTGACCGACATGCCGGACCCCATAGTCGTCCGGGCAGTCGTAGACGAACAGCCGCAGGTCGACGCCGACCTGGTTGGCGGCCAGGCCGGCACCGTCGGCCACATGCATGGTCAGGAACATGTCGTCGATGAGCGCCGACAACTCCGTTGTTGCGAACTCGGTCACCTCCCGGCAGGGGCGCCTCAGCACCTCCTCGCCGACCACCGTGACCCTGCGAACCGATCCGCGTTCCGCTTCCGGCGGCAGAGTCGGATAGGCGTCGAGGGGGCGGCCTTGGACGCGGACTCGCCGGTCGACGGAACGGGACCGCTCGTGACGAACAGACATGGCTGTCTTCCCCCTTTTTTGCGCACGCTACAGATGCCGCGCAGGTCGCCGCGGCTGATGACTCCAGCAAGGGCCACTACTTGCGAAGATCTTTGCAAAGTAGCAGACTTTGCAAAGTGACTGAAGGTGACCTCAACACCCCGAACGACCAGACAGCCGGCACCGGCGCCGAACTGCGCGAGCACGAAGTCCGCACGGCCCTGCTGGACCTGCTCGCCGAAGTCGGCACCGTCACAGCGACCGAAGCCGCCTCCCGGCTGGGCTACAGCTCGGGCCTCTGCTCGTTTCACCTACGGCAGCTCGCACGCCACGGATATGTCGAAGAGGCCCCCCACAGCGGGGGCCGCGCGCGCCCGTGGCGCCTGAGACGGAACACCGACGCTGCCGAGGGGACTTCACAGGAGCGGTTCGGCGACCTGGCCCGAGGGCTGGAGGACGAGAGCTGGCAGCGATGGCTGGCCCAACGAGATGTGGCGCCGCCCCAGTGGCGCCACGACGAAGCCTTCAGCGCCGTCGCCTACCTGACACCCAAGGAGATGAGCCGGGTCGCGGAGGTGATCCGACAGGCGCTGGCGCCCTACCAGGACCGCGAACAACGCCCCCTGGCCCGGCCCGACGGCGCTCGACCTGTGGCCCTCATCACGCGGCTGTTCCCCTTGCTTCCCTACACAGCCGACGGCGCGGACCAGGATTGAGGATTCGTCACCGGTTCCGCCCGAGGGCGCTATCGGTGCCACCGCCGATCCGCATCGGTGGCCTGGAGCCCGTCCGCGTCTTCGATCTCAACCTGTAAGGGACCGACCCCCGGCTCTGCATCCGCCGTCAGCCGCGGAGCCCGCCGGCGGTCGGCAACAAGCTCGCTGCGAAGCAGGTCCCGAGCAGAGAGGATGGCTGTCAGCGGGGCTCATGCTGTGTTGTTGGAGTTGGCGGCGGCGGCGACAAACGTGGCGTAGGCGGTCCGTTGGTGTTGCCGACGGGTCGCGTCGACCGGGCCTCGGTGCGCGTTTCGTGCCTGGGCGCGGTCTACGGCGCCGGCGGTGGCTGCTGGAGCGCCGGGGTGTGGAACGCTTGGGAAGATCCAGATCTGCGACAGGAGGCGACCACCGTCATGGCGCTGATTCACCACACCACCCTCAGGCCGACCAAGCTCGAACTGCTCACCGTCTGGCTGCCCACCCGCCCCTGGTACCGGGGCGGGCCGGATGTCCCCGCGCTGGAGAAGTCGGGTGGCTTCCGGTTGGACGATCCGGAGGGCGAGGTCGGCATCGAGTTCATGGTGGCCACCGACATGAGCGGCCCCGAGCGGACGGCCTACCTGGTACCGCTCACCTACCGCGCGGCGCCATGGGATGGGGCCGAACACGCCCTCATCGGCACGATGGAGCACGGGGTGCTGGGCAAGCGCTGGGCGTACGACGGCTGCCATGACCCGGTGCTCGTCACCGAGTTGCTGTCGCTGATCGAGGGCAACGCACCCGCGATGGCGCAGAGCATCACGGACACCCGCGACCACGAGGTGACCCGCTCCCACAGCGGCGCCCCGTTCGACCTGGACGGCTTCACGCCCGAGCCCACCGACGACCGGGACGGTACCCGCCTTCCCGTACCCGGCGGCACGATCCTGCACGTCCATCGCGCCCTCGCCTCCGTCGACGAACATCCGCCACTGCCGCGCCAGGGAGCCCTTGGCCATGTCGCGACCGGCTGGCAGGGACCGAACGGCACGCGCCCCCGGGCCGTCCTGATGACACTGCTCGACGCCTGACCCGGGTGCCGACCGCCGATCGGCGGCGGAGCGATCCCGCCTGAACAGGACGGACGGGACGAGGTTGGGCGCACTGTCCCTTCGGGCATCGGCGCGCCCAACCTTCCTGCCGGGCGGCGGCTCATGGCGCGCCGTCGCCGAACTGGCCGTCGCGTGGGCCGAAGACGTACGAGTGCGGTAGGTGATAGCGGCCTGAGTGCCGTCTACCTCACGTGCGACTGATGCGAAGTCGTTGCAGCCCTGAGAGTGGAGTTGCCCGTCCGACCGGTGTCCCGGTCGGCTGATCGCGGGACGGTCGGCGCAGGTGGGCCTCTTGGTGCCCCGGAGACCGCTGGGGCGTGTATCGGAAGTGGCTTGAGCGGCTGTTGGTTCGTCAGGCCCGAGGCAGGGGCGCGAGCCAGCGGTCGTCCCGGAACTCGGCAGGGACTTCGTCGTCCCACGGGTCGATCCCACGGCGTTCCGGTTCATCGAACCATCGGTCCCGCTGTGACTCGGGGAGGCGTCGTCCGCACCAGGGGCAGAAGTCGATGGTGATGCTTGATGCACCGCCGTCGTGGATGATCAGCCCGTACTCCTGGGACTCGACGCTGAATTCGATGAGCGCGTCCGGGCAGGCGCGGGATGTCGGTTCGTAGGTGATGGCTGCGGCTTGGACCCGCACTGGGGCTGTGTCGATGTGCCGGCGTCACCGACGGCCGGCCCGTACGTCTTGGGGCGGTTCAGGCGGGATGGGCAGTCGGGTGCGGAAGGTGGTCGCTCCCGGGGTGTCGAGGACGGTGAGGGTGCCTTTGTGGATGGCCGCGATGTCGCGGGCGATCGGGAGGCCGAGGCCGGTGCCGCCGTCGTCGCGGCTGCGGGCGTCGTCGAGGCGGGCGAACCGTTCGAAGATCTTCTCGTGGTCGGCGGGCTCGATCGGCGGGCCGTCGTTGGTCACCTCCAGGACGGCGTCTGCGGAGGCCCGGTCGGTGGTGAGGCGGACCGTGATGTAACTGCGGGCGTGGCGCTGGGCGTTGTCGAGCAGGTTTGTCAGCAGCCGTCGCAGCCACAGGGGGTTGCCGGGGACGGTGATCGCCGTCGGGGCGTGGACGGCGACCGGGTGGGGTTCGACGCCGCGGGCCGCGACTGTGGTGTGTACCAGGTCGGCGAGGTCGACGGGTTCGTCGGGCCAGTCGTGGTCGGTGGTGTCCAGACGGGCCAGCAGCAGGAGGTCGGTGGCGAGTGCTTGCAGGCGTTCGGTGTCCTCCAGGGCACCGGCCACCAGGTCCGTGTGCACATCGGGGTCGGAGTGGGCGAGGGCGACTTCGAGCTGGGTGCGCAGGACGGTCAGGGGGCTGCGCAGTTCGTGGGAGGCGTCTGCGATGAAGCGGCGCTGCCGTGTGCCTGCGGCTTCGAGGCGCTGGAGCATGGCGTTCATGGTGTCGGCGAGACGGGCGATCTCGTCGTCGCTGCGGGGCTCGGGAACGCGGCGGTTCAGGTCACGGTCTCCGATGGCGGCGACCTCGGCGCGGATGGCCTCGACCGGCCGCAGGGCACGGCCGGTCGCGCGCCAGGTGAGGGCGCCGACGGTGAACAGCAGGACCGTGCTCAGTACGGCGAGGGCGGCGGTGGTGAGGTCTTCTGCGGCGTCGGCGGTGCGCAGGGACGCGCCGACGTAAATGGTGACGGGGCCGGTGGGGGTGGCGGCAGAGACGCTGGTGACGCGCTTGTGGTGTGCGTGGCCCGGGGCGTCGAGGTTGAAGGTTCTGTGGTCGTTGGGGCGGCCGGCGGGGGCGAGTGGGGGGTGGCCGGTGAGGTTCTGGCTGGCTGCGACCACCGTGCCGTTCGCGTCGACGACCTGGATGAAGTCGGTGCCGTGGTCGAGGGGAAGCGGGCTGGTGAGATGACCGTCGGTGGCGAGGCGGGCGACGGCCTGGGCCTGCTCGCGGGCATCGGCCTCGACGGTGCGTTCCAGATTGACGCGCAGCAGGAGGATGACGGCGGTCGAGGCGATGGAGAGGACGACGGCGACGCTGGCGCAGGCGGCGAGGGTGGTGCGGGCGCGGACCGAGCGTGGTGTCAGGCGGTCGACGAGGGCTGCGGCGCGGGGATGGCGGGCCAGAAGGCGGTGCGCAGTCGCGCGCAGTCGGTGGTGTGCGGCGCCGGTGGGTGCACCGGCGGGGATCTGGTCAGCCACCGTCGGCCGCCAGCCGGTAGCCGGCACCGCGGACGGTCTGGACCGCGGCTCGCCCGAAGGGGGTGTCGATCTTGCGCCGCAGGGCGCTGACGTGGACCTCGACGGTGTTGGGGTCGCTGTCGAGGGCGTTGTCCCAGATGGCGTCGAGGATCTCCCGCTTGGAGACGGCCTCGCCGGCTCGGCGGGCGAGGTGGTCGAGGATGGCGAATTCGCGGGGGGTGAGGGGGATCGTGGTGCCGGCGCGGGTGCAGGTGCGGGCGGCGGAGTCGATCACGAGGTCGCCCAGGACGGTGCGCCGGGGCGCGCGGCTGCCGATGCGGCGGGCCAGCGCCTTGAGGCGGGCGACGAGTACGACGAAGGAGAAAGGTTTGGACAGGTAGTCGTCGGCGCCGGTGTCGAGCGCCTCGGCTTCGTCCCATTCGCCGTCCTTGGCGGTGAGCATCAGGATGCCGACGTCGCTGCCGCAGGCCCGCAGGCGTGAGCACACGCGGTAGCCGTTGAGACCGGGCAGCATGACGTCGAGCACGACCACGTCGTAGGCGTGGTCCATGGCCTGTGCCAGGCCGGAGGGGCCGTCGTGGGCGACGTCGACCCTGAATCCCTGGGCCGTCAGCCCGTGCCGCAGGGCCAGGGCCAGCCGGCGTTCGTCCTCCACCACCAGTACTCGCATGCGGACCAGGGTCGCAGGTCGCCATATGGACAGCTGAAGGAGTCTGCAGGTCTTCAGCCGATCTTCAGCAACGCACGGACATCCTGGCGGTGTTGCCCGGGGACGGCCCGGGCCTGCCGAGGATCGGGGTGTGCCATGAGCGAGCCCATGGGAACGGGTGAAACGTTGCCGCAGGAAGAGCCGAAGGCCGCGGGCGCGGGCCGGACGCGTACGGGTGCGGGCCGCGCCGGCCGGTGGGTGCGCGGCCGGTCGGCGCGCTGGGTCGCGGCCGGGGCGGCCGTGCTGGTGATCGGCGGTGGCGCAGCAGCGACGGTGGCCCACCACCACGGGGGCGAGGAGGGCCACGGCCACGGTCACGACCGCAGGACGGCTGCGGGGGATCGAGGATGGCACGACGGCCGGGACGGCCGTGAGGGCCGCCAGGAGAGCGGGCCGGCCGACCACGCGGCGCCGGGACCGTTGCCGTCGACCAACGCGGCCGACGCGGTGGCCAAGGCATCGTCGGCGGTGGCCGGCGGCAAGGTGGAGTCGCTGAGCCCGGTCGCTGAGCAGGGAGGTGGCCGGGCCTGGCGGGTCGTGGTCCTGGGCCCCGACGGCGTGCGGCACGCGGTGACCATCGACGGGGCCGGCGACACGATCACCGGCAACACCGTGCTGGGCGGCTGACCCACCGACCGGGAGGCGAACAGGGCACCGGTGGTGCCGGGGATGCCCGGCCAGCCAAAGCCGGTCAACGTCACGAACAGGTCCCCCGGGTCGGTCAGGCCCAGCGCGGTGCCGTCCTCCCCGGCGAGATTGCCGGTGCCGGTGCCGGTGTGAGCGGTGCGCAGAATCAGCAGCCGCGCCTCCGGGCCCGCCCGCGGGCTGTGGTCGGCCACGTGCGCGAGGACAGAGCGCGCATGTCCCGTTGTGTCGGCATGGTCAGCAGGCGGGCCCACGGCCGGCCCGTCGTTGTCCGATCTGTGGCCGGTGCGCTGCGGGTGTGGGGAACGGGCAGCGGCGGCGGCCTGCTCGGCGCGCCGCGCCTCCTGCCGCAGATTGACGTCGCCGGTTGCCTCGGACCAGGTGTGAAGGCGGGTGCCTTTCGTTCCTGCAGGTCGGCGAGCACCGCCAGGTCGGGTTCGGTGCGCTGTTGGTAGGCGCGGATTGGTAGGCGCGGAACAGATCTCCGAGCTCGACGAGTTCGTCACGTAGGACGACGGGCCGCAGATCGTGGGGGATGACCCGTTGTGCGATCTTCCCGTGCGGATGGCGGCGCCGTGCGGGAGCGAAGCGAGACTGCGGCACCTGGCGCGGGCCGGCCGCGGGCGAGGAACTGTCGGAGGCCGCGGCATGGCTCGCCGACCGCGGGGAGCAGGCCAGCTTCGCGGACACCCGCCCCGACGGGGCGCCACTCGCCTCCGCCGTCGACGACCGCTGGCAACACGGTGTTCTGCAGGTGCATCTGGACCGGACGGTGGCTCCAGTGTGGGACAACGGCATGGAGCTGGTGCTCGGCCCCATGGTCCCGGTCGACCGCGAAGTCGCGGCAGATTCCCCACGACGAACGCCTGCGCCGGATCCCGCTCCGATCGACCGGTCCGCCGCCACGAGAAGACGCGCTCCCAGCAGACCAACCGGGCAAGCCGGGGGTTGCCAGGGCGTAGTACCACACCGGGGGTGCATCGGTATGGCTCGGGCCTGACGAGGGGGCAGGGTGGGCCGGACATCGCCGCGCCAGTAGGGTGCCGCCATCTAGCGGGGCGGGGGCGGCGACGCCGGAAGAAACGGACAACCGCATGGACTACTGCGTTGGATGCGGGAGCTATCTCCGCGGAGCGGACGTGTGCCCGAGGTGTGCCCCTGCACACGGTCGTGCAGCCACCGGTTACCCCCCACCGCTGCCGCACCCCCTCTACCGGAACGGCGTCCAGCCGATGCCCGAGTCGCCGGTCTACGAGCACACGGGAACGCACGGGTACGAAGGGGGGCCTGAGGCCACGCACGCGTACGAGCAGGCCCAGGCGTACGAGCCCCTTTCTTACGAGACAGGGCCCCTTCCCGAACAGGGCGGCGAGCCCAACGGACCCCGCCCGGCCGATGGAGACCTCGACCCCGACATGGCCACCGGCTTTGGCGCGGCTGAGGCTGCCGGTCCCGGTGACGGCAACGAGTCGTACGCCTCCCACCGAACGTCGGCAACGCGCCGCCGCGGCAAGGCCCCGCGCCGAGCGCGACGCCGCAAGGGCGGCACGACCAAGCTGGCCCTCGGCATCGCGGGTGGGATCGTACTGGTCGGCGTCGTCGCCACAGGCATATCGGGGGAACTGCTGCCCACCGGTCCAACGCACGGCAGGGACACGGATTCACCGGCGTCGGCCACGCCCGTCGACCCGGCCGCCACCGCGCAGCCCTCATCGAGCCGGACCGCGGGAGAGTCGGCTCGTCCGTCGCACGCCGCGAAGCCGTCGGCATCGGCAAGGGACGTCGCCGTCTCCCACTCCGCGGTCCCCGTATCCGCGACCACGGCACCGCCCGTCGCCACCCGACCCACCGCCAAGGAGCCCCGACCAAAGTCATCACCCACCAGCGCGGGGCCGAACCCGACGCCTGCACCACGCCCCACACGGTCGCCGACCTGCTTCCTCTTCTGGTGCTCCTGAGGCGTGTCCGGTAGGTCGGCGGTCGCACGGATCAGGGTTTCCAGGGGAGACGGAGGGCTTCGAGCCCGGGGGTGTTGAGGAGGGCTTCGATCAACGAGGTGGGGCCTGCGACCTTGGTGCCGTGGAGGTCGTAGTCGGTGTAGGTGACCCAAGTCCGGTCTGCGGGCCAGATGTTGGAAGGGCTATAGGCCATCAGGTCGGGATGGTGGTAGAGGTCGCGGGCGTCACCCAGGCGTCCGGTGAGCACCGTGGGGACGTGGTAGTAGAACATGTTCCGGCAGAAGTGGACCAGGCAGCGGGTATCCGGGCCGTCCGGGCTGTACTCGATGAGCACGTCGATCAGCTGGTGCCAGGTTTCCCAGTCGAGGCTGCCCTCGTTCGACCACAGGATGTTGTCCGGCTTCCTGCTCGTCCCAGTGCGGCATGAGTCCAGTTGGTAGCGGTCGGGGTAGGAGCCTTCCTCGACGATCGGGTCGCCGACGCGTTGGGCCAGCTCGGACCAGCGCAGGCGCTGCCAGTGGGGCCTTGGGGGTACGGCCCAGTCCGTTTCGTCTTCGTCGTCCCCGTCGCCGGTGTCTTCCTTACCGGCCGTGGCATCTGCGTTGGCCGGTATGGCCGGGTGCCGCAGGTCCTCGTACATGGCGTGCAGGATCCAGGCGCTGTCGGGGAGAGCCGGCGGTTCGAAGCCGAGGAGGCCGTCGTCGCCGGACAGCTCGGCCAGCCAGCACGTCTCGGCCTCGGCGGAAACGCGCGTCCAGTTGGCGAACACCGCGGCCTCCTCGGATGTCAGGACCCGTGCCGCCCGCTCAGCCTTGTCCTGCGCGAGGACGTCCCGCAGTACGGAGGGCACGTCATGTATGTCGGGAAAGCCGTAGATGTCTTGCACGCGACGATTCTCGCAAGCCCTGAATCCGCCCGAAGACACTGTCAGTGACCCAGGCTGCCGGACCGAACCATCGGACAGGCCCTCAGCGAGTGCCGAGGCCATGTCCTGCGACGGCTGGGGCAGGAGTCGGCCCAAATCGGCTTGTCCCGTCAAACCGGCTCACCCTAGGGTGAGATCACTTCGACGAGACGTTCCCCAGAAGTACGCCGCAGAGCGGGAGCGTCCCACCTCGCTGAGGTGCCGGAGGGGCGGCGGCAGTCTTTGTCGACCCTTCCCTTCGGAGGTTTCCTTCATGAACATCGGTATCGGCCTGCCCATCGGCGACCCCGCCACCCTGCTCACCTGGGCCCGTCGCGCCGACGCCGGGCCCTTCAGCACGCTCGGCCTGCTCGACCGGCTCGTCTACGACAACCCCGAACCCCTGGTCGCTCTCGCCGTCCTCGCGGGCGCCACGTCCCGCATTCGCGTCCAGACCGAGGTGCTGCTCGCCCCGCTGCGCGACACCGCCCTCCTCGCCAAGCAGGCTGCCACCTTGGATCGGATGACCGGCGGCCGCCTGGTCCTCGGCATGGGTATCGGCGGCCGGGACGACGACCACCAGGCCGCGGGTATCGACAAGCGTGCCCGCGGCCGACGTCTCGACGAACAGATGGCGGTCATGCGCCGCCTGTGGTCCGGCGAGCCGTACGGCGGCGACGTCGGCCCGATCGGTCCTGAGCCCGCCCGGCCCGGCGGTCCCGAGGTGCTCTTCGGTGGCTTCCAGCCCGCCGCGATCGAACGCGTCGCGCGCTGGGGGGACGGCTTCCTGGCCGCTGCGGCGCCCTCCTGGGCAGGCGGCCTGTTCGACACCGCACGCAGGTTCTGGAGGGAGTACGACCGCGACGGCGAACCGCGCATCGTCGCGCAGGTCAACGTCGCGCTCGGCCCTGACGACGTGGTCCACGACGCCCAGGCCAACATGCACGCGTACTACACCTTCACCGGCATGGCCGACCGGATGGTGGCCGGAATGCTCACCACGCCGACCGAGATCCGCGATGCGATCGCCGGCTTCTCCGACCTCGGCGCCGACGAGGTCATGCTCTACTGCTACGGACTCGACCCGAACCAGGTAGACCGCCTCGCCGATGTCTTGTGACGTGGCAGGTATGTGACCGGGATGCTTTCCCTCAACCGCACTGCTGGTCTTCGCGCTTCTGATTACCCGTCTAGGAGCCGTGGCTTCTGGTGAGGGATGACGGGAACGCGGGCGGGGGCGACGTCACTTCAGCGCCGTGTTCGCCGCCACCGTCAGGATCGACCGTAGCTGCGCGATGATGTCCAGCCGGTTCCGCACGAACTGCGGATCCGTGATCTTTCCGGTCGCCGGATCGGTGTTGCCAGTGCCGAACTGGAGCACCGGTGTGTGCACGTGCCCGCCTGGCAGCGTGTCGTGCAGGCCGAGCCGGTCGCGCAGCAGGGTCGCACGGTAGGCGATCTCATTGGAGAGGTAGTTGCCGCCGCCGCCCTCACGGGCCGTGGAGCCCGGGGTGGGGCCGTCGGGGCGTACGACGGGTTCGGTGCTCCCTGCCGGGACCTCGGTGACCTCGGTGTGGTCGTAGCCCGGGAACCGGCCGGTGTGCGCGGTCACGATCGCCTTGTAGGGGAGGGTGGTTGTCGTCCACTGCGGCCGCGTGGCCGGGGCGGCGACCGGGATGGTCCCAGTGCTGCTGATGTTGTCGTTGTCGGGATAGCCGCCGCGCCAGGCCCCGTTCGTCCGCTCGACGTCGAAGCGGCCCACCCGGCCCTGGCTCACCGTCGTGTACAGGTCGACCTTCGGCAGGTACGGCGCCAGCGTCCGCTCCACCGTCCCCGCCGCGAAGTCCTGCCAGCGCACCGGGAACGTGACGGCCTCGATGCGGGCCGGACCGGAGTTGGTCTGGATCACCGTCCCGTCGAGAGCGAGCGCGGCGGCACCGGACGGGTTGGAGATCCTGATGTCCTTGTCCAGTGTGAACGGGTCGAAGCCGGTGACGAGAATGCGCTTGATGCCCGTGGCGCGCGACGGGTAGCGGATGTCGGTCTGGCCGCGCGAGGTCCGCTCCAACTGGCCCAGCAGGTTCGAGCGTTGCGCGTCACTGAGCCCGAAACCCGGCTCCCACGTGCGCACGTCCCGCGTCATCCCGAGCCGCGCCCAGTACAGCGGCCGGTCGTCGTCCCGGCTGAGGCCGCCGCCCGCGGGGCCCCGCCCCTGCGCCCGGTCGACGGCGCGCCGCCACAGCGCCGTACCGTCTCGTACGACGACGCCGCGGGCCTGCTCAAAGGAGTGCGTCCGGGTCAGGTCGCGGGCGAAGTCCGGGGCCACGGAGTCGAATCCGGAGCGTCGCAGTATCTCCTGCGGTGCCGCCTTGTCGAGGCGCTGCTCCTCGACGGTCGCGGTCGGGGCGCCCTGAGCGGCCCGAGCCGCCGCCGTGGTCGCGGGTGCCGCCAGCCCCGCCAACAGGGCCATACCGAGGATGCCGATCCGAACACGTAGGGAATTCAAGGGACGTGGGGTCCTTCCGTCGCTGTGGGGGCGCGCGCGTAGTGCTGGACCGCTGCAGTATCGCGTGACGGAAGTGGTCTACGCCATGGGGGTGTGGCTCAGGGGCCTCGAACTCATACTGCAACCAGTGGAGATGGCCCGCCTTCACCCTCACCATCACCGTCACCTCGACGGTGAGTTCCGCTCTTGATCCGTCGGCGCTCCAGCGGCGAGGCGGCTCGCGCCGAGGCCGCGGTCGCGCGGCACGAGGACGACGTCCCGTCCGCACCGGTGGCCCCGGTCGCGCTGCCCGCGCCCTGCCCGGCCGCCGTCACCCCGGCCCCGGAGCCGGAGCTCGCCGACGTCGATCAGGAGTTGGTCCTTGAGGGCCTCACCCGGGAGTAGGTCCTGGACTGGCGCAACCGCGCCGCCGTCGCCCATCAGCTGGTGTGCGACCACGGCGACCGGTACGGCGCGTCCTCGGCAGAGCGCCTGTTCACCCGGGCGTTCGTCGCGCAGGTACAGCGCCTGTCCCGGCTCGGGCACCTGGACCTCGGCTACACCACCTGGAGGCCGGCATGAGCGGCGGCGAGATGCCCGGGGCCGGCACGGCCGGGGTCGCGCTGCGGCCGCGATGGCGGCTGCGCGGATGTTGAGATCCTCAGCCGGTGGCAGCTCGGCCACGTGCTGTGGCGCTCTGCTTGGTGGCGTCGGTAGCACCACGCACGAGGCGAGGCTGTCGGTGGGTTTGGGTTCTGCCATCGGCCAGAGCCCTGCAGAGCTGAGCCCGGCCTAATGCCTCAGTGCGATGGCCTCCTCCACTTCCTTGCGGATCTCCCTCGCGGGATAGCGCGCGGCCGTCCCGTAAGGGGCGAGCAGTCCGTCGATGAGTGATGGATCGGCCTCCACCAGTTCGGCTACCAGCACGGTGCTTCCCGGCGGCACTTCCGCCGCCAGCATCTCCAGCGCCGCGTTGACTGCGGTCGCCTCGCGTGCGTCATGGGCGCCGCCGATCAGCCCGCCCGCGCCGAAGCCGATCATGACGCCGAGCGGGCCGCCAAGGATGCCCAGGAGCCCGCCGATCAGGCCGCCGACGGCGAAGGCCCGGGCGGTGCCGGTGGTGTCGACGGCGTCGGGGAAGTCGAGGACGCCGTCGGCGTCGCGCGCGACGACCGCTGCCTCGCGCAATTTCACCTCGTCGTTGGCGTGCGCCTGCCGCAGCGCGTCGAGCGCCTGGTGGCCGGTCTGCGGGTCGTCGACGTTCAGGAAAAGGATGTTGTCGTTCATGATTTCCACTGTTGGCGCTCCCGGCCCTTGGCGCACCCCGGCGGGGCCCGTCATGCCGAGTGGGCCGGTGCGTTCAGCGGGCTGTGTGCACGTACTGGCGTCGAGTGGTGACCAGCGCACCACAGCGCCGGGTCGAATTGTCACTTTGTGTTAGCCTCAAATGTTTGGACGGCTGTGACGGCTGGCGATTCCGTCCGTGCGATTCCCCTTGTTCGTCGGCTGCTGATTCCTGCCGGGCCTTCCTCGGTACGTTCCCTATGCGGAAGGCTCTTCATGAACCACCCGGACCGCCCCGCCACCTCGCACGGCGACCTCGCCCGGCCAGGGAGCCTCGCCCCAGCGGTGTCCCCGGTCGCCTTCACCGACATGAAACTGCCGGCCGAGGTTCTGCGAACGCTCACGGAGCTCGGCGTGCGCGAGCCCTTCCCGATCCAGGCAGCCACACTGCCCAACGCCCTTGCGGGACGCGACGTCCTGGGGCGCGGGCGCACGGGATCGGGCAAGACGCTCGCCTTCGGCCTGCCGCTGCTCGCACGGACGGCCGGGCGGCGCGCGGAGCCGAAGCAGCCCCTCGCCCTGATCCTGGTGCCCACCCGGGAGCTGGCCCAACAGGTAACCGAGGCGCTCGCGCCGTATGCCGACGCGCTCCGGCTGAGGATGGCCACGGTCGTCGGCGGCATGTCGATCGGTCGGCAGGTCGCTGTGCTGCGCGACGGGGCCGAGGTCGTCGTCGCCACGCCTGGCCGCCTGCACGACCTCATCGAGCGCGGGGCCTGCCGCCTGGGACGGGTACGGATCACCGTCCTCGACGAGGCCGATCAGATGTGCGACATGGGCTTCCTGCCGCAAGTCACCGAGGTGCTCGACCAGGTGCACCACGACGGCCAGCGGATGCTGTTCTCGGCCACCCTGGACCGCGACGTCGACCACCTGGTCCGCCGCTACCTCCACGACCCGGTCGTCCACTCGGTCGACCCGTCCGCGGGTGCGGTCACGACGATGGACCACCATGTGCTGGTCGTCCACGGCCCCGACCGGTACGCCGTCACCACGGAGATCGCCGCCCGCGACGGCCGCGTACTGCTGTTCCTGGACACCAAGCACGCGGTCGACCAGCTTACCCGGCATCTGCGGGCCAGCGGAGTGCACGCCGCTGCCCTGCACAGTGGAAAGTCCCAGCCGCAGCGCACCCGGACCCTTGCTCAGTTCAGGAACGGCCAGGTCACCGTCCTGGTGGCGACCAATGTCGCGGCCCGTGGTCTGCACGTCGACGACCTCGATCTCGTGGTGAACGTCGACCCGCCCACCGACCCCAAGGACTATGTGCACCGTGCGGGCCGCACTGCCCGGGCCGGTGAGTCCGGCAGCGTCGTCACGCTGGTGCTGCCGGGCCAGCGGCGGGAAATGAGCCGGCTGATGGCCGGAGCCGGCATCGAGCCGACGATCACCAAGGTGCGCTCGGGCGAGGCGGAGCTGAGCCGGATCACCGGAGCCAAGGCCCCCTCCGGCATCCCGCTCGACGGGGGGCCCGCCGCACCCCGGCCCAAGAACTCCAACGCCCCCTTCCGTGGCCTGGGCACCAGCAAGGACGCCTCCCGCGGCACCGGCGGCAAGTCCCGCAAGGCCAGCGAGGCCCGCAAACTCGCCGAGGCCCGCAAGGCGGCTCGAGTGCGGCGCGGCGGCTGAGAGCCACTGCCCTGATAGCGGCACGTTCCTGTTCACATGCTCCCGGTGGTGTTCGACACAGAATGCGGGGGCGGGCATCAGCGGGAGCGGTACGAGTCGGGTCGGTGTGGCCGGAGCCGGCGGGCGCGCGTGCGCCTGCTGCTCGGGGCCGAGCGGTCTCCGAAAGCGGGGGCTTGCGGGGACGTGCCCACTGCTCCGCCGTGCAGCATCAGCAGTGTGCCGGCCGACCTCGCTGCGGGCGACGGCCTCGTCTTCAGAGCAGGTCAGGACCTCGACGCGTTGCTTCCGTCGCAATGGTGCCTCGACAAGGCGGGTCCGGGCAGTGAGCTGACGCAACCCTGTCGCCTGCGAGGGTTCAGCGGTCCAGCACGCCGCGGCCGTCGCGAACCTCGAACACCAACTGGGTCTCCGTCTGCCGCACCATCGGGTGGACGGTCACGTGCTCCAGGATGAGGTCTCGTAGTTCTTCCGGGCTTGCCACGGCCACATGCAGGAGAAAGTCGTCGGTGCCACCGACGTGAAGAACCGTCAAGGCGCCCGGCACATTGACCAGCCTGTCGTACAGGGTGCCGACGTGCTCGCGGCTGTGGCTTCCCAGACGAACCCTGATGAGGGCGTGAATGGGGTGGCCGAGTGCGCCGAGATCGAGCCGGGCGTTGATGCTCGTGATGACACCGGACTCCCGCAGGGCGCGTACTCGGTACGCGCAAGTCGACTCGGCGACGCCCACCCGGGCCGCGAGCGCGGCGTTGGTCATCCGGCCGTCCTCCACGAGCGCGGCGAGGATAGCCAGATCGGTTCCGTCGAGAGTCGCCGGAGTGGGTTGCGATTTCTTCGGCTGCTGACTCGCCATGAGCCCTCCTCTTGGTAAACCTGCGGCGATATTGGCTCATGCCTATGGTTTCCACAATGACTATTGCAGATTATTGTGGATCGCTTCACTCTCTGGGCCATGACTTCGTCGTATCTGCAACTCGACTCCCTTGCCGTCCACGCCGGCCGTGAGGACCTGGCAGATCTCGGCGTCCACGCACCGCCCATCGACCTGTCGTCGACCAGTCCGCTCCCGAGCATCGAGGCCGGCGGCCTGTCCTACGAGGCCATGGCCGGCGGAGGGACGCCGAACGCCGAGGGCGGGGCCGTCTACGCACGGCTCTGGAATCCGACCGTGGCGCGATTCGAGTCGGCTCTCGCCCAGCTGGAGCACGCCGAGACCGCCGTGGCGTTCTCCTCGGGCATGGCTGCGATGACCGCGGCAATCCTGGCGACCATGAAGGAGACCGGCCGCCGGCACGTCCTGGCCGTCCGCCCCCTCTACGGAGGGACCGACCACCTGCTGGCCTCGGGCATCCTCGGGGCCGAGGTGACCTACTGTTCGGCGCCGGACGTTGCCGCCACCATCCGCCCCGACACGGCGATGATCGTGCTTGAGACGCCTGCCAACCCGACCCTCGAACTGGTCGACATCCGCGCCGTCGTCGAGGACGCCCGCGGTGTCCCCGTCCTCGTCGACAACACCTTCGCGACGCCGATCCTGCAGAACCCCATCGACCTCGGTGCCGCGATGGTCCTGCACAGCGCGACCAAGTACCTCGGCGGGCACGGCGACGTCGTCGCCGGCGTCATCGCCTGCGGCCAGGAGCAGGCATCCGCGCTGCGCCGGGTCCGCGCCGTCACCGGCGGCCTGCTCCACCCCCTCGGCGCCTACCTCCTGCACCGAGGGCTCGCCACGCTTCCGGTTCGGGTACGTGCCCAGCAGGCGAACGCTCAGCGCATCGCCTCGTGGCTGAAGACCCACCCGAGCGTCGCCCGCGTCTACTATCCCGGGATCGAGGGGGACCCACAGGGACTGCTCAGCCGGCAGATGAAGGGCACCGGGGCGATGATCTCCATCGATCTCCGCGGCGGGTACGAACAAGCCGAGCGCGTCGTCTCGGCGACCGGCCTGTTCACCCACGCGGTGTCCCTGGGCGGTGTCGACTCGCTGATCCAGCACCCCGCGGCGCTGACGCACCGGCCCGTCGCCCCCGAGGCCCGACCCGCCGCCAGCCTGGTCAGGCTCTCCGTCGGGCTCGAGGATTCCGAGGACCTGATAGCCGACCTCGATCTGGCCCTGGCCACGCACCACCCGATTCCCGTGTCCGCGGGCACGTCCCACGCGTAGACCGCCTGCCGTGCTTCCGGCCGGAAGCACGGCGGGGAACGGGGCGTGCTCGTAGACGCCGCCGAGAAACCCGCCCGTGCCCAGGGACTGTTCACCCGCGCCTTCCTCGTCGAGGCCGGCCGCCCGTCGATGGTGACCGGCCGGGGCGCCGCGCTCGTCGACATCTCCCCTCAGCCTCCGCGCCCGAACGAACGTCACCGGCGCCGTGCCGTGGCTCAAGTGGCCGCCAGGCCGTGCCGACGAACTGGTCATGTCTCAGCAGCAGGACAACAAGGTCGACCTGGTCCTTGAGGGCGGCGGCGTGAAGGGCATCGGACTGCTCGGTGCCGTCCTGGAGCTGGCGGACGCAGGCTACAGCTTCCCCCGAGTGGCCGGAACCAGCGCCGGTGCCATCGTCGCCGCGCTCGTCGCGGCCTACCAGCGGAGCGAGAGGGACCTGCACGAGCTTCAGGAGGTGATGGACACCGTCGACTACGCCCGGTTCGCCGGGGGTCCGCCGCTGGAGCGCCTCACCGGGCCGCTCGGCCAAGGTGTCGAGGCGCTGCTGCACGGGGGCGCGCACTCCAGCGACTACCTGGTGAAATGGCTCGGCGACGAGCTGGACAAGGTGAACGTGACCACCTTTGCCGACCTCGCCATCTCCTGCGAGGACGACCCCTGCAGTTCACTGGCTGACTATCAGCGCTACTCCCTGGTGGTGCACGCGAGCGACGTGTCCCGCCGCGTCCTGGTACGGCTGCCCTGGGACTACCCGGAGTACGGCCTGGAACCCGACCGGCAGGAGGTGGTGCAAGCGGTACGGGCGTCAATGTCCATCCCGTTCTACTTCCGGCCGGTCCAGATCAGCACCGACCGCGGCACCGCTACCTGGGTGGACGGCGGACTGCTGTCCGACTTCCCGATCACAGTGTTCGACCGGACAGACGGCCGCGAACCCCGGTGGCCCACCTGGGGCGTGAAGCTGTCCGGCCGGCCCGAGTCGAAGCCGGACCGTCCGGTGAAGACGGTTCTGGGCATGGCTATCGGTTGCCTGGAGACGGTCAGGGGCGACTGGAATCGTTACCGCCTCCAGGACGAGGGCGTGGGCCGGCGCACGATCTACGTCGACACAACGGGCATCTCCGCCACCGACTTCGGGCTGAGCCCGGACACCCGCCAGCGTCTGTTCGCCAACGGTCAGGCCGCTGCCCGGCTGTTCCTCGCCCGCCATCGGTCCCGGGGCGCGAGTAGTTGAGGCACGGGGATCCTGCTGAGCTCGTCCATGCCGCAGCGGGTGGAGCGGCGCTGGTGGGGGAGTTGGGCCACGTGCTCCCTCCACCGCAAGGGGGTCGAGGACCGCGAGGGCCACTGGCTCGATGATGTCGCCGTGTGGCTGCCGGCCCCCACCGCGTGCGCGGGTCGGTGCGAGGACGGCTGGCACCTCACCCGGCGCCGCGCACACCCGGCGCCGGGTTGCAGGTGGCGGCCGTGCCAACCCCCGTACGGCACGGCGATGATCGCGGTTCCTGCTCTGCCTTACCCACCGTGATGCACGTCGATGTAATGGCGATGAAATTCTGTTCGTCTGCGATCACACAGACGCACGTATCAAGGCCGTCTCCGAGCGCGCGCCGGACATTGCGAAGTGGTTCGGCCCGCCGTGTGGAGCGCTGCCCTCCAGCCTCCATGACCGTGGGTTCAGCGTCACCCGACGCCGACAGGGTGGGGCCGGTGGGCTGGGCTGGCGATCCGTCAAAGCTGCTTGCGGCGGGCTGCCGGGGCGCGCTGGGCGACGTCCTGGGCGACGGCTCGATGCCGTGGCGGGCGTATCGCTCCAGGGACCGGATGGAGGCGTAGCGGGAACGGGCGGATCGATCGCCGGCTCAGTGGCGACGGTCGACGTCGGTAGGCGCGCCCAGCTCCAGGCGGAGTCCGTCTCAGATCGGCGGCGCGGCCGCGAGGGGAGGACAGCACCCACGAGGTGTCGGCCGAAGGAGCAGACAGCCGGGGGGACTTGCGTCTAGAGTTCGTATGGCACGGCCAGCTTGGCTGGCTGCGACGGGAATGGGTCCGACGTCCCTTTCGGGCGTGGTTGCCATGGAATTTGGCACTGCGTCAATCGCGACAACTTCACACGCGGCCTGTACGTCGGCAGGGCCTCAGTTGATCATCCGTCACGAGGGTGGTCGGCCTGAGACACCTGCCATCCCGCATGCGGTTTGCACTCAGCTCGGCCACCCTCCATCCGCGGGAGGGACCCGAGCGTGGAGCTGCAGATCGTCCTGGTCATTCTGGGCGCCGCTGGCGTTGTGTCCGCTTTTCTGTTCGCCTTGAAGGGCCTGCTCGACCAGATTCCCGATGTGATTCGTTCGTGGCGCCGCGTCGTGGATGAAGCCCGACGGTCCCACTCTGATCACGGCTCAGAGCCGGGGGGACAGCACCCGCCGTCCGCGGGCGTCGACGGATCGTGTTGAGGGGTTCGGTGGGGTGGGCGGCCGTCAGGGCGGGTCCCGGACCCCGCTGGACCGCGCCGCCGATCCGGACGAGTTCGCCCAGTCCGCCGCCTGGCTCCCCGGCGACCGCTCCTCCTACGTCACCGGCACGGTCCTCCGGGTCGACGGCGCCATGCGCGCCTGAGAGACGGCTGCCAGCAGGCGGAGGATCGAGGTGCCGGGGGCGTGAATGCGCCTGGGAATCTGGGCGAGTTGCCCCGGACCGTGGACTGATCCGACCAACGACCTCGGCATACCGACCACCGCCGGCCGGGCCTGGCGAAAGGGGTCGGCCAGCCCTCTGGGGGTACGCAGACGACAGGGTCTGCCCGGCGGCGCGTGCCCGCGAAGGGGTTCGCCTCAACCGAGTCCGATGCCGCGCCGGCCGGTCTCGTTGAGGTCGTCGAGGGTGCAGCGGCCGGTCCAGTTGCGCTCGTGGTGTTCGGCGGGGAAGTCGCTGGGGCTGGAGCCGGTGACGAATGCCTCGCGGATGTCGGCGGCGTAGCGCCGCGATGCCGCTGGCGGAGGTGTTCGCCACTCTCGGCCTGCGCCGGCCCGCATCGATCGCCATCGATGTCGCGGCCCAGCGGTCGGCGATCGCGGGCGACGACGTACCGGCGCACCGGACACGGACCGCCCTGGCCCGAGCGATCGGCGGCGTGCTGGCAGCCGCCGTCTCCCTCGCCGACCCCGAGCTGATCGTCATCGGCGGCGAATGGGGCAGCCACCCCCACATGATGGCCGCGATCGACCGGCACTTCAGCCGCAGCCCGCGACCGGTCCGCCTCGCCGTAGCCGAGATGACCGCACCCGAACCGGCCGGAGCACGCACCCGCGCCGTCGAAGAACTGCGGTCCCTCGTAGTCCACTCCGCGCACCCTGCCACCGACAGCTGACCAGAGCCCTCACAAACGGCCAATCCGCGCAGTTCCTCGCCTCTCCGGGCCAGAACGGACAGCGCACAGGTCCCATGCCCGCCTCCAGGCGAGTGGCGCCGTGGCGTCCGGCCACGGAGCCTCCGTAAAAACCTGTTGGCGGGCCACGGCGACCACTGCTACTTTTCTGGAGGCCGTGCGAGAGAACGAGGAGGTGGTACCCGTGAACGCAGTATCGACATGGGTGCTCCCCTCCGGGGTCACGGTCGGACGATAGGTCGTCCGGGAGCGCCGTTTCTGAGCACTCCCGAAAGGCACGACCATGCACTTCACTTCTGAACGGCGCCTCGACGACGGCGTCCTTGAGCGCGAATTCACCCTCGGCGAGATCCCCGGCACCCTGTGGACGCCGGAATCCGCCGTACCGGCCCCGCTGATCCTGAAGGCCCACAACAACGGCCTGCCCAAGGGGGAACCCCGGCTGGTGGCCCGCGCCCGGCACACCGCGGCGTCCGGCTACGCGGTGGCCACCATCGACGCCGCCGGGTGCGGGGACCGGCCCCGTTCCACCGCCGACGAGCAGGCTCGCGCCGACCTCCGCCGGGCGATGCAGGCAGGCGAGCCGGTCGACGAGATCTTCGAGTCCTTCATCGGCCCGCTGGTCGAAAAGGCGGTCCCGGATTGGCGGACCACCCTGGATGCCCTCCTTGAGCTGCCCGAGATCGGCGGCCCGGTCGGGTACTCGGGGTGGACCGCCGTCGGCATCCGCCTGGCGGTGGTCGAGCCGCGCATCGCGGCAGCCGGTTTCTTCGCCGGGGGTTACGTGCCCCGCGCCCAGCGCGAGGAGGCCCGGCAGGTCACCATTCCGCTGCTGTTCCTGCTGCAGTGGGACGACGAAGGGAACCCCCGGCAGCGGGCCCTGGACCTGTTCGACGCCTTCGGCACCAAGGAGAAGACGCTGCACGCCAACATGGGCGGGCACGTCGGCACCCCGTGGTTCGAGATGAAGGACGGGGACCGGTTCTTCGGCCGGCACCTGAAGTGAGGCCGGGCCGCCAGGCCGACAGCAGACGCTAGGCGCTGTCGGCCAGGACGCCGCTCATCGAGGACAGGCCCCGGCCCTCCTCGATGGCGGTGGCCGGCAGATGCACCACCGCCCCGATCGCGGCGGTACGGCCATCGGCGGTACCGGCCGGTCGGGGCGGCAACGACCACGGGTCCGGCGCGCTCACGACGGTGTCGTGAGCGGTAGGGAGACACCCAACTCGCCAACCGAAACGCTCGTTACCTTGTTGGCGGGTTGGTTCCGGTCCTTCGTACGATCAGTCACACCGTGTTGGTGAGCCGAAGCTCGATGGGTGTCACCAAGGCAGCGTGTTGTCACCAGGGCCGTCGGAGGGAGCAGCCGGGCTGACCGGTCGGGGCCGCTGTGCAGCCAGGCGGCCGGCACAGCGCCGGAGCCGGTGACACCCACCGTGCTTCGCTCGCTGCCGGTGACAGGTAGCGCGCCGACCTGGTGACAGCAGTGCGCTTTGCGCGATGCGAAACAGCAGGGGGCCGGTCGGTTGCTATGTCCGGTTCCCTGCCTGCTTGACGGTCCTGATCACTGGTGCCGTTTCGACGTGTGTGATGGCGGGGAGTGCGGCGACCCGGGTGGTCAGGTACCGGTACAGCTCCCGTTGGTTCGTGCACACCACGCTCGCGTACAGGTTGGTCGGGCCGGTCGTGGCGGCGGCGAACGCGATCTCCGGATGCCCGGCCAGCGCCTGACCGGCCTCCTCCAGGTGTGCGGGGGCGACCGAGAGCCAGAGCAGGGTTCGGGCGTTCACGCCGAACATGCGCCAGTCGACGTCGATGTCGAGATAGAGCAGGCCGTGTTCGCGCAGCTCCGTCATCCGGCGCCGGACCGTCGTCGGCGACCAGCCGGTCGCCGCGGCCAACTGCTCGAACCCGGCCCGGCCGTCGGTGGCGAGCAGGGCGAGGAGCCTGCGGTCGCCGTCGTCGAGCCGCACCGGTCCCCGTCGATGCGGCACCGGAGGCGGGCGCAGTCGCTCGATCGCCTCCGCGTCCAACGACCCGAGTTTTCCGACCAGGTTGTCCGGGCCGCCGTAGAAGGCGTGCAGCACGGAGTGCGCGGTCACGCCCTCGACGCGCGGGGTGCGGGGGAGTTTGGCCAGCAACAG
The DNA here is from genome assembly GCF_050054615.1 of Streptomyces sp. YGL11-2. Classification (NCBI taxonomy): domain Bacteria; kingdom Bacillati; phylum Actinomycetota; class Actinomycetes; order Kitasatosporales; family Streptomycetaceae; genus Streptomyces; species Streptomyces sp. YGL11-2. The sequence continues at coordinate 34,266 of NZ_JBNHIN010000058.1, forward strand.
TGCCTCGCTGTCCGCCTCGCTCTCGGTACGGACCACGCAGGTGATCTCGGTGCCGCCGGAGCTGAGGCTCACCCATGACGTGTCGGGGCGTCTGGCGAGCGCCTCGGCGACCGGGAGCGACGCTGCGGGCGCGCATCGCACCCGCAGGAACCACAGGATGGCGCCCAGTGCGGTGGGGTCGACCCCGCCCAGCACCCGTACCGCCCCGGCCGACCGCAACCGGGCGTACCGGCGGGCGACGGTGCGATCCGACACGCCGAGAACCTCGGCAATGGTGCTGAACGGGGCACGGCCGTCGATCTGCAGGGCGTGCACGAGCCGACGATCCAGCTCGTCGTAGTCGGATTCCACCGAACCGAGGTTAGGCGGCGTCAGATACCAACGCAATCGAGCCGGTTTCTGGCTCGGGCGGCTCGGCCGGCGGAGCGTTGCTTCTGTCCTGATCGACACAACCAGAAGGAGAGTCCATGGACACCGATGTGCTCATCGTCGGCGCCGGCCCGACCGGAATGACGCTGGCCAACGAACTGCTGATGGCGGGGGTGTCGACCGTGCTGGTCGACAGGCTGTCGCAGCGCAGCGACCTGTCCAAGGCAGGCGGCGTGCAGTCCCGCACACTGGAGGCGCTCGACCAACGAGGGCTGCTGGAGCCCTTGTTGGCCACCGGAGATCACCCCGTCACCACCGGCCACTTCGCCGGTATCCCACTCCCGCTCCACTCCAACGGGCACCGTCTGCCCTGGCGGTCCGTGCCGCAGGTGGTGATCGAGGGGTTCTTCGAGCAGCACCTCGCCGCGCACGGCCTCCATGCCCGGAGGGACCACGAACTGGTCGGCCTCGCCCAGGACGACAACGGTGTCACCGCGACCTTCGCCAACGGCGCCACCCTCCGCTCCCGTTACCTCGTCGCCGCCGACGGAGCCCACAGCACCGTACGGTCGCTACTGCGTGCCGGGTTCCCCGGTCAGCCCGGTACGTTGACGATCACCGCCGCCGACGTGCGGCTGGGCGGCGTCGATCCGTCCACGTCGCACACCTGGAACGAGGACGGGCACTGGGCGGCACTGTTCCCGCTCGGCACCGATCCACAGGGCAGGCAGCTGCGTCGACTGGTCCTCGGCGGGCCGGGCCAGTCACTGCCGAGGGAGGTCCCGGTCACCGAGGACGAAATCCGCAACGGTCTGAGCACCGTGTTCGGAACGCGGGTGCACCTGCGGGAACTGCGCTACGCCCGACGTATCACCAACGCGTCACGGCAGGTCGAGCAGTACCGGCACGGGCGGGTGTTCCTGGCGGGCGATGCCGCCCATGTCCACCTTCCACTCGGCGCGCAGGGCATGAACACCGGGATGCAGGACGCGCTCAACCTCGGTTGGAAGCTCGGCGCCGCCGTGCACGGCTGGGCACCGAAGGACCTGCTCGACACGTATCACGCGGAACGGCATCCGGCCGGGGCCGCCGTATTGCGCAACGTCCGGGCACAGAGCCTGCTGATGGACTGGGCCGGCACCCGTGATCCGGAGGTGCTGGCCGCCCGAGAGATCTTCACGGCCATGGCCCAACTGCCGGACGTCCAGCACTATCTGGCCGACCTGATGTCCGGGATGGCCATCCGGTACCCGATGCCGGGCACCGAAACCCATCCGCTCGTCGGCCGGCCCGCACCGGACCTGGGCCTCGGCCCGGCTCGGGTGCACGAACTGCTGCGGTCCGGGCGCGGCATCCTGCTGGACCCGGCCGACAGGTTCGCCAGGGTCGCCGGCCCCTGGTCGGACCGGGTGGACCGGGTGGGTCAGGGCGCCGATACCGAGCCGATGCTCATACGGCCGGACGGCTACGTGTGCTGGGCAGGCGCGGATGACCTGGAACCGGCGCTCGCCCGCTGGTTCGGCGAGCCTCGCTGAGCCGACGATCAGGAAGCCGGCCGTCGTGGAGAGGCTGGTGGTCACCAGTGGGCGCCGAAGGTGACAACTACCGTGCTGCAAGCGTAGGGGTGGTTTGCCGGGCGGGCGCAGGCTCGCCGACATAGCTGTGAGGTGGCCCTTTCCTTGGACGGCCCGGGCGAGTTTTGAACGATGGGTCCTTGGCGGCGCTTTCGGGGCTGCGATCGGACGATTCGGACGGCGGTACGTACGCCACGGGCCGCATCACGGTGGGGCCGGGACATCAGTTGCGGGTCTTCGTCGGGGAGGGCGGCAAGGGCGGCGGTGCCGGCGGCGTGGGAACGTCGGGCGGCGCCGGCTCCCGAGAGAGCAGTCCTGGCCGGCCCGGTCGGATCGGGCGGAGGGGCCGGTCCGGCCGTGCCCGCCGCCCGAACCGCGTCCGCGGCGACAAGGCGTATTCCAGCCGCGACGCCCCAGGCGGCCCAGAAGGGGCCGCGATAAGGGGCCGCGATGCCTGAACGGGACAACTCCTCCTCAACCGGCCTCAGTTCACTGGCCTCCATCCAGTGCGTTCTCCTTCTGTTGGGAGACTGGACTCGAACCCGCCCCACCCGGAGAGTCCAGTGGCAAGTCGTGATGTGCTCGATGGGTTTCCTCGGGGCGGCGGTCGACCGCTCAAGGATGTCCGTGCCGGTCAAGGTTGAGTGCGTGCCACCGACGCTTGGGCACCTGATGACGATGGGCCTGGGCTCGACGCGGGAGCTCGCCTCTGGAAGTGGGGACCGGGCAGACCCCGGCGGTTCTGCAGCGCTCGCCGTCAGAAGGCGTACGGTCCGAATCGTCCCCAGGCCACGACGGCCGCCATGGCCAGCAGGAGGGCGTTCACCGCGACGTTTCGGCCTTCGCCGCGCCTGGCGTGCACGGCGCCGGCGCCGATCATGAGGAGTCCGAGTCCGGTGGCTGCGGCGGGCACCAGGGCGACGGCGGTATCGACGGCGGCAGGCAGGACGACGCCCAGGGCGCCGAGGATCTCCAGCAGGCCGATCGCCTTGATCGTGCCGGGTGAGTAGTCCGCCGCCCAGGCGCCGGAGGTTGCGACGACCTTCTCTTTGGGCTGGAGCAGCTTGGCTGCACCGGCGGCGAGGAACAGGACGGCGAGGAGTCCGGTGAGGATCCAGAGGAAGGTGTTCATGTGATTCCGATCATGAAGGTCACGCAGGGCCGCGGCTAGATTGAAGCTTCAACTAAAATAGAACCCATCACTTGAAGCGTCAAGTGATGGGGTAGGGTCGTGGGCATGAGCAAGGACGAGCCGCGCTGGCTGAGCGCATCCGAGCTGGACGCCTGGAAGGCGTTCAGCGCGATGCTCATCAAGCTGCCCGCCGCCCTGGATGCCCAGCTTCGGAGCGATGCCGGCCTGAACCAGTTCGAGTACCTCGTGCTGGCCGCCCTCTCCGACGCGCCGGAGCGCACGCTGCGGATGAGTGAGCTCGCCGTCCTCGCCAACGGCTCGCTCTCCCGCCTGTCGCACGTCGTCAAGCGACTGGAGGGACACGACTACGTACGCCGGGAGCCCTGCCCCGACGACGGCCGCTACACCAACGCCCTCCTCACCGAGGAGGGCTACCGGAAGCTGGCCGACAGTGCACCCGGCCACGTCCGGCACGTACGGTCACTCGTTCTGGACCCCCTGGAACCCGAGCAGATCGAACAACTACGCCTGATCTCGCTGCAGATCCTCCATGTGATGGACCCCGACCTTTCCTGGCCGGACCGCCACTGACCTGCGATCGGGCAGCGCCCGACCCGGCTGGCGGGATGTTCGGCAGCACACCTCGGCATCGCCCTGACCGGTCGTCACACTGCCGCGTCGACACCCTCTGGACCCTCGCCACGGCAGACGCTCCAGGACGGCGGGCATGACGAACGCGCAAGCACAAAGGCTCTCGTAGGAGTCGCCGCCAGTCTCCTTGGTGCGGGCGGCTGACCTCGACCACCCCAGGATGCCCGACGGAGTCAGGCTGAGGGGGAGTCCCCTGCCCTCATGGGTTTCGCCTAGGGCGAGATCGCTGCCATGGCCGGGTCTCCAGGCGTAGCTCGTGCCCTGCCGAGTGCAGGACGGTGCCACCGGCGCGTCCGTGGTTACGCCCCGGCCGTGGTCCCGGCGGCCGGGGACGGCGTGCCGTCGGCTGCAGGGGTGGAAGTGGCGTACTGGGCTTCCCCGTTGCCGAGCGACCAGTCGATCGACGCGTTCTCGGTCAGGGTGACGAAGACGTTGCGCGGTGCGGTTCCCGCGTAGGCGTGGGCCAGGTCGGCGATCCGGCGGTACAGGGCCTGCTTCTGGGCCGGCGTGCGTCCGGAGCGCAGGGTGATCGCGACGTACACGATGTCGTCGTCGCGGTCGATGCCGAAGTAACCGCCGTAGTGCAGTGTGCTGTTGGTGCCGTCGTGGCTGACCAGGATCTGGAAGTGGTCGTCCGGCGGGATGCCGATCGTCTCGATGAGGGCGTCGTGCACGGCGCGGCCGAGCGCGGCGAGCCGGTCGCTGTCGGCGCGCAGCGCGTCGATGCGGACGAGTGGCATGGCGGTGGCTTCCTCTCGGGTGGTGCGGGCGTCCGCGGATCAGCGGCGGCGGAAGTGGGCGGTGAGCAGACCGAGGGCGCCGTCGACGGCGCGGGCGTGGACCTCGGCGGAACCGGCGGCGCGGGCCAGCACATAGCCGCCCTGGAGTACGGCGACCAGCGCGGTGGCCGTGGCCGCGGGGTCGAGCCCGGCGGCCAGTTCGCCGTTCGCGCGGCCCTGGGCGAGCAGCGCGGCCAGGCGGTCGGTGAGCCAGTCGAAGGTCTCCTCGANGCCGTGGCCGCGGGGTCGAGCCCGGCGGCCAGTTCGCCGTTCGCGCGGCCCTGGGCGAGCAGCGCGGCCAGGCGGTCGGTGAGCCAGTCGAAGGTCTCCTCGACCGGTTTCCGCAGCTCCGGATCCGCCATCACGTCCGGGTCCTGGGTGAGGCGGCCGACCGGGCAGCCCTTCAGGGCGTCCCGCTCCCGCCTCAGGTAGGCGGTGACCCGCTCGACCACCGTGCCGGAGGCGGTGAACTCGGCCTCCGCCCGTTCCCGCAGGTCCGCCGCGCTCCGGCTGATCGCGGCCAGCGCCAGATCGGGTTTGCCGTGGAAGTGGTGGTACATGCTTCCCTGACCCGCTCCGGATCGCTCCAGGATCGCCTTCGGGCTGGTGCCGACGTAGCCGCGCTCCCACAGCAGCTCGCGGGTGCTCTGGATGAGTCGTTCCCTGGTGTCCATGAGGAGATTGTACATACTGGTAGTTACAAAGCGGGGAGGGGGTGGGCGCTGTCGTCACTGGGATCCCTGGTGCAACTCCCGTGCTGTGTCGGCGATCTGTAACGGTCCAGCCTCAAAGCGCACACTGGTGGTGCCCTGGAGAGTGCCTGTGGTGCACTGGGGAAACGTGGGTTTGTCTCCTTCACGGGGGAGTGATGACGCCTTCTGCCTCTTCTGCTTCGTGCCCTCGCTGCGGCTGGGGATCGGCTCCGGGTGCCACGTTCTGCGGCAAGTGCGGCGGGGCCCTGGCGACCGGCGGGACCCCCGCGGCGCCGTCGCCGTCGGCCGGCGCGACACCGCCCCCGGCGAACCTGTCCAAGGGCTCCACCTTCGCGCCCGCCGCCGGCAGCCGCTCCGCCGCAGCGTCGGCCGCCGGATCGACCTTCGCGCCCGCCACGGGCGGTGGCTCCGCCGCCGTGCCGTCCAACGGGTCCACGTTCACGCGCGCCGCGGCCAGCCGCTCCGCCAACGCGCCGCGCTGGGGCGGCGGTCGGGACCTGACCCGGTATCTGTGCGCCGCGACCTATCTCCATCGCGAGTACGCCAGGTCGCTCATCAGGGAGATCGCGGCCGAACCCCATCTGGGGGTGGCGATGGCCCCGGCGTGCGACGTACCCGTCGTGCTCCGGCACGCCTACCGGGCCAACGCCCGCCGACACAGCCGGGATCTGCTGCTCGCCGCCCTGTTCGTGCTGGCCGTCGTGTTCACCTTCTGGGCCGGCAGACCGGACGCCACCCTGCTGATGCTGCTCTTCGCCTGGGTCACGGTGTTCTCCTTCGAACTCTCGACGAAATACGGGCGCCACCTCCAGGGCCTCCGCCCGGGGCGCTTCGACCCCGCGGCCGCGCCCCCACCGCTCAATCCCGAGATCGCCGCCGGACTGCGGCAGATCGGCGATTACGCCCATGGGAACGTCACGGCGTACAGCGGCTATTCACCGTTCATCGGCTACGGGAACGAACTCGAATCGTGGTCCCTGACGTTCGACGTCACCACGTCGAGCGGGGCGGGGGTGACGGCGCGGGACTTCGACGTGAAGGATCTCTACGCCCATATCGCCCAGCGCGTAGGCGCGTTGTCCCTGCCCTGCCTGGAGATCGAAGAGCGCCTCTTCGCGGACGGCGCGACCCTCCTGGGCGACCGGCGCTTCCTGCCGGACCCGCTCGGCCGGCCCGTCGCCTCGATCCCACAGGACCGGATGGACGAGCTGAAGCGGGCGCCCGAGGAGGGGGCCCGCCCCTATCTGGTGGTGCATTCCAGCGGCTGGGGCGGCGAGTTGGTCACGTCGCTCTTCCTGCGGTTCTTCCGTTCGGACTCCAATCTCTATGTCGAGGCCGTGCAAACGGTGTTGTGCCCGTTGCTCGACCGCTACCGGGTCATCGACACCCTCATGCCGCGCCCGCCGGTGCGTGATGTCCTCGAACTGCTCGCGCAGACGCTGGTGAGCACCGTGTTCGTGCTGTTCGCCTCGCCCGTGCGCGCGGTCGCCGGATTCTCCCCGGACTACTGGATGTTCTGGCGGCTGCGTCGGCAGTACAAACTCATCACCCAGCTGAGGAACTTCGACTACGGGGCGCGGCAGAGCGTGCGGCAGAAGGCGGCGGACGGCAGGCACCACCGCTATTTCCAGAAGGCCGACTGCGGCATGGTCCTCAAGACCGTCGAAAAGCGGGTGCTGGACGCCCTCGTGGAATTCGCCGAGGCGCGGGGCATCGACGTGAGTGAACTGGTGCAGCGTCAGGAAATCATCATCAACAACGGCATCATCGCGACCCAGGGCGCGAAGGTGGAATCCAGTTCGGTCGCGACCGGTGAGAAGTCCCGGGTGTCGATGAACATTCTCAACAAGATCCCTCTGGTGCGACTGGACTGACAACGGAAGGGGACGAGGAGGAGCGATGCGGAGGAACGACGGGATCATCGCGACCGGCGGCTCGAACGTCGTCGGCAACGCCGTGGCGAGCGGCCGGGGCGCGCGGGCCGAGGTGCAGAACAGCGGGCTGTCCCAAGGTGACGGCGGGCGGCAGCCGTCGGCCCAGGAGATCGGCGACCTGCTGTCCCGGCTGATCGACGAACTCGGCCGGTCCGGTCACCCCGAGCGCGGCGACCTGATCGAGGCCGCCGAGGACGCGCGCGAGGAGGTCACCGCGGAGACGCCGCGCAAGGGCAAGCTGAAGCTGTTCGCCAAGGGCCTCGTGGAGGCCGTACCGGGATTCACGGCCCTCGCCTCCTTGGCGGTGACGATCGAAGAGGCGATCCGCGGCCTGTAGAAGCCAAAGGCCACAAGCCACGAGCCACAGCCACGGGCCGGGGCCCGGGGACGCCGGGACGCCCGCGAAGTACACCGGAACGCCAGGACGCTGGACATCAGGACGCCGGGGGAGACGACCATGCCATCCTGCTTACGCTGCGGTGCGGACCTCGGCGGCACCGCGGCGTCCCTCTGCCCGCGGTGCGGAACGCCTCGCCAGGACGGCACATGGCACGGCACCTACCAGCCCCGCGCCGCAGCCGACGACTACGTCCGCGTCGGCCCCACCATCCTCCCGCGCTGGATGCTGTGGCTGCTGGCGGCCGTGCTCGTCGGGGGCGGGGTGGCGACCTACCTGCTGCTCCACTCGCCCTCGGACGCCTCGCCCCGGACGGTCGACGCCACCCCGTGGACCACCCCGCCGCCAGTCCCCGGCACCGCCCCCGTGACACCCGGCTACGGCGACACCCCCACCGTCCTGTACACCCCACCCAACGCCCTGGCACCGAGCGCCGCACCGACCTCCGACGACGCGGGCGCGGTGGTGGAGCAGTTCTATCGGGACATCAACGACCACGACTTCGCGGCGGCCTGGAAGCTGGGCGGCCAGAACATCGGCGGCGCCTCGTACCAGGACTGGCAGGCGGGCTACGACACGACGGCGCACATCGAGGTCGGCGTGGAGCACGCGGAGGGTGCCGGGCAGATCACGGCCGTGATCAACGCGACCCAGACGGACGGCTCGACGAAGGTGTTCCGGGGAACGTACACGGTGTCCGGCGGCGCGATCGTCAGCGCGGACATCACCCAGCGGTGACCGCCCGCCGCCGGGCGCGCGCTCAGCCGAAGCGGAGCACGGGCTTGATGACCTGGCCGGCGGAGGCGGCCTGTGCGGCGCGCTCGATCTCGGCGAACGGGAACTCGGTGATGATGTCGTGGAGGGGGAGTTTCCCCTCGCGGTGGAGCGCGATGAGGTGCGGGATGAACTCGGCGGGCCGGGCGTCGCCTTCGATCACCCCGCGGATCCGGAGGCCCTTGGTCATCACGGTCATGATGTCGAACGTGGCCTGGCCGCCGATGCCGACCAGCGCCAGGGTGCCTTGCCGGCGCAGCGCGGTGATGGCCTGGGAGATCACCTGGGCCTGTCCGGTGGTGTCGATGGCGTGGTGGGGCCCGCCGCCGGTGAGGTCGCGGACGGCCTCGGCGACGTCGTCGGTGGCGGTGGGGTCGACGGCCGCGGTGGCGCCGAATTCCAGGGCCTTGGCGCGGCGGGCGGGAAGCGGATCGACGGCGATGACGTCACAGCCCTCGGCGACCGCGGCCATGACGGAGCTGAGGCCGACGCTGCCGGTGCCGAAGACCACCACGGACGAACCCCGGGGCGGGCGCAGCACGTTGAGGACCGTGCCGACGCCGGTCTGCACGCCGCAGCCGAGCGGCGCGGCGATCGCGGCCGGGAGGTCGTCGGGCACCTTGACGACATTGCTGCGGTGCGCGATGGCGTGGCTGGCGAACGCGGACTGGCCGAAGAAGTTGCCGAAGACGGTGTCGCCGTTGGTCCGGGTGAGGGGAGTGGTGCCGTCGGGGCGCGCGCCGCTGGCGTTGAGGGCGAGGATGCCGGTCTCGCAGTAGGCGGGGTGACGGGCGCTGCACTGGCCGCAGGTGGTGCAGCTGCGGTAGCTCAGAGCGACACTGTCGCCGGGCCGGACGCTGTCGACCTCCTCGCCCACGGCCTCGACGACGCCCGCGCCCTCGTGCCCGAAGACCATCGGGCTGCGCTCCGCCGGCCAGTTCTGCCGGGCGCTGAGGTCGGTGTGGCAGATGCCCGCGGCCGTCATCCTGACCAGGATCTCGTCCGGCCGCGGCGCGGCGATGACGAGGTCGTCGTGGACGGTGAACGGCCCGCCGGGAGACTCGACGAGGGCTGCTTGAATGCGCATGATTTCCTGGGGTGTTGGACGCCGGGGCGGGGTGGGATGAGGGCGGGCGCGGTTGTCGCGGTGCGGCGTCCGGGTCAGTCTCGGTCGAGGAGGAAGTAGAAGTACCGGCCGTCGTCGAGGACGTCCTTGCCGTTCATGACGCCCAGGAGGGTGGTGTCGTCGACGCGCTTGAAGTGGTCGATGACGGGCTGGCCGTCGTACACCATCGAGGCGGTCGACTCCCCGCGGAATTCGACCATCCACAAGCTGGCCTCGCCCTTGCCCGCCTCGACGTGGGAGAACAGCTCCCCGTCCGGGCCGCGGCAGATCAGCGGCCGTACGTCGGAGAGGGAACGGAAGTCCTTGCCATGCCAGTTGGCGGCCTTCAGCAGGCCCTCGACACGGTGCCCGGTGACGAACGCGCTGCCCTTCCAGGGACCGAGGATGTCCTCGGGCCGCACCGGCTCCAGGGCGGCCCACAGCTCGTCCAGTTCCTCGGTGGTCACCTTTCCGCCGGCCGCGCGGATGGCGGCGATACGGGCACGGGCCTGCTCGGCGTCCATGGGGCTGCCCTCTCCTTCGGTGCGTGCTCGCTCTTGTCCGGTGGCCTTGACGTTAGCGTCCACCGGGCGGTCCGGTACGGCGTGACCGCGCGATCGCGCCGGACGATCTCCTACGGCCGGGACGTGCCTTCACGGCGTCCCGCCGGACGTCACCCCGGCTACCCCGGCCACCCCGGCCACCCCGGCTCTCCGGAGCAGCGAGGCGAGGACGGCGTCGGCGTGTGTCCACAGCAGAGCGCCGCCGGCATCCGGAACCAGATGGCGCTCGGCGCCGGGAATGCGGGTGGCCAGGAACGCGCCGTTGTCGGGGGAGTGGCCGGTGTCGCGTTCGCCGTACCAGATGTCGACGGGGACGGTGATCTCGGACAGGCGGAACGGCCAGCGCCCCATGGCCAGCACCGTGTCCCGGGCGTAACCGGCCGCGGCTCCACCGGCGAAGGCTTCCTCCAGGGCGCGGCGGTAGGCGTCCGCGAACCGCGGTTCGCGGTAGACGGCCA
>NZ_JBNHIN010000059.1:0-42299 GCF_050054615.1 Streptomyces sp. YGL11-2
CAGCCAGCAGCCGCTGCAACCCCAGGGAGCGATGTGTCCCGCCGCCTGTTCACCTCGGAGTCCGTCACCGAGGGCCACCCCGACAAGATCGCTGACCAGATCAGCGACACCATCCTCGACGCACTCCTCAAGGAAGACCCGACGTCCCGGGTCGCCGTGGAGACGTTGATCACCACCGGCCTGGTGCACGTGGCCGGCGAGGTGACCACCAAGGCGTACGCCGACATCCCCAACCTCGTCCGCAACAAGATCCTGGACATCGGCTACGACTCGTCCAAGAAGGGCTTCGACGGCGCCTCCTGCGGTGTCTCGGTGTCCATCGGCGCGCAGTCCCCCGACATCGCCCAGGGTGTCGACACCGCCTACGAGAACCGNCTACGACTCGTCCAAGAAGGGCTTCGACGGCGCCTCCTGCGGTGTCTCGGTGTCCATCGGCGCGCAGTCCCCCGACATCGCCCAGGGTGTCGACACCGCCTACGAGAACCGCGTCGAGGGCGATGACGACGAGCTGGACCGGCAGGGCGCGGGTGACCAGGGCCTGATGTTCGGTTTCGCCTGCGACGAGACCCCGGAGCTGATGCCGCTCCCGATNAAGGCGTACGCCGACATCCCCAACCTCGTCCGCAACAAGATCCTGGACATCGGCTACGACTCGTCCAAGAAGGGCTTCGACGGCGCCTCCTGCGGTGTCTCGGTGTCCATCGGCGCGCAGTCCCCCGACATCGCCCAGGGTGTCGACACCGCCTACGAGAACCGGGTCGAGGGTGCCGCCGCAGGTGACGACGCGGACGAGCTGGACCGGCAGGGCGCGGGTGACCAGGGCCTGATGTTCGGTTTCGCCTGCGACGAGACCCCGGAGCTGATGCCGCTCCCGATCTACCTGGCGCACCGGCTCTCCCGCCGTCTGTCGGAGGTCCGCAAGAACGGGACCATCCCCTACCTGCGTCCCGACGGCAAGACGCAGGTCACCATCGAGTACGACGGCAACAAGGCCGTCCGCCTCGACACCGTGGTCGTCTCCTCGCAGCACGCCTCGGACATCGACCTGGACTCGCTCCTGGCGCCCGACATCCGCGAGTTCGTCGTCGAGCATGTTCTGAACCAGTTGGTCGAGGACGGCATCAAGCTGGACACCGACGGCTATCGCCTGTTGGTCAATCCGACCGGTCGCTTCGAGATCGGCGGCCCGATGGGTGACGCCGGCCTGACCGGTCGCAAGATCATCATCGACACCTACGGTGGCATGGCCCGCCACGGTGGCGGCGCTTTCTCGGGCAAGGACCCGTCCAAGGTCGACCGCTCCGCCGCGTACGCCATGCGCTATGTCGCCAAGAACGTCGTCGCCGCGGGCCTCGCCTCGCGCTGCGAGGTCCAGGTCGCCTACGCGATCGGCAAGGCCGAGCCGGTCGGTCTCTTCGTCGAGACCTTCGGCACCGCCAGCGTCGACACCGACAGGATCGAGCAGGCCATCGCGGAGGTCTTCGACCTCCGTCCCGCCGCGATCATCCGCGACCTCGACCTGCTCCGCCCGATCTACGCCCAGACCGCCGCCTACGGCCACTTCGGCCGTGAGCTGGAGGACTTCACCTGGGAGCGCACCGACCGCACGCAGCTCCTTCGCGCCGCCGCCGGAATCTGACCGGGCACCGAACCTTGGACGGGAGCGTGCCGCAATGCGTATAGCGGTGACAGGATCCATCGCCACCGACCACCTCATGACCTTCCCCGGACGGTTCGCCGATCAACTGATCCCCGGCCAACTCGCCCACGTTTCCCTCTCCTTCCTCGTCGACGACCTGGAAGTACGACGCGGTGGCGTGGCCGCGAACATCGCCTACGGCCTCGGCCGCCTGGGGCTGTCCCCGCTCCTGGTCGGCGCCGTGGGCGGTGACTTCGGCGACTATGAGGTCTGGCTCAAAGGGCACGGCGTCGACACCGGCGCCGTCCATGTCTCGGGCGCTCGACAGACCGCTCGCTTCATCTGCCTTACCGACGCGGAGAACAACCAGATCGCGTCCTTCTACGCGGGCGCGATGAGCGAGGCGCGCGAGATCGACCTCGGGACGCTGCCGACCGAGGGCGGCCGGCCCGACCTGGTTCTGGTCTGTGCGAACGACCCTGAGGCCATGGTGCGCCACACCCGGCAGGCCAGGGAGCTGGGCATCCCCTTCGCCGCCGACCCCTCCCAGCAGCTGGCCCGGTTGACGGGTGAGCAGGCGACCGAACTCGTCGACGGCGCCGCATGGCTGTTCACCAACGAGTACGAGGCCGCGCTGCTCGCCGAACGCACCTGCCTGACGCGCGCGCAACTCCTCGCCACGGTGGGGGCATGGGTGACGACGCTCGGGGAGCGGGGCGTACGCATCGAACGGGAGGGGCATCCCGAAGTGCTCGTGCCGGCCGTGCCCTGCGAACGGGTCACGGATCCCACCGGGGCGGGAGACGCGTTCCGGGCGGGTTTCCTCGCGGCCCTCGCGCGCGGTCTTCCCCTCACCCCCGCTGCCCGCCTCGGCTGCGCGGTGGCGTCCTCCGCCCTGGACACCGTGGGACCGCAGGGCTACCGGACCGACCGTCCCCGGCTCCTTTCGCGCGTGCGTGGCGGGTACGGAGGGGCGGCCGCCGCACAGCTGGCCCCGCTCCTCGGGAGTGGTTCATGAACCTGCGAGAGAGGCTCGGCACCGGTACACCGTCCTTCTCCTTCGAGTTCTTCCCGCCCAAGACGGGGGCGGGAGACCGCCAGGTGTGGGATGCCATCCGCCGCGTCGAGGCCCTGGCGCCCGACTTCGTCTCCGTCACCTATGGGGCCGGCGGTTCCTCACGAGGCCGTACGGTCGAACTGACCACGCGCATCGCGGCCGAGACGACCCTGCGTCCGGTGGCCCACCTGACCGCCGTAGGGCATTCGGTCGCCGAACTGCGGCACATCATCGGCCAGTACGCGGACGCCGGAGTCCGCGATGTCCTCGTCGTACGCGGCGATCCGCCGGGTGACCCCCGCGCACCGTGGGTGCCGCACCCCGAAGGCTTCACCTTCGCCCATGAACTGGTGACCCTGGTCCGGGACATGGGCGCCTTCAGTGTCGGGGTGGCGGCGTTCCCGGAGCGCCATCCGCGCTCCGGCGACTGGGACAGCGACATCCGGCACTTCGTCGCCAAGTGCCGCGCCGGTGCCGACTACGCCATCACCCAGATGTTCTTCCACGTCGAGGACTATCTGCGGCTGCGCGACCGGGTGGCCGCGGCCGGCTGTGACCTCCCGATCATTCCCGAGATCATGCCCGCCACCGATGTGCGGCAGATCCGCCGCTTCGCGGAACTCAGCGGCGCCGCCTTCCCGGCCGCGCTTGCCCAGCGGCTCGACGCGGCCCGTGACCGACCCGCCGACGGGCACCGCATCGGTGTGGAGTACGCGACCGCCATGGGCGAGCGCCTCCTCGCCGAAGGGGCCCCGGGCCTGCACTACATCACCCTGAACCGCTCCACGGCGACCTGCGACATCCACCGCGCCGTGCGGTCCGCGCGGTATGTCGGGTCCGCCTGAGGCCGTACCGCCGAAAGGCACCTCGCTGCCGGTACCGGGCCATGGCACGTCGCGGCGGCCGGCCCCGCCCGGATTCGGGGCTGGTAAGAACACCCCTCCCCATAAACAGAATTTCTGCCAGCTAGGAAAGGTATCTATTGGACACCTCCGCCGGTGGCGGCAGATGATTCTGGGGAACCCGTCAATACGGCGGGCCCGAGGGGAGGAGTGGAGTGGATCACGCATCCCATCTGAATCCGCTGGACGAAGAACCTTCGGCTCCCGTAGCAGCGGCCGCATGGCGGACGGGCTCAGGAACCGCGGACGTAATTGCCGAGATCTGGTGCGAAGTTCTGGAACTCCCCGAAGTGGGGGTTGACGACAACTTCTTTGATCTCGGCGGACACTCCATTCTGCTGCAGATGGTCCACGAGCGAGTCATCCTGCGCACCGCGAAGGATGTCGCTCTGCTTGATCTCTTCAATCATCCGACGGTGCGCTCGCTCGCCCGCCACCTCGACGACGACGCGACGGATGCTCCGGCCGCGGGAGCCGGCAGGCGCCGGACGTCCGGGCGGGTGAACCGCCTGGGCAACCGACGGGCCCAGCTGGGCGAGAACGGTGCAGAGGCCCGAGGAGAGCCCCGTGAGTGACTTCGACCGCAGCGCCGATGACGAGGGTTTTCTGGCGGTTATCGGGATGTCCGGACGGTTTCCGGGAGCTGCGAGCCTCGATGAGTTCTGGAGCAACCTCGTCAACGGACTCGACACCATCACCCGGGAGCCCGCCCAAATCTTCCCCGGCGGTGGTACGGACGGCGCGGACCAGTCCTATGTCCCGGCGCGCGGTCGACTGGACGCTCCGGAATGGTTCGACGCCGACTATTTCGGCTATTCAGCGAAAGAAGCCTTCCTGATCGACCCGCAGCACCGGATATTCCTGGAATGTTCGGTCGCCGCTCTGGAGGACGCGGGAGCGGACCCCGACCGTTTCCGCGGAGCGATCGGCGTCTACGGGGGATCCACGGAAACGTATTACGCGCAGACCCTCCTGGCCCAGCGTGAACGGCTCGCGGGGGTTACCGAGGACGAGATCCTGCTCGGTACGGCACCGGACTTCCTGGCTTCTCGTACAGCGGAGCGGTTGGGGCTGCGCGGCCCCGCGATCGCCGTACAGTCCGCATGCGCCACCGCACTGGTGGCCCTGCACACGGCCGGCCGCGGACTGCTGGCCGGCGACTGCGACATGGCCCTCGCGGGGGGTGTCGCCGTACACGTCCCGCCCAAGAAGATCACCTGGACCGGTCCGGACGGCACCCTCGCACCGGACGGCACCTGCCGCGCCTTCGATGCCCGGGGCGAAGGAACCGTGGCGAGCAACGGCGTGGGCGTCGTCGTCCTCAAACGGCTGTCCGACGCACTCGCCGACGGTGACCCCATCCGTGCGGTACTGCGCGGATCGGCGGTGACCAACGACGGTTCGGCGCGCATCGGATTCACCGCGCCCAGTGTGGAGGGGCAGGCCGCCGCTGTCCGGGAGGCCCAGCTGGCGGCCGGAACCGACGCCAGGACCATCACCTACGTGGAGGCCCACGGTACGGCGACCCCGCTGGGGGACCCGATCGAAGTGGCCGCGCTGACCGACGCGTTCCGGTCCGACACCGGGGAGAAGGGCTTCTGCTGGATCGGCTCGGTGAAGACGAACATCGGGCACGCCGACGCAGCCGCCGGAGCCGCCGGGTTCCTCAAGACCGTGTTGGCGCTGGAGCACGGGAAGATCCCGCCCAGCCTCCATCACACCGCGGCCAACCCTCAGATCGACTTCGAGTCGAGCCCTTTCCGCGTGGTCACCCGGCTCCGGGACTGGGAGCCCTATGGCACCACCCGGCGGGCAGGGGTGAGTTCGTTCGCGGTCGGTGGTGTCAACGCTCATCTCGTGCTGGAAGAGGCCCCGGCCCGGCCCGCCCACGAATCCGTGCGCCGCGCGCAGCTCTTCGTCCATTCCGCGCGGACCGCGACGGCGCTGCGGGCCAGGGTCCGCCAGGTCGCGGCACACCTGCGCGCGAACCCGGAGCTCCCGTCGGCCGATGTCGCCTGGACGCTGCAGACGGGACGGCGCGAGCACGAGCATCGTGCCTTCACCGTCGTGAGCGGCCGCCGGGCACGGGCACTGGACCTGGACGGTGGTGGCGACGTCCGGCTGACCGTATCCGGCGAACCGCCCCGGAAACGACCGGTGGTCTTCTTGTTCCCCGGGAAGGTCGGCCCCGCGGAGGCGTGGCAGCTGCGCGCGTCGGAACCCGCCTTCCACAAGGCTTTCGACGCCTGCCTGGAGGGCATCGACCCTGGACTGGCCCGCGACGTACGGGAAGTGGCGCGCGGAATCGCGTGGCCCCGGGACCCGGCGGTACGCGACACCTACGCCTTCGCCCTCGAATACTCCCTTGCGATGCTCTGGCAGCGGTGGGGTGTGGAGCCGGACGCGGTCTTCGGCACCGGAGTGGGATCGCTGGTCGCGGCCGTGGTGGCCGGAGCGATCTCGCTGCCGGACGCACTCCGTCTGGTGACCGCGTTCCCCGCCGGAACGGAACCCGGGAACAGCGGACCGACCACGCTGCTGGACGGGATTTCCCCGCGCCCGCTCCGCGTACCAGTCGTCCTCGGTGACGGTGCGTGGCATGGCGCCGGATCGACGATCGGTGCCGACCAGTGGGCGAACGAATTCCGCGGACAGGAGGTGCCGGACGACGCGCTCAGCACGCTGCTGGCCGACGCGGACCGGATCCTTCTCCAGATCGGGGCCGGCTCCACGCTGGTCTCACTGGCCCGGAAGCAGCCCGCCCACACACCGGCACACCTCCTGCTCTCCGGGCTCCCTGACGTGGAGTCCGCCGGCGACGACGTGCTGTCGGTCCTGTACACGGCGCTCGGCCGGCTCTGGCTCTCGGGCGCCCCGATCTCCTGGGAAGGCGTGCACGACGGTGAACGCCGGACCAGGACACCGCTTCCCACCTATCCGTTCGAGCGACTGCCGTATCTGATGCGGCACCCGGCCGAAGCGGCGGAAGAGGCCGCCAGGGCAACGGGTCCGCAGCCCGCGCCGACACCGGACCGGACGCCGCAGCCGGCGGACGGGACGGTGCCGGACGGCCCTCCGGCAAAACCCCAGGACAGCGAGGAGCCGGCGGTGACCGACCAGCCGGCCGACGACACCCCTCTGGCCCTCGTGCTGCGGCTCTTCGGTGAGGCCCTCGGGCTGTCGGACATCGAACCCGACGAGAGCTTCTTCGAACTCGGTGGGGACTCGCTCATCGCCGCCAAGCTGCTCGTCAAGATCCGATCGGTCTATCCGGTGGAGATCAAGATGCGGTCGCTCTTCTCGGCTGCCACCGCAGCCGACCTGGCGGAGCTGATCGAGCAGCGGCTGGCCGATCCCGACCACGGCCGGAGCACGGACGAGGAGTCCTCATGACCGACATCGCGAACCTGCCGTCCGGTGCGGCCAAAACGCCTGAGAGCCGCTGGCTCTCCAGCCGGCGGCAGAAGACGGAAACCACTCTGGACCTGTTCTGCTTCGCTCACGCCGGTGGTTCGGCAGGTGAGTTCCTGCGCTGGTCCGGAGGGCTGCCCGGCATCCGGCTGTGGGCGGTGAAGATGCCCGGCCGCGCGCCCCGCGAGAGCGAACCTCCCTACACGCGGATGACCGACCTGGTCGGCGACCTGGTCGACCAGGTCGAATTCGGCCGGCGGGAATTCGCCTTCTTCGGCCACAGCCTTGGAGCACTGGTGGCCTTCGAAGTCGCCCGTGCCCTGCGCAAGGCGGGCCGGCGGCAGCCTCAACGGCTTCTGCTGTCCTCCATGCAGCCGCCTCCGATCACCACCCGGCAGGCCGCGCACGAGCTGCCCGGCGACGAACTGCTCGCCGAGGTGGAGCGCCGCTGGGGAGCGCTGCCCCAGGCGATTCATGAGGATCAGGAACTCAAGGAGATCGTCCTCGGCTACTTCCGCGCCGACGCGGAACTCGCCGAGACCTACGAGTACGTGGCCGAAGCCCCGCTGGACATTCCCATCACGGCGTTCGCCGGCGACCAGGAGGAGCGCGAGCAGCTCGGCTGGAACGTCCACACCCGTGCGGAATACGGCGCACATGTGTTGCGCGGCGGTCATTTCTACTTCCGGGACCCGGAGCAGCAGAGCGAGCTACTGCGTCTCATCGGCCGTGAGTTGACTGCGGAGAAATAGGGGAACCCTCATGCGTTACATGACCTTCGGCCGGAACACCGGCCTGCGCGTATCCGAGTACGGGCTCGGCACCGCCAACTTCGGCACCCTGTGGGGCGGCGGTGCCAACCCGGAAGAGGCCCGGAAGATCTTCGAACGCTTCGCGGAAGCGGGCGGCACTCTGATCGACACGGCCGACAACTACCAGATCGGCGAGTCGGAGAAGCTGCTGGGCGAGTTCCTGGCCGCCGACCGTGACCACTTCGTGGTGACCACCAAGTTCTCTCTGGGAGCGACCCGGCCACGGATCTCCAACACCGGCAACAGCCGCAAGAACATCCGGACTTCCGTCGAGGCGAGCCTCAAGCGCTTGCGCACCGACTACATCGACGTGTACTGGGCCCATATGCCGGACTCCGTCACGCCGGTGGAGGAGATTCTCGCGGCGCTCGACGATCTGGTCCGCGCGGGCAAAATCCTGCATGCCGGCCTGTCGAACTTTCCCGCCTGGCGGGTCTCCCGTGCGGCGACCCTGGCGGAACTGCGCGGCCTGAACCGCCTGGTGGGCATCCAGCTTGAGTACAGCCTGGCGGAGCGTGGCGCGGACCGGGAGCTGCTGCCGATGGCTGAGGGCCTGGGTCTGGGCACCGCGATGTGGTCGCCGCTGGGCGGCGGGCTGCTCACCGGGAAGTACCGGCAGAGCCGCCGCGGCAGGCTCAGCGACTGGGAGGGCCTCGCCATCCGGCTGGAGGACAGCGACCAGCGCACCGAGATCATCGATGCCGTCCTCGCGATCGCCGAGGAGACCGGCGTGTCCGCCGCCCAGGTGTCGATCGCCTGGCTGCGTGCACGCGCCGCCAAGGCTGCCACCGCGATGGTGCCCATCATCGGGCCGCGTACCGCCGGTCAGCTCGACGACTACCTCGGCGCCCTCGACATCACCCTCGACGACGCGCAGTTCGGCCGTCTCGAACAGGCCAGCGCCCCCCGGCTGGGACAGCCGTACGAGCTCATGGCCGGTCACCTGGATTCCGTACTGGGCCGGGAAAGCCTCCACTTCAACCACCCGAACACCCCCGTGGCGTGAATCCCTCACACCAGCTGAGGTCTTGAACTTGAAGAGGAGGACGGACCGGCATGACTGCAAGCGAAGCAGGCGACGGTGAGGAACACATCGCCGTCATCGGCATGGCGGTGCGTTTCGGGCAGGCAGCTGATCTCCACGCGTACCGCGAGCAGCTCCGTACCACCGAAGGTGTGGACACCAACCGGCCGTTGGCGGACCCCTACGCGTTCGACAACAGGTTCTTCGGGATCTCACCGAGGGAATCCGTCATTCTGGATCCGCAGCAGCGCCTGCTGCTGGAATGCGCCCATCAGGCACTGGAGGACGCCGCCCACGACCCGGCGGCCGAGGACGCGGTCATCGGTATCTACGCGGGCGGCAGCACCACGACGCACGCAGCGCTGCTCCGCCGGCAGGCCGCCCGACTCCCCGACGTCGACGACCGGCAGATACGAGCCGCCACCGGCGCCGACTTCCTCGCCGCACGTGCCGCGTACAAACTGGGGCTGACCGGGCCCGCCGTATCGGTCCAGGCCGCGGGCGCCACGGCACTGGTCGCGGTGCACACCGCCGCGCAGGCGCTGCTCGGGGGCGAGTGCGACATCGCGCTCGCCGGAGCGGTCACGGTACGGGCGGCGGCGCCGGCCGAGGGCGCGACCGGCGGCTGTGCTGTCGTCGTACTGAAGCCCCTGCCGGCCGCACAGCGGGACGGCGACCGGATCTACGCGGTGGTGCGCGGTACCGCGGTCGGCAGCGCCGGTCCATCGGAGCCGGCGGCCGACGCACAGGAGCGCATCGCCCGAAACGCCCGGGCGGTCGGCGGTATGACGGCGGAGACGATCGCGGGGATCGAGGCCGCCGCCGGCGCCGGGGTCACGGACACCGCGCCCGCCATGGCCGCGTTCATCACGGCGGTACTGTCGGTAGAGGGCGGGGAGCCTCTCGGGACGGCCGGCGGCCGGCCGGACGCGGGCCCTCCGCGGCGCGCGGGGGTGAGTGCCTCCGGACCCTTCGGCGCCCACGCCCATGTGATCGTCGAGCAACCGCCCGCTGTGCCTGCCACCGAGGACGAGGAACGCTGGCACCTGCTGCCCTTCTCGGCGAAGTCCCCGGCCGCCCTTGAGGAGACGGCCGCCCGGCTGGGCCGGCATCTTGAACGGTCCGCGTACGGAGCCGCACTGCGGGACGTGGCCTGGACACTCCAGACGGGGCGTACGGCTCACGCCCACCGGGCCTGTGCCGTGGCGCGGACCACCTCCGAGGCCGCCGCCGCGCTGGCCGGTATGAAGCTCAAGAACCGGACGGCGAAGGACGCGGTACGCGAGGCGCCACCGGTCGTCTTCACCTTCCCCGGGCACGGCGGCCAGCACATGGGCATGGGCCGGCACTTCTACCGCGCGGATCGGCAGTTCCGGGCGGATCTCGACGCCTGTGCCCGGCGTGCACAGGCCGAGACGGGCCTGGACCTGCGCGGTGTCCTCAACCCTGTCGGCGAGGAGGCGGAGGAGGCGGCCCGGACATCGCTGTCGAACGGCGCGATCGCCCAACTCGCCGTGTTCATCCTGGAGTACGCCGTGGCGCGGGCCTTCATCCGGTGGGGGGTGCGGCCCGCAGCGGTGGTGGGCCACAGCCTCGGAGGCTATGCGGCGGCGTGTGTCGCCGGTGTGTTCTCCTTTCCGGACGCGCTCACCTTGGTGGTGAAGCGCACGGAGCTGCTCCTGGGCATTGAGCCCGGTGCCATGGCTGCGGTGCGGATGCCCGAGGCCGAGCTGCTTCCCTTGTTGCCCGCGGGAGTGGACATCGGGGTGATCAGCGGACCGGACCAGGTGACGATCTCCGGGCCACGCGAAGCGGTGGAGCAGTTCGTGGCGGAGTCTTCGGCCAAGGGCCTGGAGATACGACTGCTGAAGATTCCGGGCGCTGGTCACTCGTCCCTGGTCGAACCGGTTCTCGGTGAATTCGCGACGTTCTTGGAATCCATCGAATTCCATGAACCGAGGATCCCCGTCATCTCGGACACCACCGGTACCTGGGCTCGCCCGGAGGAGATCTCCACTCCTGCCTACTGGTGCGATCACATGCGTAAAACGGTCCGGTACAACGGAGTTCTCGACACCCTCCACGACATACCCCGGAGCGCTCTGGTCGAGATCGGCCCGGGCACCACGCTGACTTCCCTCGCCCGCCGGCACGCGGGACTGCGGAAGGAGCACATCATTTTGCAGGCGCTGCCGCATCCGACCGACCCGACGCCGGACATGAAGATTCTGCTGACCACGCTCGGCGCGCTCTGGGCGGCTGGTGTCGAGGTGAAACCGGCGGCGCTGCACACGGAGCAGGACCCGAGGAAGACCGGCCTGCCGGGACATCCCTTCCAGCGCACCGAATTTCCGGTACCAACGGACTGAGACCGCCCCGGTCCCACATTTCCGCGGTTCATGGCATATCGAGTTCGTGAGAGATCAGGAGAACAGCGATCATGGGGAAGAACCTGTACGAGCTGGGCGAGATGCCGCCCCTCGGTTCCGTTCCGCAGAAGATGTACGCGTCCCTGATACGTCAGGAGCGCTTCGGCGAGCCCGAGAAGGCGTTCGCCACAGAGGTCATCGACACCCCCCGCCCCGGACGGGGCCAGGTACTCGTCTGGGTGATGGCGGCGGGCATCAACTACAACAATGTCTGGTCCGCGCTCGGCTACCCGCTCGACGTCATCGCCGCCCGCCAGAAGCGCGGCGAGACCGAGGACTTCCACCTCGGGGGCTCGGAGGGCGCCGGTGTGGTCTTCGCCGTCGGCGAGGGCGTGTCCGGCGTCGCCGTGGGGGACCAGGTCATGCTCTCCGGCGGCCAGTGGGACGAGCACGCCGCCGATATCCGGCTCGGTGCCGACCCGACATTCGCCGCCAGCCTCCAGGCATGGGGCTACGAGTCCAACTACGGTTCCTTCGCGCAGTTCGCCCTGGTGCAGGACTTCCAGTGCCACCCCAAGCCGAAGAACCTGACCTGGGAAGCCGCGGCCGCCTTCATCCTGACCGGGGCCACCGCGTACCGCCAGCTCTTCGGCTGGGCGCCCAACACGGTCCAGCCCGGTGATCCGGTACTGATCTGGGGCGGCGCGGGCGGACTTGGCTCGATGGCCATCCAACTGGTGCGCAACGCCGGTGGGATTCCCATCGCCGTGGTCTCCAGCGAGGAACGCGCGGAATACTGCCGCCGCCTCGGTGCCGCCGGCGTGATCGACCGTCGGAAGTTCAGCCACTGGGGCCGGATGCCCGACCTGAACGACACGGCGGCCGTCGGTTCCTGGCTGGGTCAAGTGCGTGCGTTCGGACGGAGTTTCTGGGAGGCACTGGGCGAGCGCCGTGCGCCGAAGATCGTTTTCGAGCACAGCGGCCAGGACACCATCCCCACCTCGATGTACCTGTGTGACACCGGCGGGATGGTCACCATCTGCGGTGGCACCTCCGGATATGCCGCGGACGTCGATCTGAGGTTCCTCTGGATGCGCCAGAAGCGGCTCCAGGGATCCCACGGCTTCAATCCCGCCCAGTGCCGCGCCACGATCCAGCTTGCCGCCTCCGGGCTCATCGATCCCTGCCTTTCGGAGGTGTTCACCTTCGAGCAGATCGGCCAGGCGCATCAGGTGATGCACGAGAACCGCCAGCCGCCCGGCAACATGGCCGCGCTTGTCAACGCACCGCAGGCGGGGCTCACCGACCTGCCGTGACGGGGACGACGCACGTCCGGCTTCCCTTGGCTGCCGCATTTTGTTCCGCCCCCATGGAGGGGCCTCCGGTGCCACCAACGATGAACGGACAGCAATGCGTACCGAACTCAGAGCCGAACGACGCCCGTTGCCGCTGTCCGCCCTCCTCGCCCGGCGGGCGGACGAGACACCCCACCAGGTCGCCTACGTCCATCTCCACAACGGCGAGGAGCCCGGCGAGCAGACCACCTACCGCGAACTGCACACCGATGTGCGCACCAGGGCCGCCGCGCTGACGGAACGTGCCGACGGGGCCCGCAGCGCGGTGCTCATGTACCCCACCTGCCTGGAGTTCATCCGTGGCTGGCTGGCCGGTTCCACCGTCGGCATCGCCGGAGCGCCCGTCCAGGTACCGACGCGCAAGGAGGCCGTGACGCGGCTGCGGACGATCGCCGACGACGCGGGTACCCACCTGGTGTTCACCACCCGGGCAGTCCGTGACCAGGTGCTCGGGGACTTCGGTGAACTGCCGGAGCTGGCGGGACTCGACCTGGTCGCCACAGATGAGCTGCCTGCCGACGTGACGCCCGGCCCGCTGCCCGAGGTGAGGCTGTCCGACGTGGCGCTGCTCCAGTACACCTCCGGCTCCACCGGTTCGCCCAAGGGCGTCATGGTCACGCACGACAACTTCTGGGCGAACGCGGGGGAGACCGATGCCCTGTGGCCGCTCGGCAACGACGGAACCATCGTCTCCTGGCTCCCGTTGTTCCACGACATGGGGCTGATGCTCGGTGTGGTGCTGCCGCTGTGGGCAGGGCGTCCGTCCTACCTGATGGGGCCCGAGGCGTTCATCCGGCGCCCCGCCCGCTGGCTCGAAGCGCTGTCCCGGTTCGGCGGCACCCACTCCTCCGCGCCCAATTTCGCCTACGACCTGTGCCTACGCGGCGACGGCGCACGCGGCCAGCTCGACCTCTCGCGCTGGCGGGTGGCCATCAACGGCGCCGAGCCGGTACGTACGCACACGATGCACGACTTCATCGGGAAGTTCGCCCCGTACGGCCTTGACCCGCGTGCTCTCTCTCCGGCCTACGGACTCGCCGAGCACACCCTCAAGATCAGCGGAAGCCCCGGGGACAGGGAGCCCGCCGCACTCCTGCTGGATGCCGCGGAGCTGAGCCGTGGCCGAGTGCTCCGCCACGCCGGCGCCGAGTACACGACGGTGGCCGGCACCTCGGTGACGAGTTGCGGAGTCACGGTCGGCGACACCCGGGTGCGCATCGTGGACCCGCATACCCGGCGGGCCGTGGACCCCGACCGGGTGGGCGAGATCTGGGTGTCCGGGCCGTGCGTGGCAGCCGGGTACGCCGGCCGTCAGGAGGAGAGCGCACGGACCTTCCGGGCGCGGATCCTGGGGGAGGAGGCCGCGGGTGAATTCCTGCGCACCGGTGACATGGGATTCGTGCAGCAGGGCGAGTTGTATGTCACCGGGCGCCTGAAGGACCTGATCATCGTCAAGGGCCGCAACCACTATCCGCAGGATCTGGAGCACACGGCGGAGTGCAGCCATCCGCTGCTGCGCCCCGCGTCCGCCGCCGCGTTCGCCGTGGACACAGGGGAACGCGAGGCTCTCGTGGTGGTGGTGGAGGCCGACAACCGCGTGCTGAAGTATGCGGGTGCCGAGGAGATATCGGCCGCGGTGCGCGAGGCGATATGGCGCCATCACCGGCTTGAGACCGAGGACGTGGTGCTGATACGCCGCGGCACGTTGCCGAAGACCACAAGTGGCAAGGTGCGTCGCCGTACCTGCCGTGCCCGGTACGAGTCCGGAACGCTGGCACGACTCGGTGCGCACATCGAGCGGGTCCGGTCCTGACCGTATCGAAGGCACGGGGCGCGGCAGTGCGGGCGGGATGTTTTCCCTCCGCCGGCCGATTGGGCCCGATCTCACGTGGATTTGACATTCGCCGTACACGGATATGAATAGTCATGGAGCTGCGATGTCCGAATTCCCTTGGTTGCGCGGCTTGTTGAGGGAATCGGACGGTACAATCAACTCATGGAGTTGCGTCAGTTGGAGTACCTCGTCGCGGTGGCTGAAGAGGCAAGCTTCACGAAGGCCGCCGCGCGTGTATTTGTCACGCAGCCGTGTGTGAGCGCACAAATACGCCGACTTGAACGTGAGTTGGGTCAGGACCTGATCGACCGCGGCGGGCGGACGGTGCAGCTGACGGACGTGGGGGCGGCTGCGCTGCCGCACGCCCGTGCCGTGCTGGCGGCGATGGACAAGGTGCGCTCCGCGGTCGACGACCTCACCGGTCTCGTACGCGGCCAGGTCGCGATCGGTTCGGTGGCCTCGTCCCTGTCGCTGAAACTGCCGGGACTCCTCGCGGACTTCAGCGAGAAGCACTCGGCGGTGGAGATCTCGCTGTCCGAGGGAACCACCGACCAACTGACGGACGCCGTGCGGGCGGGCAGGACCGATGTGGCCATCATCGGGCTCTCCACCGACCCCCCTCCCGGGCTGGACATCCAGGTCATCGCCGACGAGTCCCTGGTCGCAGCGGTCAACTCCGACCATCCACTGGCCGAGCACACGAGCATCACCGTCGAGGACGTCGAGTGCCATGCGCTGATGTGCCTGCCTGCCGGCAGCGGCCTGCGTACGGTCGCCGACGCGGCGTGGGCCGCCGCGGGCGCCAGGCCCCGGATCGCCTTCGAGGCGAGCGATCCACGGGTGCTGGCGCAACTGGCCTCGCGGGGGCTCGGAGTGGCGATCCTCCCCGAGCGCTTCGTCCGGGACAACGCGCCGGAGCTGCACGCCTGCCAGATCCTCAGCCCGCACCTGCGCGGACGTCTCGCGCTCGCGTGGCGGTCCGGCGGGCGCACCGGTCCGGCGGCCAGGGCTCTGGTGGCGCATGCACGCGCCGTGCTGGCGTGACGTCCCGTGGTCACCGGGTGGCGACGGTGACCGCCGCCGCACACCACGGCGGCACGACGCACGTCGGCGGGACTGCCGGCACGGAACAGCTCCGGTGCCGACCAGCCGACCAGCACCCGCGGTGCACCGCCGCGCGTGCCCCGAAGCCCTTCCATCGGAGACCGACTCGTGAATGTAGTGGACCTCGCGCGACTCCAGTTCGCCACCACGACCACCTTGCACTTCCTGTTCGTCGCCCTCACGTTGGGGCTGGTCACCATCGTGGCGATGATGCAGACGCGGGCGCTGCGTACCCACGATCCCGATCTGCGCTCGACCAGGATGCGCCGGGTGCGTTTCTGGGGAGGGCTGTACGTCATCAATTACGCCCTCGGCATCGTCAGCGGCCTCACCCAGGAGTTCCAGTTCGGACTCAACTGGTCCGGCCTTTCACATGTCATGGGTAATGTCTTCGGCGCGCCCTTGGCCATCGAGACTGTTGTCGCGTTCTTCCTGGAGTCGACCTTCCTGGGTCTGTGGGCCTTCGGATTCCAGCGCGTGCCGGCTCGCGCCCACCTCGCGCTCATCTGGCTGGTGGCTCTCACCGCCTATCTCTCCACCTTCTGGATCATGGTGGTCAACGGCTTCATGCAGAAGCCCGTGGGCTATGTGATGCGCGGGGGAACGTCCTATGCCACGGACTGGACCGCCATTGTCACCAATGAAGCCACCTGGTACGCGTTGTTCCACATCGTGGGTGTGGTGGCACTGCTCGGCGGCATGTTCCTGGCCGCGGTCAGTGCGTACCACATACGCCGTGACCGCGATATCGCGTTCTTCCGGCCCACCCTGGTACAGGGTTCCGTCACGGCCGGTGTCGGCGCGCTCGTCACCGTCGCGGCGGGCTTTGTCCATCTTGACGCGCTGAAGGACTACCAGCCCGCGAAGTACGCCGTGCTCATGGGGGAGAGCGGCCGTGAGCTCGATGGGGTCCGGGCGTCGATGGTGACCGCGCACGGCCCCGGCAACTGGCTGCCGCCCGCCTGGGTGGGGATGGCGGCCATGGGAATGGTCGTCATCGGTGTCTTCCTGATCGTTCTGGCCTGGATTCCGGCCACCGTGGCGCTGGGGAAGAAGGGCGTACCGCTGCCCCGGAAGCGTTTCCGGCTCCGGATGGCCATGGTCCTGCTGCCTTTCGGATTCCTCGCATTGATCATGGGATGGATCAGCCGGGAAATCGGACGCCAGCCGTGGATGGTCACCGGCGAACTCACCGTTCGGAAAGCGGTTTCCGATGTCTCGTTCAGCGGCATGCTCACCTCGTTCATCGCCTTCTCGGTCGTCCTGGTCACTCTCGCCCTCGTCGACTGGGCGCTGATCTCCCACTACGCCCGGCTCGGCCCGGACCGGGGGCTCATCGGTGACGCGGGCCTGTTTCCGTCCCCCGAGCAGCAGTTGAGCCCGGATGGCGCTGCTCCCGCGCGCCACACCGACGTCCACCACTCCTACTGACCACTACGCATAGCTGACGGAGAATCTGCTGTGGATGTCTTCTGGTACGCGCTGACCGGGCTGCTGTTCGTCGGCTATCTCGCCTTGGAGAGCCTGGATTTCGGCGTGGGGATGCTGTTCTTCCTCGCCCGTACGGAACCGGACCGCGAGCGGATGCACCGCACCGTCGTGCCACTCTTCCTTGCGAACGAGGTGTGGCTGGTTGCCTTCGTCGGGCTGCTCTTCGGCGCTCTCCCCTTCCTGGAAGGGGAACTGCTCCATGCCGTACGGCTGCCGGTGGTCATGCTCGTGTGTGCGTGGATCCTGCGCGACGCCGCCCTGTGGTTCCGTACGGCGCTGCCGGGGGCCGGCTGGCGGCGGACCTGGGATGTCGTGTTGCCGGTCATGAGTCTGGTACTGGCCGCGGGTTGGGGCAGTGTGCTGGCCGTGCTCGTCCGCGGGCTGTCCACCGACGGTGACGGGCACGCCGTGGCCACGTTTGCCGACCTGGTCCATCCGTTCAGCCTTGCCTGCGCGCTCGTGGCAGTGGCGGCAAGCCTGCGGCAGGGCACGCTCTTCGTCATCACCAAGCTGCCGGACGACAGTGCCACCGGTGCCAGGGCCGGGGTGCTGGCCCAGCGGCTCGCCTGGCTTCTGCCGGCGCTGATCCTTGTCACCGCCGTCATGGGGGCGGCGGTCACCGATGCCCCGGTGGCTGTGGCCGTCATCGGGATTCTCGCCGCCGCCGCGGTGTACGGCTCCGACCGGGCCCGGGTGGCCGGACGCGCCGGTCAGGCGCTGTCCCTCGGTGCGGCACCACTGGTCGCCCTGCCCGTCATGATCGGGCTCGTCAACGGTACGACGGTGCTGGCCGCCCGGTCGGGCGAGGGTGCGCTCACACTGTCCCGGGCGATCGCCGACTCCTCCACGCTCGCCCTGCTGTCGTCGATCGTCCTCCCGGCGCTGATCGCGGTGGCTCTGGGGCAGTTGTGGTTCTGGCGGGTCTTCCCGAGGGCGAGCCACCAGTCCCTGTGACCGTGCGGACCGGGCCGGGGAGGAGCCACCGTCCAGCGGTGGGCCTTCTCCCCGGTGTGGCGCACTTCGTCAGTTCCGGGTGGCCTCGGTCCGCAGCTGGTTGGTCGCCTGGAGCGCACCCTTGGCGTCGTAGGTGAGGGCGGTGCCCGAACCGGTGAAGGTCTTGCCGGCGCCGCACAGCTTCGCCTTCTGGCTGATCTCGATGCGCCTGACGAGGTTCTTGTGCTCGTCGTAGAGGCGCTCGCTCAGGTGGAAGGCGAAGGTGTTCCGGCCGGTCGCGGCCCAAGTGCCCTTGCCGCCGACGTTGTTGCCGAGCGTGCCGTCGGACGCGAGTGTCATGACGGTGTTGATGACGTTGCCGTCGTCGCCGGTGGCTCGTACCGACCAGGTGCCCACTGCCGTGGGCAGCGCGGCAGCGGCCGGGGAGCGGTGTGTCCCGGTGTCGGTGCGGTGGCTTCGTGCCGCCGCCATACCCGTCATGGGCACTGCCGCCAGCGCGGTGGCCGCGACGACGACGAGCCCTCGGCGCCAAGCCGTGGCTCTCGGCTGCACAGCCGACGTCGTCCGCCCGGCCCGCACATGGGAATTGTCCATGATCTCCCCCTGGATATGTGTCACTGAATTCAGCAGCGTCCGATGCGGCTCCGACCAAGCCTGCTCATCGCGAACACCTCGCGGAAAAGGATGAACACGGAGGTCAACCGGGGTTGTTGCGAACGCTGTTGCTCTGGCAGGTCGCCGTGGGGATAGTACGGCAGGGAAAGTCGGTGGGTCTGTCAAATTCCTCCGCGAATTATTCGGGAAATGACAGAGGGGTGACAGGGGAGTGGCAGGGCCGCGGGAAGGCGATCCCCACACACGGGACGTCAAGGGACTCGGGGCGGGTGGCGGCGAGCGGGACGCGACGGTGAAAAGGGCACATCTCAGGCCAAGGACATGTCCCGGCGAGGACATCACGGCATCGCGTGGGCCGGTGCGGAAGAGGACCGGCGAGCGCGTCAGCGGGCGAGAGCTGTCCGCATGTGCTCCAGGAACGCTCTGGCCGCAGGGCTGCCCGGCCCGTGCGTCTGCCAGGTCAGGGCGATCCGGCCGCGCGGCTGCGGGTCAGTGATCTTCAGCGTCCGCAGACCGAACTCTGCTGCCGTGCCCGCGGGGAGTTCCGGAACGACGGCCACGCCCAGGCCCCGGGCCGCGAGTTGCGCCAGCGCCTGCGGGGCTGCCGCCTCAAAGGCGATACGAGGCCGCAACCCCGCCTGCGCGCAGGCGCGGTCGAGGGCACCGCGCAGCCCGGTGCCCCGCGGCAGGCTGATCAGCGGGCGGTCGCACAGCGTGGCCAACGGGACGCTCGTGCGGTGCACGTCCTTGAGGAGCGGGTCGTCCGGCGCCATGGCCGCGACCAAGGGCTCGTCGATCACGACCTGGAGGGAGAGGTTCGGCGGAGGTTCCTCCTCCGCGAGCCCGACCACGGCGATGTCGAGTTCGCCGCGGCGCAGCGCGTCGAGCATCCGCTCCGATGTGTCCTCGGCAAGAGTGATCTCGACCTGGGGGTGGTCGTCGTGGAAGTCGGCGAGAAGGGTGGGCAACTCGAATGCCTGGGTGGCGGCGCCTGAGACGAGACCGATGGCGACGCGGCCACGGAGCAGCCCGGTGAGCTCGTCCACGCTCTGCCGCACCCCTTCGACGGCACGGAGCGCCGCCCGCGCGTGCGGCAGGACGGCCTCGCCCACTTGCGTCAGGCTCACCGACCGGCCGGAGCGGTCCAGCAGAGCCAGGCCGAGTTCTCGTTCGAGCCGCCTGATCTGGGCGCTCACCCCGGGCTGGGCCAGGTGCAGGCGGGCGGCGGCGCGAGTGAAACTGCCTTCCTCCACCACCGCGACGAAGTACCGCAGCTGGCGAAGATCCATAACTCCGGATTCTAGCTGGGAGAAGTGAAAGCTCTTGGACTTATGCCAGGTCGGGAGGCAGCCTGGGGAGCATGGACCGGCAGACAACGTTAGACATCAAGACGGCCATCGCCGGCGAACGCCGGGAGCTGGCGGACATGCTGGACGGTCTGCCGGCCGAGAAATGGGACGCGCCGACGCTGTGCGCGGGATGGCGGGTGCGTGAGGTCGCCGCCCATATGACGATGGGGTTCCGCTACTCCCTCCCGAAGATGGCGGGGGAACTGGTCAAGGCGGGCGCCAATCTCAACCGGATGACCGACAGGTGCGCGCGCCACGACGCGGCCGCCTATGCGACGTCCGAGCTCGCCGACTTCCTCAGGGACAACGCGCATCACCCATGGAAGCCGCCGGTCGGCGGAATCGCCGCGGCCTTGGGACACGACGTGATTCACGGCCTGGACATCACGGTCGCGCTGGGCCTCGACCGCCGTGTCCCCGAAGACCGCGTACGGATCCTCCTGGACACGGTGACCCCCAGAACCCTCAAGTTCTTCAAAGCCGCCGTCGACGGCGTGGAACTCCGTGCCACAGACCGTGAGTGGTCCTACGGCACCGGAGCGCCGCTGTCCGGTTCCGCACAGGATCTCCTGCTGCTCGCCTATGGGCGAAAGCTTCCTCCGGGTCACCTGCAGGGCGAGTTGAGCGACCGCTTCACCGCGGTGTGAGGTGTACCGCCCGCAGCTTCCTGGCCCGGTGGGCGGGCCGGGCCGCCCCTTGGCCGGAGGCAACAGCCCCGGCGGCCCCCGGGTGGCGCCCGCCGCGCCGAAGGGCGGTGCTGAGGAAGTGCATGGCGACCGGCCCGTGGTGACGGTGCCCGCGAGGCGCGGCCCGCGCATCGTCCGCCAGGGTCCGGGGGAGTGGCGTGAGACGGAAACGGCAGAGCGCGACGAGCCGGCCTCGGACCCATGTCCCGCAGCGCCCTGTCCCAACGGCGCCCGTTGGCGCCACGACCAGTCCAACGCCGGCCGGGCGGGTCAACAGCCGTGAGCCGTAGGGCCCGTGGCCCCCTTCCCTGCCGATGTCTGCGAGGTGAGATGTCCGACCACGTGACCGCTCCGGTCTTCACCGGCGACCTTGAGCTGCGGGCCCGGAACCGGCTGGCGGTGGAGCAGTACATGCGCACCACACAGGAGGCCCGGCTGGAGCGCTACACCCTCTACACCGACGACGGCACCGCCACCCTCTTCTACACCGACATCGGTCGTCCGATCACCGTGCAGGGCCGCGAGAGGCTCAAAACGCACGGGCGCCTCTCACTTCAGGTCCTGCCCGACTGGCAGTGGACGGACGTGCACATCTATGAGACCCAGAACCCCGGTGTCATCTGGGTGGAGTGCGACGGGAAGGGCACGATCCGGTTCCCCGAGTACCCCGTCGGTCATTACAGCAACCACTTCATCCACCGCTTCACGCTGGAGAACGGAAAGATCAAGTCCAGCCGGGAGTACACCAACCCCATTGAGCACATGCGGTCGCTGAGCATCGAAACCCCCCATATCAAGCGGGACTGGATCCCCTCCTGACCCTTCCCGGCAGCCGCCGGACACAAGCGACCGAAGGACGACACCCATGGCCATCGACGCACAGGCATCCCGCACCACCATCGACCTCATCACCGCCGCCTGGCGCACCCAGGCCGTGTACACCGCCACCCGCCTGGGCCTGCCCGACCTGATCGAGCAGGGGCACAGCGACAGTGCGGCGCTCGCCCGCGCCGCCGGGACCGGTGAGGACGTCATGCACCGGCTGCTACGTCTGCTGACGCTGCTGGGGGTGTTCGAGGGCGACGAAGCCGGCGGATACCGCAACACCGCGGTCGGCGACCTGCTGCGGGACCGCCCTGGTTCGCTCCGCGACCTCAGCCTGCTGTACGGCGAGGAGTTCTACCAGGCATGGGGGCACTCCGAAGAGACCTTCCGTAGCGGGACGCCCGGTTTTGAGAAGGCGTACGGCCGGCCGCTCCTCACCTACCTGCAGTCCGACCCGGAGGCGGCGGACCGTTTCCAGAGGGCCATGCGGGCGGGCAACTTCTTCTTCGACGCCGTCCCACAGGAGATCGACTTCTCCGGGGACGCGCACGTGGTGGACATCGCCGGCGGCAGCGGCCAGCTGCTGTCCACGATTCTGCGGGCCGCACCGCGATCGCGCGGCACCCTCCTCGACCTCGGACACACCATCCCCCTGGCACGGGAGCACCTGGAGCGGACGATCGGCA
Source organism: Streptomyces sp. YGL11-2 (assembly GCF_050054615.1). NCBI lineage: Bacteria > Bacillati > Actinomycetota > Actinomycetes > Kitasatosporales > Streptomycetaceae > Streptomyces > Streptomyces sp. YGL11-2. The sequence continues at coordinate 22,114 of NZ_JBNHIN010000059.1, forward strand.
CCGACCGCGTCGAGCTGATCGCCGGGGACATGTTCTCCGACGCACTGCCCGCCGGGGCGGATACCTACCTGCTGTCCCGGGTGCTGGGCGACTGGACGGACGACGACTGTGTACGGCTGCTGCGCCATGTCCGCTCGGCCATGTCCGACGGGTCGCGGCTGCTGGTGATCGAGCGCGTGGCACGGGATGACGGAACCGGCCTGCTGGCCGCGCTGTGGGACCTCCACCTGCTGGTGCTCAACGGTGGCCGGCAGCGCACTCCCGACAACTACCGCACTCTCGCCGACCGTTCCGGCCTGATCATGGAACGCTCTGTGGAACTCCCCATGGAGAACACCGCGCTGGTGCTGGCGCCGGCTCCGGCGGGCTAGCCCGGGGGCCTTGCCGTGCTTCTCCGGGATCCCGTCCGATCGGATCGATCGGACGGGATCCCGTCGTTTGTGGGGGTGTTGGGGACGGTGGCCGCAGGAGGGAACCGAGCGTCCCTCAGGGCAGGGTGGCCGTGCGGGGCGGCTGCTTGGTGACGTCGGCCACCGCCTGGAGGACGGCGGCGGCGCCGTCTTCCGTCGCCAGTCGGTGGGCGGCGTGCTGGGCGCGGGTGCGCAGGGCGGGGGTGGTGGTGGCCTGGGTGAGGGCGGCGGCGAGGCGGGTGACGGCGTCGTCGGCGGAGAGGGTCCGGGCGAGGGCGGTGAAGGGGATGGGGGGTGTGGCGGCGCCCAGGGCGTGCAGGCGGGCGGCCCAGAAGGGCTGGTCGGCGGTGACCGGGACGGGGACGGTGGGGATGCCGGCGCGGAGGGCCGCGGCGGTGGTGCCGGCGCCGCAGTGGTGGACGGCGGCGGCGACGCGGGGGAAGAGCAGGGCGTGCGGGACCTCGCCGATGGTGAGGATGTCCGGGGCGGTGGCGTCCGGCGCGGTGAGGCCGGCCCAGCCGGCCTGGAGGATGCCGCGGACCTTGGCGCGGCGGAGGGCGCGTACGGCGAGGGCGCCGAGGCGTTCGCCCTCGCCGGCGGCCATGCTGCCGAAGCCGACGTAGACCGGGGGCGGGCCGGCGGCGAGGAAGTCCTCCAGGGGGGAGGGGAGTTCGCGGCCAGGGGGCAGATGGGGCCACCAGGTGCCGACGACGTCCAGGCCGGGGCGCCAGTCCCGGGGGCGGGGGACGAGGAGTTCGCTGAAGCCGTGCAGGACGGGCCAGTTGGCGGCCTCGACGCGGCGGCGGACCGTACGGGGGGTGGCGGGCGGCAGGCCGAGGCGGGTGCGCAGGTCGCGGGCGGCGTCGGCGTGCAGGCGGTCGATGACACGGAGGGTGAGCCGGCCGGCCGTGCGGTTGCCCCAACGGCCCAGGGAGCGGCTGCCGTTGACGACCGGGGCGAAGTCGCCGGTGGGGGCGGTGGGCTGGAGGGCGAGGCCGAGGGAGGGGACGTCCAGCGCCTCGGCCAGGTGCCAGCCGAGGGGGGCGGTGGTGGTGGACAGGAGCAGCAGGTCGGTGCCGGGCGCGGCGGCCTCGGCCATGCCGGCGCCCAGCTGGCGGATGAAGGCGGCGGCCCGGCGCATCAGGGCGCGTTGGGTGGTGGGCGCCGGGTCGGGGGTCTGTCCGGCGGTGGGGCGGGGGGCGCGCGGATCGGCGGGGAGGCTGCGGAAATCCAAGCCGGCGGCGCGTACGAGGGGGGCGAAGGTGTCGTGGGTGGCGAGGGTGACGTGGTGGCCGGCGGCCCGGAGGCGGGCGCCCACTCCGGTGTACGGGGCGATGTCGCCGTGGGAGCCGGCGGCGGTGATCAGGATCTGCACGGTATGCGGCCTCGGGTCGGGGGTGGAGGGTGGTCAGGCTTTGGGGGGAGGTGGTGCGGGCGGGGTGGATGTGGTCGGGTCGGAGCGGGCCGGGGGCGTGGCGGGCCCGGTCGGCGCCGGAAGGGGCGGCTTTGGCGAGAGGCGGAGCGCGGTCAGGGGGCGGCGGTGCGGTCCGGGCCGTCTGGGGGCGACCGGCGGACGGCGTTGGCGTGGACGGCGGTACGGAAGTACGGGGCGAGGCCGGGGCGCTGTTCGCCGGGCGGAACGAGCAGGGCGAAGGCGCGGGGGTCGGCGGCGACGTCGTCGGCGATCCGGCCGTGCATGGCGGTGGGGCAGGGGGTGAACCACCGGGCGAGGTGCCGGCGGTGCTCCTCGGCGAGGTCCATGGCCCGCTCGCCGTCCGGCGGTGCGCCGGCGTCGAAGGCGGCGGTCAGCCGGGCCCGCCAGTCCGCGGCCTCGGCCATGATCCGCGCCCAGTCCTCCTTGGAGTGCGTGGCGGCCCGGGCCATCGAGCGCCGATAGCCGTCGCTGTGCCGCCACTTGAGGTCGGCCTCGGTGGCGTACGTCAGGTCGAAGGCGATCTCCCCGAAGACCTCGAAGCGTTCTTCGGGGGTCAGCCGGACGCCGGTCTGCTGGACCTCCATGGCCTGCTCGGCGACCTCGACCAGGCGCTGGAGGCGGGTGATCTCCTCGGTGAGCCGGCGGTGCCGGGCGCGCAGCTGGTCGAGGGCGTTGGCCTGGGGATCCTCCAGGATGGCGGCGATCTCGTCGAGCGGGAAGCCGAGCTCCCGGTAGAAGAGGATCTGCTGGAGCCGGGCCAGGTCGGCGTCGCTGTAGAGGCGGTAGCCGGCGGGGCTGCGGTCGCCGGGGGAGAGCAGACCGGTCTTGTCGTAGTGGTGCAGGGTGCGGACGGTGATCCCGGCGACGGCGGAGACCTGGCCTACCGAATATCCCACGGGAACGCCTTTCGGAGGTGGCGGGTGCGCGGGCCGGCCGGTCGGGGGTGTGGCGTTTCGGCTGGTGGGAGGCGGTGACGCGGCACGGTTCCCGCTGTGGATCAGGGTGTGGCCTGACGTTACGTGAGGGTCAAGCGGCGTCGATGCGGACGACGGTCTCCGGCGGAGGGGCGCCGGTTCGGGGAGACCCCCGTTACATTTGTCGGGAAACAGGCGTTCGCACTTGTGTGCGTGTTCTTGTGTTCCTCCGTGCACACCGCGTGCACGGGGGCGCCGCACCGCCCGTCGTCCGTCCGGCTGCCCGAGGAGCCCGCAGGAATCCGTGAGAAGCGACTCGTGAGACCCGCCAGATCAGCGACCGCGCCCGTCCGCACCGCCGGTGCGGCCGTCGCGGTCGGCGCCGTGCTCCTGGTCTCCGGGTGCGCGGGACCGAACGCGCTGCTGCGGGACGAGGGGCCGGCCGCGGCGCACTCGACCCGCTCCGGCCCGGTCTACGCGGCAGACGGCACCGGCCGCCCCCTCCAGCGCCCCGACTCGCTCCCGCTGGGCGACGCCGCCCGGCTGACCGGGCTGCGCTGGACGTCGTGGGGCGGACCGACGGCCCTGGCCAGCGGCGGGCTCAGCGCGGACTGGTGCGCGCCCGCGTGCTTCCGCAGGCCGTACGACGTGAAGGTGACGCTGAGCGGGCTCCAGCGGCTGCCGGATCTCGCGTACTACTCCAGCGCCGGGGTCGTGGCGCCCCAGGTGCACGGGGAGCGGGCCGCCGAGCTGGGGCGGGTGAGCCTGCGCCTGCCGGAGTTCTAGCGGCGGCGGAGCGCGGAGCCGGAGCAGCGGCACGCCACGGCAGCGGCCGGGACGGGCCGGGAGGAAGGAGGCAGGAACGGATGGGGCTGCGGGCCAAGATCGGTATCGCGATCGCCGCCACCGCCGGGGTGGTCGCGGTCCTCGTCGGCCTGCTCGTCCACCACCACACCGTCAACTCCCAGCTCGACCTGGCCGGGCACGCCCTCGACAGCCGGCTGGAGACCACCGTCCAGGACCGTGCGGCCGGGATCGACACCGGGCGCGGGCTGATCAATCCCCAGGACCTGCCCCGGCCGCTGCGGCAGCTGGTCGAGCGCGGCCGGCGGGGCGTCTACCTCGAACTGGGCGGCCGTACGCCGTATTTGTGGGCGGCCGGCAGGCTGGGCCCGGACATCGTCGCGCTCAAGCGCCCCTACCTGCGCGAACAGGAGACGGTACGGGCGCTGGACCGGATGCTGTGGGTGGCCGGGGCGGCCGGAACCGGCCTGGGCTGCGTCGTCGGCCTGCTGGTCGCGCACCGGCTGGGCCGGCGGCTGACCGCGTCCGCGGCCACCGCCCAGCGGATCGCCGAGGGCGATCTGGGCGCGCGGCTGCCGCGGGGCGGCAAGGACGAGATCGCGCAGCTCACCTCGGCGGTGAACACCATGGCCGAGGCGCTGGCCGCCCGGCTCCGGGCTGAGCGCGAGGTCGCCGCGAACATCGCCCACGAGCTGCGGACCCCGGTCGCCGGGCTGGTCACCGCGGCCGGGCTGCTGCCGCCGTCCCGGCCGACCGAGATGGTCCGGGAACGGGCCGAGCACGTACGGGGGCTGATGGAGGACGTGCTGGAGGTGGCCCGGCTCGACGCGCGGACGGAGGAGGCGGACCGGGAGCTACGGCCGCTGGGGGAGCTGGCGCGGCGGGCGGTGGCGGCGTGCGCCGGGGCGATGGGGGAGGCGACCGGTTCCGCAGGCGCGCGGGACGGGGCGGTACGGGTGCGGGTCCTGGCGGACGGGCTGGTGGAGACCGATCCGCGGCGGGTGGAGCGGATCCTGGTCAACCTGGTCAGCAACGCCCGGCGGCACGGCGCCGCGCCGGTGACCGTCGAGGTCGACGGCGGGGTGGTCCGGGTGCGGGACGCCGGTCCCGGTTTCCCGGAGGTGCTGCTGACGCACGGCCCGCAGCGGTTCCGTACCGGCGGCGGCCGGAGCGGGCCGGGGCTGGGCCTGGGGCTGACGATCGCGGCCGGGCAGGCGCGGGTGCTGGGCGCCGGGCTGCGCTTCGCCAACCCGGCCGGCGGCGGGGCACAGGCCACGGTCGATCTGCGGGGGGCGCTGCGGCCGGAGCGGCCGGCCGAGGAGCCGGCGGCGGACTAGGCCCTGACCCCGCGCAGGCTCTGGGGGCGCGAGGCCGGTGGGGCCTCGCGCCCCGCTCACCCCTCCGGAAAGCGGTCCTGCAGCGCGGAGTTCACCAGGGCCTGGACGTCCTCGCGGTCCAGGCCCTCGGCGCGGGCCCGGTCCATCCAGGAGCGCAGTTCCGCGCGCAACAGGCCGTCGGCGGCGGACTCCGGGCGGGCCAGGGTGNAGTTCACCAGGGCCTGGACGTCCTCGCGGTCCAGGCCCTCGGCGCGGGCCCGGTCCATCCAGGAGCGCAGTTCCGCGCGCAACAGGCCGTCGGCGGCGGACTCCGGGCGGGCCAGGGTGCGGCTGACGAACGTGCCGAGGCCGGGCCGCGGCTCCACCAGGCCCTCGCGTTCCAGCTCGCGGTACGCCTTGAGGGTCGTGTTCGGGTTGACCTTGGTCGTGGCGGCGACCTGCGCGGCCGTGGGCAGCCGGTCGCCCTCCACCAGGATGCCCAGCCGCAGGGCCTGCTGGACCTGCTGGACGATCTGGAGGTAGGTGGCGACGCCGCTGCGGCGGTCGATCCGGAACTCCACGGCGCTCACCACCTCTCTGCCGCTGTGCTGCTGTCGGGCCCGTCGACCGATTGATGATCGGGCCGCCCGCGCCGGGTGTCAAAGCGCTCCGGCGGGCGTGGCGGGCGGCCGTTCAGAGGGGCCGCCTGCGGGCCTGCCACACGACGAACGCCAGGACCACGGCCGTCAGCGCCAGCAGGACGCCCGCGCCGCGCCACTGCATGCCGGCCATCTGCCCGTAGTCGAAGTACTCGGTCACGCGGTTGACGATGCCCAGCTTGGCCCGGCAGGCGGCCTCGTCGGCGTGCACGCAGGTGCCGAAGCCGTAGAGCCTGCCGTCCGCGGTGGCCACCCAGTCGTCGAACCGCACGCTGGCGGCCGGCAGATGGGGGCCGTCGCCGTTGTAGGGGTAGGTGACGCTGTGCGGGGTGCCGAGGCGGGGGCGGAGCCGGGACCACAGCTCGCCCGTCACGATCCAGAGGACGGCGGTGGCCGCCATCGCCGGCACCACCCGCTTGAGCAGCATGCCCAGGGCGATCCCGCAGGCCGTCAGGAACAGGGTCCGGGCCACCGGGACCGGGCCCGTGACGTCGAAGGGGCCGCTGCTCAACCAGTCGCCGAAGTCCTCCAGTTGGTGGACGGGCGTCCAGAGCCACTGGAAGGTGACCGAGAGGGCGGTGACGCACACCGTCGTGACGGCCAGGGGGAGGGCGAGCGTGGTGGCGAGCCACCGGCCGCGGCTGACGGACTGGGTGGTGACCAGCCGCAGGGTGCCGCGCTCCTGCTCGGCGGCGATCAGCGGGGCGCCGAGGAAGACGCCGATCAGGACCGGGACGTACTGGAGGAGCGTGATGTCACGGGAGAACATCGCGTGGAACGTGCTCTGGAATTCCTCCAGCAGCTCGCCCTTGGAGTCCGGGGTGGCGCCCTTGGTGTGCACGAAGTCCAGTACGCCGATGCGCTGGTAGGCGTAGACGGCGCAGGCGGCGGCGGTGATCAGGACGCAGGCGAGCAGTGCGGTGCGGTGGCGGCGGTAGACCACCCAGGCGGTGCCATGCAGCAGGCCGCGGCCGGCGGTGCGGGGTCCGGTCCCGCGGGGGGCGGCCTCACGAGGGGCGGTGTCGGTGGTCGCGCTGGTCGTGTCGCTCACGCCGCTGTCTCCTGCTGGTCGATGGTGCGTGCCTCGTCCGCGATCAGGGTGGGGGCGTCGGGGGAGCGCAGATAGGCCAGGAGGACTTCCTCCAGGCTCGGCGACAGGGCCTCCCAGTCGGCGTCCCAGCTGTCGGAGAGCGGGCCGCCGGTGCGTATCAGGGCGCTGAACTGCCGCCCGCTGACACGGGATTCGACGATCGTGTGGCGGGCCCCCAGCTCCTCGGGGACGGCGCCGTCGACGGCCCGGCCGGTCACCAGGGTGTGGCCGGGCACCAGTTCGTCGGTCGCGCCGGCCATCCGCAGCCGGCCCTCGGCGAGGACGAGGAGGTAGTCGCACATCTCCTCCATCTCGGCGAGCATGTGGGACGACATCAGGACGGTCGTGCCGTGCTCGGCGGCCTCGGCCATCAGCAGCCCGGACAGCTCGTGCCGGGCGAGCGGGTCCAGGTCGGACATCGGCTCGTCGAGGAGCAGCAGCGCGGGGCGCTTGCCGAAGGCGAGCGCGAAGGCGACGCGGGTGCGCTGACCCCCGGAGAGGGTGCCGATCCGGGCGTCGAGCGGCACCTTGCCGGAGCGGACGATGCGCTCGGCGACGGCCTGGTCCCAGCGGGGGTTCAGCTCGCGGCCCAGGCGCAGGGTCTCGGCGACGGTGAAGCGCGGGTAGAGGGGCTTGTCCTGGGCGAGGAAGGCGACGCGCTCCAGGACGGCGGGGTCGGTGACCGGGACGCCGAACAGCTTCACGGTGCCCGCGGTCGGTCGTACCAGGCGGGTCGCGATGCCGAGGAAGGTGCTCTTGCCGGCGCCGTTGGGGCCCACGAGGGCGCAGACGCGTCCGGCGGGAAGCCGGAAGGAGCAGTCCCGCAGCGCCCAGCCGCGGCGGTACTTCCGCGACAGGCCCTCGGCCTCGATCGCCCATGGTCCGGTGCGTGCGCTCGGGTCGGCCACCCGGATCCCCCCTTTAGCTAATTGATTAGTGGAATGAGTATGGGGAGCTGGGCGTGGCCGTGTCAAAGGCGGGTGTGGCCGGGGCGGGCGGGCCGGCGGAGGGCGCGCCGACGGCGGGTGGCGGGCATGGCCGCCACCCGTGGGGTGTGCCGTGGGGTGGGTGCGGGCCCTAAAGGGGCTTCGCCATGCAGCGGCTCGACTCGTAGGTGCGGTAGTAGCCGAACTTCCGCACCATGGCGTAGCCGCTGGAGGTGTACAGAGTGATCGCCTCGGGCTGCTCGGTGCCGGTCTCCAGGACCATCCGCGTGCGGCCGGCGGCGCGGGCGTCCGCTTCGAGGGTGGCGAGGATCCGCCGGGCCAGACCGCGACCGCGGGCCTCGGGGATCACGAACATCCGCTTGATCTCGGCGTCGCCGGGGGCGTACCCCTCACCGGTGTCCTCCCGGACGCGCCAGCCGCCGGTGGCCAGCGGCCGGCCGGACTCGTACGCGATCAGGTAGATGCCGTGCGGCGGGGTGAACATATGGGGGTCGAGCGGGGTGAGGTCGCCGTCGCCGTAGCGCCGGGCGTACTCCTGCTGGACCTCCTCGTCGAGCCGGACCGCGTCGGGGTGGTCGTAGCGGACGGGGCGTATCTCCATTCCAGGAATCGTACGGGGCCGGGAACCGTGCGGGTGTCCGGGCAGGTGGGGCGACGGTTCCGCCGGGTGGACATCGTGCCGCCGACCAGGGCGGGTCGGGCTTCTCACATCCTTCTTAGAACCGCACCGTAGAGATAGGCCCATGGCGATCAAACGTGTTGCAGTCGGTGTCGGAATACTCGTGACGATGACCGTGACGGGCGTGGTCGGAGCGGCCATCGCGACTCCCGCTCCCGCGCCTCACACCACTGCCACTCCCGCGCTCGGAACAAGGACACCGACAAACTATCTGTACGCTTCCATGGGCGATTTCGACGCCAATGTGAAACCACTGATCGACCGCCCGGACATCGCCGGCGTGCAGCTGGTGGTGCCGTGGAAGGCGCTCGAACAGAAGAAGAACCAGTACGATTTCTCGTCGATCGACCAGGCGCTGAAATATGTGCAGGCCCGCCACAAGAAGCTCTTCATCCAGGTCCAGGACCGGTTTTTCGCGCCGCCGACCAGGCTCCCGAACTATCTGTTGCAGGACCCGGAATACGCTGGCGGCGCGGCTCCGACGACGAACGAGAGCGGCCTTGGCCCCGGTCAGCCCGGAACGGTCGCAGCGCAGTGGAACCCGCAGGTGCGCGGTCGTTTTCAGCATCTGCTGAAGGCGCTGGCGCAGCGTTTCGACGGTCGCCTCGCCGGGGTGAACCTTCCGGAAACCGCTACCGGAGTGGACACCAAGAAGGACCACACGGGCTACAGCGACGATGCCTACTTCAAGGCAGAACTCGACAACATGGCCTACGGCAAGAAGGTCTTCACCAAGACGCAGTTCATCCAGTACGTCAACTTCTGGCCGGGTGAATGGAACAACAGCCGCAACTACATGAAGCGCACCTTCGAATTCGCCAAGTCGCACGGAATCGGCCTGGGCGGACCTGACATCCTGCCGGACCGACCGGCACAGATGCAGAACTCGTATCCCTTCTTCAAGCAGTACCGGGGACAGCTCCCGATCGTGGCCATGGCCGTGCAGGAACCCGATTTCCAGTACAAGAACCCCAAGACAAAGAAGCCGTACACCCGCCAGGAGTTCGTCGATTTCGGCAAGAACACCCTCGGAGTCGACGGCATCTTCTGGGCCACCAGCTCGCCCTGGCTCCACCAGCCGGCGGCACGATAGCCGCTCATCGCCCCGGCGGTGGTCGGCCCGCCGGGGCGATGTACGTGCCGGGTAGCGTACGTACTCCGTAAGACCCTGGAGAGTGTTGTGCTGACTGTGACCTCGGTGAATGTGAACGGGCTGCGCGCCGCGGCCAAGAAGGGCTTCGTGCCGTGGCTGGCCGGGACCGGGGCCGATGTGCTCTGCCTTCAGGAGGTGCGGGCCGAGACCGCGCAGCTGCCGGAGGAGGTGCGGGAGCCGGCGGGCTGGCACGCGGTGCACGCCCCGGCCGCCGCCAAGGGGCGGGCCGGCGTCTCGCTCTACACGCGGCGGGAGCCGGAGCGGGTGCGGGTCGGGTTCGGGTCGGCGGAGTTCGACGGCAGCGGGCGCTATGCCGAGGTCGATCTGCCGGGCGTGACGGTGGCCAGCCTGTATCTGCCGTCGGGCGAGGTGGGCACCGAGCGGCAGGACGAGAAGGAACGGTTCATGGCGGAGTTCCTGCCGTACCTCGTCGGACTGCGCGAGCGGGCGCTGGCGGACGGGCGCGAGGTGGTGGTCTGCGGCGACTGGAACATCGCGCACCGGGAGGCCGACCTGAAGAACTGGAAGGCCAACGGGAAGAAGTCCGGATTCCTGCCGGAGGAGCGGGCCTGGCTCTCCACCGTCCTCGGCGAGGGCGGCTACGTGGACGTGGTCCGCGCGCTGCACCCGGACCAGGAGGGCCCGTATTCCTGGTGGTCGTACCGCGGGCGCGCCTTCGACAACGACGCCGGGTGGCGGATCGACTACCACATGGCCACTCCGGGCCTGGCGGGGCGCGCGGTGAAGGCGTGTGTGGAGCGGGCGGCGGCGTACGACCAGCGGTGGAGCGACCATGCGCCGGTGACCGTGGTCTACGAGCTGTAGCGGCGGCGGGCTCAGCTCGCTGTGGGGACTGCGGAGACGTGGTGCGCGCAGCGGTTCGGCGGCGCATGACGGTCACCGCCTTGGGCTACTGCTTTGCGTGACCTCCGTCAAGTCTGACCGTTACCTCGGTGTGACCATCGAAAAGTACGTTGCTGCCCCATTTCTGGCCGCCGCCATCCTGGCCGCCGGCGCGGGAACGGCTTCCTCCGCATTTGCGGATGGCGGCCCCAAGGCCCCGGTCTCCAGGACGTCCTCGGCGACTTCAGAGCCCTACGGCACTGTCGTCAGCCGCATCGGTATCAACGAACGTCAGTCTCCCCGTACCGACTCCGCCATTGCCGGCAGCCTCGGGCATGGCGCTGTGGTCGGCTTGCGCTGCAAGGTCCAGGCCCAGGAGGTCGAAGGCAACAGGTTCTGGTTCCGGCTCCGTGACCGGGATGCCTGGGTCCCGGCCCGGTACGTCAAGGGCACCGGGCACGTCGAGTGGTGCCAGGAGGGCGACGGCAACCGGCCGGCTGGGCACTCTTCAGCCGATGGGCACTCTTCAGCCGACTGTCACCGTCCGGCGCATGATGAAGCCCCTCGGCCACCTGCCAGGTCCGGGGATTCCGCCGGACGCGCCGACTGCTCCCGGTCCGATGCGCCGGGCCGCGAATGTGCGGAGCGGTTCTCCCCTCACTCGCACCACGGACCTCACTCGCACCACGGACGATGACACGGGGGCGAGGGTGCGTGTCCTGTGGCCGTCGGGGTGCGGCATCACCGTAGGACCGTCGTCATGGGCGGGGCGCGCGGTGAGGGCGTACGCCCGGCGGTGGAGCGACCATGCGCCGGATATGGCGACCAGGCGTCGGTGACGGTGGTCGGCGAGCCGTAGCGGAGGGCGGGGGCGGTGCGGGGCGGCCGGGGCCGTCAGGTTTCCCGGTCGTCGCGGTCGTTCCCGCGGGCCCGCTCGGCCAGCCAGTTCTCCACCTCGGTGCGGATGCGGCGGTCCATGGCCATCGAGAGTTCGGCCTCCAGGACGCCCTTGGTGAGGGGGCGCAGGCTCTCGATGGTCGCCGCGACCTGGTCGACGTCCTGGGGGGCGGCCAGGACGTGGGTGCGGACGAGGGTGGCGAAGAGGTCGGCGAGGGCGTCGGCGTGTGCGCGCACCTGGCGGCCGGCCTCCAGGACGGCGGCGAGCGGTATGCCCTGGGCGACCAGGTCGGTGGAGGCGTCCAGCAGGCGCCGGCTGATGTGGACGAACTCGTCGCCGTCCACGGCCAGGTAGCCGATGGACAGGGACGCGGTCAGGTTCTCCGGGGTGCTGTCGTGGCGGAAGTGGTCGGCCAGCTCCTCCGGCGTGAGGCGGACCGGGGTCTCCTCGGACCAGGCGGGCAGCAACGGGCTGGGCAGGCCGAGGAGTTCGCCGACGTCGCGGCCGGTCTCGAAGGCGGTGAGCAGCTCGGCGATGCCGCCCAGGGTGTGGCCGCGTTCCAGGAGGGCGGCGATGGTGCGCAGGCGGGCGAGGTGGTGCTCGTCGTACCAGGCGATCCGGCCGTCGCGGCGGGGTGGCGGGAGGAGCTTGCGCTCGCGGTAGAAGCGCAGCGTGCGGACGGTGATGCCGGCCTCCGCGGCCAGCTCGGCCATGCGGAACTCGCGCCCCTCGGGGGCCGGCCGGGGCGCCGGGTGCGCCGCGTCCGGGTGGGGGTGCTCGGGTTCGTTCGCCGCCGCCTGGTCTGCCACGGGGCCAGCCTATGCCGAGGGCGCGGGCGGCCGGGCGGGCGGTGACCGGCGGTAACTTCTGGCGCCCTGCCCCTACCGATCGGTACGGAGCTGCCCTACGCTCCCCCTGTGCCCATCGTGCCAGTGATTGCTGGCGCGGTTGGCGGCGGTGGTGGTGAGCGGCGTACTCGGGAGGTGGCGGCATGGCCGACGGCGGGCAGCGGCATGTGCGGGTGGCGGTGATCGGATCGGGGTTCGGCGGCCTGGGGGCCGCGGTGCGGCTGCGGCGCGAGGGGATCACCGACTTCGTGGTCCTGGAGCGGGCGGACGCGGTGGGCGGCACCTGGCGGGACAACAGCTATCCGGGGTGCGCGTGCGACGTGCCCTCGCATCTGTACTCGTTCTCGTTCGCGCCCAATCCGGCGTGGCCGCGCAACTTCAGCGGGCAGCGGCACATCCGCGCCTACCTGGAGCGGGTGACGGACACGTTCGGGCTGCGTCCGCACCTCCGCTTCAACGCGGAGGTGCGCGGGCTCCGTTGGGACACCGGGCGGCTGCGCTGGGAGATCGACACGGCGCGGGGGGCGTACACCGCCGATGTGGTGGTGTCGGCCACCGGGCCGCTGTCCGATCCGCAGATCCCGGACGTGCCGGGGATGGCGGAGTTCACCGGCAGGGTGTTCCACTCCGCGCGCTGGGACCACGACTACGACCTGCGCGGCAAGCGGGTCGCGATGGTGGGGACCGGGGCGTCGGCCATCCAGATCGTGCCGGAGATCCAGCCCCGGGTCGGAAGGCTGACGGTGTTTCAGCGGACGCCGCCGTGGGTGATGCCGCGGGCGGACCGGCGGATCACCGCGGTGGAGCGGTGGCTGCACACCAGGGTGCCGGCCACTCGCGAACTGCGCCGGCAACTGCTGTGGGGCATAAGGGAGTTGCAGGTCAGCGCGTTCACCAAGCGGCCCGACGAGCTGGGGCTGATCGAGGCCGTCGCCCGGTCCCATCTGCGCAGGGCCATCAAGGATCCGGCGATGCGAGCCCGGCTGACGCCCGGCTACCGCATCGGCTGCAAGCGGATCCTGCTGTCCAACAGCTGGTATCCCGCGCTGGCGCAGCCGAACGTGGACCTCGTCTCCTCCGGGCTGCGGGAGATCCGGGGGAACACCCTGGTCGCCGCGGACGGCACCGAGGCGGAGGTCGACGCGATCGTCTTCGGGACGGGATTCCACGTCACGGACATGCCGATCGCGCACCGCGTCACGGGCGCCGCCGGCACCACGCTCGCCGAGGAGTGGAAGGACGGGATGGCGGCCCTGCGCGGCAGCAGCGCCGCCGGGTTCCCCAACTTCCTGACCGTCATCGGCCCCAACACCGGTCTGGGGAACAGTTCGATGATCCTGATGATCGAGTCCCAGCTGAACTACCTCGCCGACTTCATGCGGCAGCTGGACGTGCTCGGCGACGGTATCGCGCTGGACGCCCGGCAGTCCGCCGTACAGGAGTGGACCCGCACCATCCAGGAGCGGATGCGGCGCACCGTGTGGAACACCGGCGGCTGCGACAGCTGGTACCTGGACGCGAACGGGCGGAACACCACGGCGTGGCCGGGGACCACCGCGGAGTTCCGGCGGGCGACCCGGCGGGTGGACCTGGCCGAGTACGAGGTGCTGCGGCCACCGGGCACGGCCGCGGACGCCGGCCGCCGGATCGCCGAGGAGGTGGCAGCGTGAAGCGGCCGGCCCACCTCACGCAGGGGCGCTACGCCCCGCCGGTGCCCCGCACGACGCGGACCGTCACCTCCGCCGACGGGGCCCGCCTGTACGCCGAGATCCACGGGCCCGAGGACGCCCCGGCGGTGGTGCTGGCGCACGGCTGGACCTGCTCGACCGCCTTCTGGGCGGCCGTGGTGCGCGAACTCGCCGCCGAGCACAAGGTGGTGGTGTACGACCAGCGGGGGCACGGGCGCAGTCCGGCCGTCCCGCCCGCCGGGTACGGCACCGGCCCGCTCGCCGACGATCTGGTCGCGGTGCTGGAGCAGACGCTGGACGACGGCGAACGGGCCGTCGTCGGCGGGCACTCCATGGGCGGCATGACGATCATGGCCGCCGCCGAACGCCCGGAGCTGCGCGCGCGGGCCGCCGCCGCTCTGCTGTGCAGCACCGGCGGCGCCGATCTGGCCGCGGAGGCCCGGGTGTTCCCGCTGCCCACACCGGCCGGCCGCCGCCGGGCGCACCGGCTGATGCTGGGCTCGCGCGCCCCGCTCGGGCCGGTGTCGCCGGCGACCAGGCGGGCCCTGCGGTACGCCACGATGGGCGCGGGGTCGAGCGCCGAGCAGATCGAGGCGTGCGCCCGCATCGTGCACGACTGCCCGCCCGGCGTACGGGCCCGCTGGGGCAGGGTGCTCCACGAGCTCGAACTCACCCGCGGCGTCAGCCGGTTGGCGGTGCCGACCGCCGTCATCGTGGGCACCGCGGACCGGCTCACCCCGGTGGTGCACGCCCGGCGGCTGGCCTCCGTGCTCCCCGAGTGCGTGGGGCTGACCGAGCTGCCGGGGCTGGGTCACATGACGCCGGTCGAGGACCCGGACGCGGTCGCCGGCCGGCTGCGGGAACTGGTCCGCGACCACCTGGCCGCCGTCCCCGAGGGGCGCGGTGCGGCCGATGACGACCCCGCCCCGCAGGGCGAGCGGCAGAAGCAGCAGAAGCAGCAGAAGCACGGGCAGCAGGACCGGCAGCGGAAGAGGGAGAGCGCGGCGTGAACGGGAGCGGGAAGCTGGACGGGCAGGTCGTCGTCGTCACCGGCGCGGCGCGCGGGGTCGGGGCGCTGCTGGCGCGCAAGCTGTCGGCGCGCGGGGCGACGCTGGCGCTGGTCGGGCTGGAGCCGGACGAACTGCGCGCGGTCGCCGCCTCGTTGCACGGGCCGGCCCACCACTGGTACGCCGATGTCACCGACCATGAGGCGCTGTCCCGGGTCGCGGACGAGGTCAAGGCCCGCTTCGGGAAGGTCGACGTGGTGGTGGCCAACGCCGGGGTGGCGACCGGCGGTCCGTTCGTCGACTCCGATCTGGTGTCCTGGCGGCGGGTCATCGAGGTCAACCTCGTCGGCAGTGCGGTGACCGGGCGGGCGTTCCTGCCGGTGCTGATGGAGTCCCGCGGCTACTTCCTCCAGATCGCCTCGCTGGCCGCGATCACCCCGGCGCCGATGCTGAGCGCCTACTGCGCCTCCAAGTCCGGGGTGGAGGCGTTCGCGCACTGCCTGCGCGCCGAGGTCGGCCACAAGGGCGTACGCGTCGGGGTCGGTTACCTGAGCTGGACCGACACCGACATGGTGCGCGGCGCCGACCGGGACGACGTGATGCGCGAACTGCGCGCCCGGCTGCCCTGGCCGTCCAACAAGACCTATCCGCTGGGCCCGGCGGTGGACCGGATAGTGGCCGGGATCGAGCGCCGTTCCGCGCATGTCTACGGGCAGTGGTGGCTGCGCGGGATGCAGTCGGTGCGCGGATATCTTCCGGCGGCCATCGGGACGGTGGGCCAGCGCGAGGTGCGGCGGTTCGGGGACCGGCTCGACGGGCTGCGGGTCGGGCTGGTCGGCGCCGGCGGGGAGGCGGACGAGAAGGCCCGGACGCGGGGGTAGCCGGGTGGTCGGGGTGACCCCCGCCCGACCTGGCGGGGGTCACGGAACGTGCCCGATCGTGATCGAAATGCGACGGATGTCCGTTCGTGTCACGCTTATCGAGCCCGATCCCCGACACCCCCACAGGAGTGAACAGCATGGGCATCGAAGACCAGTTCAAGGACAAGGCGCAGCAGCTCAAGGACGAGGCCCAGCGGCGCGCGGGCTCCTCCAAGGAGCGCGGCCAGCAGGACCGCGACCGCGACCGCAAGCAGGGTCAGGACCGCGACCGCCAGCAGGGCCAGGACCGCGGCCGGCAGGGCCAGGAGCGCGGTCAGCAGGCCCGCGAGCGCGGCCAGCAGATGCGGGACGACGTCGAGGACCGTTTCCAGAGCTGACGCGCTGACGTCGTACGCGTCCGCAGCCGTCGGACGCCGTACGTCCTGAACGAGGGTCGTTCGTCCTCACGGAAGGGCGCATCCGGTCATCCGGGTGCGCCCTTCCCGTTGCCTCTCCTCGCCCCAACGCCCGCCCGGCGCGGGCCGGTTGAGGATCACCGGTTGCGGATCAGTCGCCGTCGGCGGTGCGCGGCGGCAGGGCGGGCCGCCGGCGGTCCGGGACGTCCGAGAGGTCCGGCGGGGTCGCCGCGGGATGGCGCTCCAGCAGTTCGAGGGCGGTGCGGACCGCGACGCCGAGCTGCGGGTGGCGGCCCTCGGCCCAGTGCAGCGGGGAGCGCAGCGCCTCGATGTCCACCTCGACGCCGTGGTTCTCCACGCCCCAGCCGTAGAGGTGGAACCACGCCGCGTTCATCGGGACGGTGATGGTGGTGCCGTCGCCGAGCCGGTGCCGCCCGGTCATGCCGACCACCCCGCCCCAGGTGCGCATCCCGACCACCGGGCCGATGCCCTGGAGCTTGAAGGCCGCGGTGATCATGTCGCCGTCGGACGAGGTCATCTCGTCGGCGACCGCGACGACCGGGCCGCGCGGGGCGTTGCCGGTGTACGACACCGGCTCGGCGTCGCGGGTCAGGTCCCAGCCCATGATGGTGCGGGTCAGTTTCTCGATGACCAGCTCGGAGATGTTGCCGCCGGCGTTGCCCCGCACGTCCACGATCAGCGCGGGCATCGAGACCTCCATCCGCAGATCGCGGTTGAACTGCGCCCAGCCGGAGCCGCCCATGTCGGGGATGTGCAGATAGCCGCACCTGCCGCCGCTCAACTCCCGGACCACGGCCCGGCGTTTGGCCACCCAGTCCTGGTAGCGCAGCGGCCGTTCGTCGACCAGCGGGACCACCGCGACCCGGCGGGCATGGCCGTTGCCGGTGCCGTCGGGCGGGACGAAGGTCAGCTCCACGGTCGTGCCGCCGGCCGCGGCCAGCAGTGGATACGGGCCGGTCAGCGGGTCCACCCGGCGGCCGTCGACATGGGTGAGCGCGCTGCCCTCGCGGATGCCCGTACCGGCCAACGGCGACCGGGCCTTGGGGTCCGAGGACTCACCGGGCAGGATCCGCTTGACCACCCACTGCCCGTTGCGGCGGACGAAGTTGGTGCCGAGCAGGCCCATCGCCCGCTGGTAGTGCGGCGGGCCCTCGTTGCGCCGGGCGCCGGTGACATAGGCGTGCGAGGTGCCCAGCTCGCCCAGCACCTCGCGCAGCAGATCGGCGAACTCCTCCGGGGTGGCGACCCGTTCGAGCAGCGGCCGGTACTGCGCCAGGACGTCCTCCCAGTCGATACCGGAGAGGTTCGGGTCCCAGAAGTACGCCCGGACGATCCGGCCCGCCTCGTCGAACGCCTGCCGCCACTCCGCCCCGGGATGGACGTCGTGCAGGATGCGCCGCAGGTCCAGATAGACCGTCGAATCGCTGTCCGGCGGCTCGGTCGCGGGCACCGCGCGCAGCTCGCCCTCGTCGTTGACGACCAGCCGGGTACCGTCGCCGCTGAGCGCGAACCCGTCCAGGGAGCTGGTGAGTTCGGTGCGCCGCGCCTTGGTCAGGTCGAAGTGCTCCAGGGTGGGGCGGCCCGAGGTGTCGGCGGGGTTGGCGAAGGTCTCGCCCAGCGCGCCGGAGATCGGCCAGCGCAACCAGACCAGCCCGCCGCCGCTGACCGGCTCCAGGGACGAGTACTTGGACGCGGAGACCGGGAACGGCGTGACCCGGTTGGCCAGCCCCTCCACCTCCACCAGCACCGTGCCCTCACCGGCCGGTGGAGGATTCTCGTCCGGGTCCAGCCCGCCCGCCGCGGGCCGCCCCTCCGGGGACAGTGCGAACGGGGACGGGGTCGCCGACGACAGCGGTACGAGGTGGGGGCGGCAGCCCAGCGGGAAGGAGAGGTCGCCGGTGTGCACGTCGTAGACCGGGTCGAAGCCGCGCCAGGACAGGAACGCCAGGTAGCGGCCGTCCCGGGTGAACACCGGCTGCTCGTCCTCGAACCGGCCGTTGGTGACCTCCACGATGTGCCCATCCGACAGCCGGGCCATCCTGATCTTCCGCAGCGACCGGCCGATACCCGGGTGCGACCAGGTCAGCCACCGGGAGTCGGGGGAGAACGCGAGGTCGCGCACCGGCCCGTTGCGGGACCGGGCCAGCTCGGTGACGCCGTCGGCCTCCGGACCGGAACGGGTGTCCGGCGCCGCCTCGCCCCCCTCCTCCGCCTCGCCCCCCTCCTCGGCCTCGCCCCCCTCCTCCTCCGTGCCCGCCGCCTCCTCCGTGCCTTCTTCGGGAACCTCCGTCTCTCCCGCCCCCGGCTCGGCCGTGTCCACCAGCAGCAGCCGGCCGTCGTGCGTCGCCACCGCCAGCCGCTCGCCGTCCGGCGCCGAGACCAGCTCGTGGACCCGGCCGAGCCGCCCGACCGCCAGCCGGCGCGGTGTGCCCGGCCCGCTGGCCCGCGGCAGATTGGCGATCTCGATCGTGTCGTCGCCCTCCGCGTCCGTCACATACGCGATCCGGCCGGTGGCGCCCAGCATCGCGGGCAGCCGCACCCGTACGCCGGGGGTGTCGTGGATCGTGCGGGCCGGGCCGTCGCGGTGGGTGAGCCAGTACAGGCTGCCGCGCACGCCGACGGCGCTGGCCCGGCCGGTGGCGTCCACGGCGAGCGAGGTGACGTGGGAGGCGGCCGGGACCTGGTACGGGCGGCGGCCGGCCCGCGGGCCGCCCAGGCGGACCGGGAGCCTGCGCGGCACCGCGTCCGGGCCGAGGTCGTCGATCAGCCAGACGTCGCCGGCGCACTGGTAGACGATGCGGGAGCCGTCGGTCGCGGCGTGCCGGGCGTAGAAGTCGGCGTGGTCGGTGTGCCGGCGCAGATCGGTGCTGTCCGGCAGGCAGGAGTAGACGTTCCCGACGCCCTCGTGGTCGGACAGGAACGCGATCCGGCCGCCGACGAACATCACCGAGTCCAGGTGCCCGTACAGATCCGGCATCAGCCGGGTGCCGTGCAGCCACATCCGGCCCATCGCGCCGCCCCGGTAGCGCTTCCAGGAGGCCGGCTCGTGCGGCGGTTTGCCGCTGAGCAGCAGTGTGCGGCGCTCCCCGCCGACGTCCGCCACCGCGATGTCGGCGACCGGCCCCCAGGGCAGCTGCCCGCCGGGGCTGCCGTCGGTGGGCACGCTGTACGCCCAGGAGTAGTACGAGAACGGCTGCCCGTGCGAGGAGACCGCCAGGACGTGGGACTGGCCCTCGTGGTCGGGCGGGGTCCAGCCGCAGACCCGGGCGTCCGTGCTGCCCCAGTACGTCAGCCGCCGGGCCGGGCCGCCCGCCACCGGCGCGAGATGGACCTCCGGGTCGAGGCTGCGCCAGGTGGTGAAGGCGATCTGCCGCCCGTCGGGGGAGAACCGCGGCGGGCCGAGCCGGGTCCGGTCGACCGTCAGCCGCCAGGCCCGGCCCGGCTCCGCGCCCGGTGGCGCGATCGGCGCCAGCCACAGGTCGTCCTCGGCGGCGAAGCACAGCAGGTCACCGTGGAGATGGGGGAACCGCAGATACGAGCCGGGCGGTCGGCCGGGCCCGGCCGGCATTCTGCGCAGCCGGCCGCGTGGCGTGCCGTTCTCCGGGGACGGCCCGGTGGCCGCGGGTGCATCGGTCACGCCCCCATGGTTTCGGCGCCGGAGGCGGGCGGCAACTTGGCATGATCGTACGGACCGGTCCTCCGGGCGGCGGTCCCCGTCCGCCGGCCGCGGCCGTCAGCCGCGCCCCGCCGCGAACGGCAGCGACGCGTACCGCCGGACGTAATGGCCGCCCGCGAACGTGCCGCCGGCCGCGTCCACCTCGAAGTCCGGGAAGCGCGCCAGCAGTTCCTCCAGCGCCGTACGGGACACCAGCCGTGCGGCGGCGGCACCCAGGCAGTGGTGCGGACCGTGCGTGAAGGCGAGGTGCGGGGGGCCGGAACGGGTGATGTCCAGGCGGTCGGCGGTGGGGCCGAAGGCGCGTGGGTCGCGGTTGGCGGCGCCGTAGTGGAGGAGGACCTTGCGGCCGGCGGGGACGGTGCGGCCGTGCAGCGTGGTGTCGGCGGTGACCGTACGGGCCAGGCACTGGACGGGGGAGGTCAGCCGGAGCAGCTCCTCGACGGCGGACGGCAGCAGGGCGGGGGTGTCGAGGAGGGTGCGGCGCCGGCCCGGATGGGCGGTGAGGAGCTCGGCGGCGCCGCC
>NZ_JBNHIN010000060.1:0-5970 GCF_050054615.1 Streptomyces sp. YGL11-2
CAACACATACGCCCGGGCATTCCAGATCGGCCGCCCAATCGGCACCACCCCCACACCACCACCAACCACCGCATGCACCGTCGCATCGATCGTCGCCTCCGTCGGCCCATACAGATTGTGGACCTCCACCGACCACACATCAGCAACCCGAGCCGCCAACTCCCCCGACAACGGCTCACCACCACACAACACAGCCCGCAGACACCCAGGAACCACCCCAGCCCCACTGCCCAACACCAACGACAGATGCGACGGCACGAACTGCGCCACCGTCACCCCGAAGTCCCGCATCCAGCCGACGAGGGCATCGGGATCCTGGTTGGCTTCGGCCGGCATCACGCACACCGACGCGCCATGGAGCAACGGCAGCCAGATCTCCCACACAGACGCGTCGAAGCTCGGCGACGTCCGAGCCAGCACCCGATCCTCAGCCCGCAACGCCAGATGGTCAGCCAACCACGCCATGTGATGCGTCACCGACGCATGAGTGACCACCACCCCCTTCGGACGCCCCGTAGAACCCGAGGTGTAAATGACATACGCCGGACCCGCAGCCGACACAGCACCACCCGGACCGGACGTATGACCCACGGACCAGGACGCCGAGTCGTCCATCACGACGAACGGCACACCCACGGAAGGCAGTTGCTTGCGAACCGCGCCATCAGTGATCAGAAGCTTGGGACGGGCATCCTCCAGCAGGTACGTGATACGGGCAGCCGGATAAGCCGGGTCGACAGGCAGATAGGCGGCCCCCGCCTTCAACACCGCCAGCATCGCGACGACCGTCTCGGCCGATTGCGGAACGGCCAGGGCGACCAGGTCCTCCGGACCGATGCCGCGTCCCGACAGATGGTGCGCGAGGTCGTTGGCCTCCGCCTCCAACTGGGCGTATGTCAGGGAACGACGACCGTCACGGACCGCCACCGCATCCGGGGTACGTCCCACCTGCGCCGCGAACCGCTCCGACATCGTCGATGCCGGCACCCGTCGGACGTCGCCCTGCCCCTGTCGGTGCAGGGCGCCGCGTTCGCGCGCGTCCAACAGCTCGATGTCGGCCAGCCGTTGGTCGGGGTCGGTGACCATCGATGCCAGCAGCCGCGACAGGCGGTCGGACAGTGCCCGCGCGGTGTCGGCCTCGAACAGCTCGGTGGAGTACTCCAGGTACCCGTCGACCCCGGTGGGCCGGCCGGCCTCGTCATGGGTCTCGGTGAGTGAGTAGGTCAGGTCGAACTTGCTGATGCCCGTGTGAACGGGCTGACCGGTCACCGTGATCCCCGGCAGGTCGAGGTCGGCCGTGGCTTGGTTCTGCAGGACCAGCATGACCTGGAAGAGTGGATGACGGCTCTGCGAGCGGGCGGGATTCAACGCCTCCACGACGCGGTCGAACGGCACGTCACCATGGGCGTAGGCGGCGAGGTCGAACTCCCTTACGCGGTCGAGCAGTTCACGGAAGGTCGGATCCCCCGACAGATCCGTCCGCAACACGAGCGTGTTGACGAAGAACCCCACCAAGTCATCCAGAGCCTCATCGCTCCGACCCGCCACCGCCGTACCGAGCGGGACATCATCACCCGCACCATGCCGCGACAACAACACCGACACCGCCGCCTGCATCACCATGAACAACGTGCACCCGCACGACCGCGCCAACTCCACAAGCCCCCGGTGCACATCCGCCGTGACGCGGAAGGGCACGGCGGCACCGCGATGCTGCGACACAGCAGGCCGGGACCGGTCCAGCGGAAGTGCCAGCGTTTCGGGTGCACCGGACAGTGCCCGGCGCCAGTAGTCCAGTTGACGTGCCGTCAGGCTCCCGGCCTCGGACTCCTCCCCGAGCATGCGCCGCTGCCACAGGGTGTAGTCGGCGTACTGCACCGGCAACGGCGACCAGTCAGGAGCCATGCCCACGACACGCGCCCGATAGGCGGCGCCCAGATCCCGAGCCAACGGCGCCAACGACCAGCCGTCCGCGGCGATGTGATGCACCACCAGCGCCAGGACATGCGCCTCGGCGCCCAACCGCAGCAACCGCACCCGGATCGCGGGGTCTCCTGATATGTCGAGGGCTTCGGTCGCCGCGGACAGCATCGCTTCGCCGGCCCACTGCTCGACCGCGGCCGGATCTGCGCCGCTCGGCGCCTCCTCGCATCGCAGCGGCACCAGGTCGGCTGCTTCCGCAGCGTCGCACACGTGCTGGCGCGGTGTTCCGCCTTCCTCGGCGAAGACGGTGCGCAGGGTCTCGTGGCGTTCGACGACATCGGTGAGCCCGGCGCGCAGCGCATCGAGGTCCAGGGGGCCGTCGAGCCGTAGCACCAGCGGGATGTTGTAGGTGGCGCCGGGCCCTTCGAGCCGGTTGAGGAACCACAGGCGCTGCTGCGCGAAGGACAGCGGGAGGTCTCGCGGACGCTCCTCGCGGACGAGGGCGGCTCGTGCCCGGCCGGCCGTGTCCAGCGCGGTGGCGAGTTCGCTGACGGTCGGGTGCTGGAAGAGCGTGCGCACGTCCAGTTCGGTGTCGAGTAGCGAGCGCACACGGCTGACCAGGCGCGTCGCCAGGAGCGAATGCCCGCCGAGGGCGAAGAAGTCGTCGTGTACGCCGATGCCGTCGGTCCCGAGGACGTCGGCGAACAAGGTGAGCAGGAGTTCCTCACGGACGGTGCGCGGGCCGCGCCCGGCAGCGCGTTCCGGCACCCGGGGCGCGGGCAGGGCGCGGCGGTCGACCTTCCCGTTCGGCGTCAGCGGCAGCGTCGCGAGAGTCACGAAGGCCGACGGGACCATGTAGGGGGGAAGTACGCGGGCCACTGACGCGGACAGTTCGCCCTCGTCCATGGGGCAGCCGTCGGCCGGCACCACATAGCCCACCAACTGCCGGTCGCCGGGCAGGTCTTCGCGCACGACGACGCAGGCGGCGACCACCGAGGGCAGCCCGGCGAGGACGCCTTCGATTTCGCCGGGTTCGATGCGGTGGCCGCGGAGTTTGACCTGGTCGTCGGTGCGGGAGAGGTAGACGAGCCGGCCGTCCGCGTCCCACTGGACGAGGTCGCCGGTGCGGTACATGCGTCCGCCCGACGGATCGAAGGGGTCGGCGACGAAGCGGGTTGCGGTCAGACCGGGTCGGGCTGTGTAGCCGCGTGCGACGCCCTGGCCTGCGAGGTACAGCTCACCTGCGACCCCGGGCGGTACGAGCCCCAGGGCGGCGTCGAGGACGTAGGCCCGCATACCGTCCAGGGGGTGGCCGATGGGAGGCGGTCCCGCGGGGGTTTCGGGGGTGACGTGGTAGCGGGTGGCGAAGGTGGTCGTCTCCGTGGGGCCGTAGACGTGGTGCACGCGGGTACCCGGCAGTTCGCGGGCGAGCTGCTGCATGGCACCGGGCGCGGCGCGTTCGCCGCCGGTGCAGACGGCGCGGACGCCGGCGAGGGCTTGCGGTTCGACTTCGGCGATGACGTTGAACAGGGCGGTGGTCAGGAACAGAGCGGTGACACACTCGGCGGTGACGATGTCGCGCAGGACATGGGGCTCAAGGGATCCCTCCGGAGCGACCACCACACGTCCACCGTTGAGAAGCGGCACCCAGATCTCGAACGTCGAGGCGTCGAAGACATAAGCCGAGTGCAGAAGGACCACATCGGCAACACCCCCCGACCACGCACCATCAGCAGCCAACGCCGCCACATCCGCATGCGAAACCCCAACACCCTTGGGTACACCCGTCGAACCCGACGTGAACATCACATACGCCAGCTGCCCACCCCCCACCACCACAGGCAAACAACCACCTCGCACAGGCATACCGTCGACGACACGACCCACCGCATCGACCACCACGACCGGCAGGGACCCACGCACCTCCTCAACCCACGCATGACCGGCCAACTCCTCACCGACGATCAGCACGCGCAAGCCGGCGCTGTGAGCCGTCTGACGCAACCGCTCCACCGGCCAGCGGATGTCCAGCGGCACATACGCACCGCCCGCCCGCACCGCGGCCAACGACGCCGTCACCACAGCGGCAGAACGCCCCAGCAGCACCCCCACCCCGCCCTCAGCCGCTACACCGCACCCCACCAAACGCGACGCCAGAACACCCGAAACCTCCTCCAGCTCCCCATACGACAACACCACTCCCCCACCCGACACCGCCACCGCACACCGATCCACCGCCACCCGCGCCGCGAACAACCCAGGCAGCGACGACCTCCGGGCCGGCTCGGGGTCTCGTCGTTCGAGGGGGGCGCCGCGCCCTGCCGCGAGCACCTGACCGGCAGTCTGCTCGTCGAGCATCGCGAGGCGGGAGAGAGGAGACGTCGCGTCCGCCCGGGAGAGTTCGGAGACCAGTGCGGTGATGCCCTGCTGGTGCGGCCGGACGTCCTCGGGACGGTACAGGTCCGGGTTCACGTCGAAGCCGATCAGCGGCCCCTTGCCCTCCGAACGCTCGGAAACGAAGAGGGAGATGTCGTCGACCGGGCCGGTGGACAGCAGCCTTGAGACACCGGTGCTGCCGGCGAAGTCGAGGTCGTACTCGTAGGGCATGACGTTCACGACCACATCGCACAGCCGCGCCGCGTCACCCGTGACCCGAAGGTCGCGCGCGAGCTGCTCCCTGGAGTAGCGACGGTGGCGCAGCGCCAGCCGCATCTCGGCGGCGACGGTCCGCACCAGTGCCTCGACGGTCATGCCCGGAGTGATCTGAACGCGCAGCGGGAGAATGTTCGCCGTCATGCCCGGGATCGCGCGCAGACGACCGGGGCGGCCGTTCGATGCGAGCCCGATCGTCACGTCGCCGGTAGCGGTGACACGACTGAGGTACGCGGCGACCGCACTCACGAAGACGGCGGACCAGGTGGTCCTGGTCGCGGCGGCCAGTCCGCGCAGGCCGTCCATCACCTGCGGGTCGAGAGTCTCACCCTGGTGCAGGTGGTTACCGCGCACCGAATGCTGTTCGCTGCCGTTTCCCGGTCGCGAAGGAACGCGCCGCGGCTGGGAAGCCTCATCGTCCACTCGGCGGGCGGTGGCGAGAAGGGCGTTTCCGGTGTCGCGGCCGGACCGGGCGAAGTCAGCGAATTTCTCGGTCCAATACGCCCGGTCACGTTCGAAATCAGGAGACTGGAGATACGCCGTCTCGTCATCGACGAGAGCACTGAGCGGAGCGAATAATTCCGGCGCCGCTTCGCCACGGAACGCGGCGGTATACACGTCGGCCACTTTGCGCGCGAGAACGGAGCCACCGAGGCCGTCCATCACGATGTGGTGATAGCGGATGTACCAATAGTGGCGATCGGGGCTCAGCCTGAGCAGGACGAAGGCGTGGTGCGGCGGGGCCGGGGTGCCTGCGACGGTGGCCATGTCGGCGGCCATGAACCGCTCCGCGGCGTCGGCCGGGTCCGCCTCCGCGGAGAGGTCGATGACACGTGGACGTCCCGGTGACGGGTGCGCCACGCGTTGGTGGATACCGTCGCCCTGCTCCACGAACTCGGTATTGAGGCTGTCGCAGCCACTGGTGACTTTTTCGAGCGACGCTATGAACAGAGCCTCGTCCAGGGGGCCCTGGATTTCTATGCATTCACCGATGTTGTACTTCGGGCTCTGCGGATCCAACTGCTGCCCGTACCACACGCCCTGCTGCGACATCGTCAGCGGGAGGAGGCGAGCGTGGTTTTTCTGCATAGTGCTTCCGCCCTTTCAGGGGGTGTGTTGTGGCCGCCCCTTCAGGGCACGGGAAGGCATTCCGGATCACCGAATTCAGGCGACACCCTGAACGGTGGGGCAACGGCCTGGAAAATTACCGTAGATCGCCGTGCCCGCGATTTCCGGAGATCCTTTCCGGGCATGGCGAACAGGCGCTACGGGTGAGAACCGAAACGGAAGAATTGATGTACCTGCGCATCACCGCCCGGCACGGGCGGTGGCGGAGAGAACGGCCGGCGACCACGCGGCACCACCGGCGGGCGCGCCCTCAACGGGGCGCGCCTC
>NZ_JBNHIN010000060.1:6068-41292 GCF_050054615.1 Streptomyces sp. YGL11-2
CAACGGGGCGCGCCTCGGCCGTACTTGCCCTGGTCGCGGCCGTGGGCTAGGAGCCCTGTCCCTCCATGGACGCGACCAGGCTGGCCGGTCGCATGTCCGTCCAGGTGGACTCGACGAATTCCAGGCACTCCTGGCGCGACCCCTCCGGCCGCGCGACCTGCCATCCGCCCGGCACCTCTGTGGTGGCGGGCCAGAGCGAGTACTGACGCTCCTCATTGACCAGAACGATGAATCGGGCAAACTCATCGTCAAAAACGTTGGCCATAGCTTCCCCCTACTCCTTCCCTCCTGCTGACCGGCAA
Source organism: Streptomyces sp. YGL11-2 (assembly GCF_050054615.1). Taxonomy (NCBI): domain Bacteria; kingdom Bacillati; phylum Actinomycetota; class Actinomycetes; order Kitasatosporales; family Streptomycetaceae; genus Streptomyces; species Streptomyces sp. YGL11-2. Next base: position 6,371 of record NZ_JBNHIN010000060.1, read on the forward strand.
ACCGGGAGATGATCGGGATCGCACCGCATCCCGCCCCCACCTACGCGCTACGGCATTGACCGATATTCCGTACGGAAATCGGGCGAGCGTGAGTACGGTACACCACAAAACCTTCACACCCGACCAGTTCGCCGAACTGGCCCACCCATGTGATCACACACCACAGCGGGAGCAACGGCCCGCTTCCCCCTAAGCGGCCGACCACTCGCCCTTTCCGCCCGGCGTCACCGACCTGCCGATTCACGAAGAAGAAACACCAAGGCTTTGCCTGTGACACACGCATGACGCCCTACGGTGAGCGAAATTCAGCCACACCATGGCCGATTCCGCGCATACCGACAACGCACCTCGGACGCCGCGACATGTATTGCGGCTCACGGCGCACCGAAGCTCCATCACCACCCCCATCCCGCGGAACGAACTTCAATACGCCCCCGATGCGCCCTTGCGGAATTACTGACGAGAACGCTACTGCCGCCACCACGACAGACCTGACCCGTCGCTTCGTACGTCGTTCGTCGACGGCGCCCACGCCGGGCGGATGCCGGGCCGTGCACCGGCCGTCGTGCATCGGCGGGAAAGTCTCCGGACCGCCGTGGGCGTGCTGGTCGCCTGCCGACGATGCGCCGGAGCCGCACCTCGAAGGCGCAGCCTGGGGAACCGCCACCTTGGCGGAGCACAGGATCTCAGCCGCGTCGCCGAGGCTCACCGCCTGACTGGATGAGCGGACCTCGTACCACGCTCCGGACCTGCGACACGCGCACCGGCAGCAGTCACTTCGTGCCGAGGATCCCATGGGCCGCAACGGCCGGTCCGATCCGACGGCGGATGGGCGTTCCGCGTTCCGGGCGCGTTCAACTCCCGGCCAGGCACACCGCGCACTCTCAGGAATGAGAGATTCCGATCGGTGACACCGCTGTGGCCGGGCACGCCCGGCACTGTACGGAGGGCCCCATGGCCGGAATGGCAACCACCACCGACCGCCGTCGATTCCTCCTCAGCACAGGCGCCGCCGTCGCAGCGGCCGGCGCCTCCTACGCACTCGCGGGCCAGCGCGGCAGCAGTACGCTCCCGGTCGCCCGCCCGGCACCGGCCGACACCGGCGCGGTACCCGCCCGCCTTACCGTGAGGCGGGCCGCACCATACGGCGCCACCACGCTCCAGACCACCGCACGGCTCACCGGCAGCGGAGGCTACCGGCGCCTCGGCTCCGGACCCGGATGGCCCCTGGTCGTGCGGGGCGAACTCGCCGCCGCCCGGAGCGGGCGCGAGGACCGGCGGGCCGCGCTGGCGTGCTTCGTGCAGATCACCGACCTGCATGTGGCCGATGTCCAGAGCCCGTTGCGGACCGAGTTCCTGCGCGCCGGATCGCCCGGATCGTGGCGTGGCCAGGAGGCGCTGTCGGTCGCGGGCGCGGTCTCGCTGGTCGAGCAGGTCAATACGATCGGCGGCGGACCCCACACCAGTCTGCCCCCGGCCTTCGTGATGTCCACCGGCGACAACATCGACAACCACTCGATGGTGGAGCTGGAATGGTTCCTGACGCTGATGAGCGGCGGCCGGATCACCCCCAACACCGGCGACCCGGCCGCATACGAGGGAGTACAGAACTGCGGCCTCCCGCTGTACTGGCACCCCGACTCCGACCTGCGCGACCAGGACAAACTACGTGGAATGCCGCGGATCCCCGGATTCCTGGAGGCCGCGATACGCCCCGTCACCAGCCCGGGCCTGCACATCCCCTGGTACTCGACGCCCGGCAACCACGACGACCTGCCGGGCGGATGCCTGGCTCCCCAGGACCCCTTCCTGAGCGACTACATCACCGGGGCGCGCAAGCTCTTCTCCGTACCGGACTCCGACGTGGCCGCCTTCGCCGAGGTGCTGGAATCCGGCGACGACCCCAAGAGCACCGTCCTGAAGGAGATCCTGCACCACAACGCCCGCCGGACCCGGACCGTCACCGCCGACCCGCGCCGGCGCCTGGCCACCCCGCATGACTACGTCAGTGCGCACCTCGACCCGGCCTACGCGGGAGCGGGCCCGGTCGGGCACGGGTACACCGAGAATCACCTGGACGGTGAGCGGATGTACTACACCTTCCGTATCGCGGACGGCGTCCTCGGCATCAGCATCGACACCACCTACCGCAGCGGCCACTACGAGGGATCGCTCGGGACCGAGCAACTGGGCTGGCTGGAACGCACCCTGGCCGCCCACAGTGCGCGCCACTACGACACCGACGGGCGCCTGGTGCGCAACACCACCGCCGACGACGCGCACATCCTCGTCTTCAGTCACCACCACAGCCCGAGCATGACCCGGCGTCCCGACGCGGCCCGCGCCGACGAAATCCGGCACGACGGTGCGGAGGTGATCGCCCTGCTGAGCCGGTTTCCCAACGTGGTCGCGTGGATCAACGGACACAGTCACGTCAACCGCATCACACCGCACGCCCACCCGACACCGGCCCGCTCCTTCTGGGAGGTCAACACCGCCTCCCACGTGGACTACCCGCAGCACGCGCGGCTCCTCGAACTCGTCGACAACCAGGACGGCACGCTGTCGCTGTTCACCACGCTGGTGGAGTCCGCCGCCCCGCACCGGGCGGACTTCGACGACCTCTCCGCGGTCGGCCTCGCCTCCCTCTACCGTGAACTGGCCTACAACGCCCCCGGACTCGCCGCCAGGACGGGCAGCGGCGCCGATGAGGAGATGGCGGGTACGGCGGCGGACCGCAACACCGAACTCGTGGTCCGCCGGGGGTAGCAGCGCCGCCACTGCCCCGCAGGATGAACGTCTCGATGGGCGGCGGCCCCTCGGGGAGCACACCACGTCCCCTGAAAACCGTGTCCTCTGTGGTGAGGCGAATCAGGACTGGGTTCGCCGGCCGGGCCGGTCGAGCGCGCGGAGAGTCCGCGGCGACCGATTCGACGACAGCGTGGTGCGGTCGGTGAGCCGTTGGACAGCACCGAGGAGTCGACAGCCGGAGCCTCACCCAGTGGCCACACGGCTCACACGGCTGTCAAGCCACGGTGGCGTTCCCACGGTGGGAGACCACGAGGCGCGCCCCTCGCGCCGGACCGTGGGTGACCTGGCGGGGGCGTGGGGTCTCCGGGCGGGGGCGATCGGGACGCAGGTCGTAGCGGGTGAGTACCTCCCGCAGCACGATGGTCGCCTCCAGCAAGGCGAAACCGGCGCCCGGGCATCGGCGTGCTCCGCCCCCGAAGGGGATCCAGGCCGGTGACGGAGGCCGGCCGTCCAGGAACCGTTCCGGGCAGAACGCCTCTGGTTGCTCGTGGTGCGTGGGATCGAGATGTACCAGGCCGATGGCGGGCATGACCGTTGTGCCCGCGGGGAGCCGGTGGCCTGCGATGGTGAGCGGCTCGGTGAGGCACCGGGCCACCTGGTAGATCACCGGCCTGCGGCGCAGTGTCTCCTGAAAGATCGCCGTCAGGTAGGCATCGTCGCCTTCGTCGGCTGCCCGTTGTGCCCTGCGCAGGTGCTCGGGGCTGCGGCTGAGTTCGTGCAGCGCCCACGCCAACCCGGTCGCGGTGGTCTCGTGCCCGGCGAGGAGCAGCGTGACGAGTTGGTCGCGCAGCTCCGCGTCCCCGAAGTCACCAGCGTCCGCCTTCTGTCCCGCCTGCACCAGATGGGACAGCACGTCGCCCTGGTCGTCTGCCGCCACCCGTCGGTGGGCCACTTGGGCGTCGATCAAGTCGTCCAGGCTTCGCCGGACGGAAAGGTACCGGCGCCAGGGACGCATCTGTCGCAGTCTTGGATGGGACAGTCCGAGCAGGGTGATCTGGCCGATGTTGGTGAGGCTGCGCATCAGTGGCCGCAACTGGGCCAGTCGTGCCTGTGCGGTCACCCCGAGAATCAGCTGACCGATGACCTCCAGCGTGAGTTCCCGCATGCGATGGTGGGCACAGAACACCTCTCCCACCGGCCACCGCTCGATCTCCGCCACCGCCACGGTCCGCATCATGTCCTCGTATGTGCGCAATGCCGGACTGCTGAAGGCGGGGAGCAGCAGCCGCCGCAACCTGCGGTGTTCGTCCTCGTCGGTGAGCAATACCGAGTGATCGCCCATGATGGGTCTGAGGACCGCGTTGCCCGCACCCGCGTGCAGTACGTCGACCGCCCCGCCGAAGACCTCGTCGACGGCTTCCTGCCGGGCCAGGACCACGACGTTGTGCCGGATCGGCGCCGCCAGGGAGAGCGAGAACACCTCGCCGTAGGTACGCCGCAGTCGAGGAAACCAGCGATCCCGGTACCGCGCGAAGAGCAGGGTCTGCACCATGGCGGGCAGTCGCGGTCCGGGCGGCTGGGCCGGCGTGGGAACCGGGCCGTTCGCAGGCCGGCGCGAGAAGCCGACAGACCGGAACGTGGTTTTCCTCCGCATGGCGACCCCGGATCTCGCGCAACGATGCTCCCTTCCGAATCTAGGCTTCCCCGGCCCGCTTTCCGGTTCACCACGCCTGCGGGTGCCTCCCAAGGCAAGGCTCCGACACGTGAGCGGAAACGAAGTGCGCGCAGCCTCCGTCGGCTGACACGCTGTGGACACCTCCGAGGACGCCCTGGCCCGGGCAGCCGCCGCGATCGACCTCGGCGTCCAGGAGCGCCTCGTCCTCCACCACCAGAAGGCCGAGGACTTCGTCTCCGCAGAGCCGTTCGACGTGGTGCTCAGCTTCGGAGCCACGCATGCCTTCGGTGGCCTGCTCCCCACCCTCGCCACGGCTCGCAGTCACCTGGCTCCCGGCGGCCGTGTCCTTCTCGGTGAGGGATTCTGGGATCGCCCCCCGTCGCAGGAGGCCATCGAGATGCTCGGGAACTTCACCGACCTGGCGACCACCGTGGAACGCGTCGTCGCCGACGGATGGACTCCTGTCGATGGGCACGTCAGCACGCGTCGCGAGCTGGACGACTACGAGTGGGCCTGCTGGGGTTCGCTGGCTGCCTGGGCCCTGGACCACCCAGCCGATCCGGACAGCTCGCACGTGCTCCGGACAGCCGCCACCCGTCGCTCGGAATGGCTGCGCGTCTACCGGGACACCTGGGGCTTCCTCTCCCTCGTCCTGCGCCAGACGCCCGACCGTGCCTGAACCAGCCCTCCTGCCCGAACCGATCCAGGCAAGCCCTGCTGTGCCGTACGGAGAGCGGGGCGGTCCGGCCGGTCGTGCATGGCCACAGTGGTACTCAGGCTGTGCGCAGTGGCTGAACCTGTTCTGGTCCTCCCTGGCGATCTTCGACTCCCTGGCAGCCGCGCTTCTGATCTGCGGCAACCGCGCTGGAGCAGCTATGACCTGCGGCATCATGGCCACCGACCTGGCCGCCAACTGGTACGCGGCCTACGGCATTCGGCACACCACCCTCTCGATCCAGCCGGCCCTCCAAAGACTCGCCGCCTTCGCCCTCCTTGTGTCTCTCACCGGGCCCTTCGTGCGCTCCTCCCTCCGCCGCATCAGCATCTGAACCACCACCTACGGGCCTGAGTGCCGCTGCCGACCGGACCCACAGGGCTCACTTCCCTCACCTGAGCGCCATGCCCAGTGGAGCCATGGCGCGACAAGGTCTTCGCCCGCTACCGCGGAACAGGGCGGGTACGGTCCGCTACACGTAGCGGTGGCACAGCCGGGAACGGCCACGGACGCCGCGCGGGCCGTGGTCCGCAACCTCGCAGCGGGTACAGGACCAACTCGCCACCGGTATCCGCCGCATGCAGGTCATCAGGCGAGATCGCCCCCGAACTGCACCCCGACCGTGAGGCCGCGGCCCTCCGCCAGATCCCAAGTCGGCGTGATGATCCTCCTGTTGACGGGCGGCATGGAGAACGTGAAGGCCACCCTCGACCAGAGCATCGCACACCCACAACGGCCGACCCGTCGGAATCCCGTCGAGCGAACCGGCGCCACAGGACACCGCCCCAACACCCCTTGTTGCCAGGGCCTGTCCGATGGGTCCCGTCGGAAATGCCTTACACTGGCCCGTAGCTGATCGTGAGTCGAGGAGACCAGACATGGTGGTGGACGACGACATCTCCGGGTGATACCCGGACCCGACAGGCCACCGGCCGGTGCGCGGAAGCGCCGCCGTCGTGGCTTCGTTGTCGTCCCTCTTTCCCCTGTCTGCCACCGAGGCAGAAGTGTCATCCCTGCCTCCCTCCTCACGAGGTCACCTCCATGTCCGGCGTTTCCGTCGTCTGCTCGAACCTGTCCTTCACCTGGCCCGACGACACCCCCGTCTTCCAGGACCTGTCCTTCACCCTCGGCTCCGGCCGCACCGGTCTCGTCGCACCCAACGGCACCGGCAAGAGCACGCTGCTCAAGCTCGTCGCCGGTGACCTGCGGCCCGGCGCCGGATCGATCTCCGCGGCCGGCACCCTCGGCTACCTCCCGCAGAGCCTCCCCCTGACCGGCGATCTCACCGTCGCCGAGGTGCTGGGCGTCGTCGCGGTCATCCGGGCCATCGACGCCGTGGAATCCGGAGACGTCGACGAGAAGCACTTCACCACCATCGGCGACGACTGGGACATCGAAGAACGCACCCGCGCCCAGCTGGACCGCCTCGGCCTGGCCGACCTCGCCCTGCACCGCACTCTGAGCACCCTCAGCGGCGGCCAGGTCATGTCCCTCGGTCTCGCCGCCCAACTGCTGAAGCAACCCGACGTACTGCTGCTCGACGAGCCCACCAACAACCTCGACCTCGACGCCCGGCACAAGCTCTACGACGTGCTGGCGAACTTCAACGGCTGCCTACTCCTGGTCAGCCACGACCGCGCCCTGCTCGACCGCATGGAACGCATCGCCGAACTCGACCGGGGCGAACTCCGCCTCCACGGCGGGAACTTCACCGAGTACGAGGAGGCCGTCCGGGTCGAGCAGGAAGTCGCCGAGAAGAACGTCCGCAGCGCCGAACAGGAACTGAAGCGCGAGAAGCGGGAGATGCAACTGGCCCGCGAACGCGCCGAACGCCGGCAGAGCAACGCCGCCCGCAACCTGAAGAACGCCGGCCTGCCCCGCATCTTCGCCGGCAACATGAAACGCGGCGCGCAGGAGTCCGCCGGGCGGGCCGGCCAGATGCACGCCAACCGGGTTGGCGAAGCGAAGGCCCGGCTCGACGAGGCCGGTCGCACACTGCGGGAGGAGCAGCACATCGCCCTGGACCTGCCCGACACCAACGTGCCCGCCGGACGCAACCTGTTCCTCGGCGAACGGCTCCGCGTCCGACTCGGCGACAAGGACGTGTTCACCGGTCACGGTGTCGACCTCACGATCCGGGGCCCGGAACGCATCGCTCTGACCGGCCCCAACGGCGCCGGAAAGAGCACCCTGCTGCGTCTGCTCAACGGCGACCTGGTCCCGGAAGGCGGCGAGATCAAGCGGGCCGACGGGCGCATCGCCTACCTCTCGCAGCGCCTCGACCTTCTGGACCCGGACCGTACGGTCGCCGAGAACTTCGCCGAGTACGCCCCGGAGCGGCCGGAAGCCGAGCGGATGAACCTGCTCGCCCGGTTCCTCTTCCGGGGTGCCCGCGCCCATCTGCCCGCCGGGTTGCTCTCCGGCGGCGAGCGGCTGCGCGCCACCCTGGCCTGCGTACTGTGCGCGGAGCCGGCCCCGCACCTCCTGCTCCTGGACGAGCCGACGAACAACCTCGACCTGGTCAGCGCGGGCCAGTTGGAGAGCGCTCTGAACTCCTATCAGGGAGCCTTCATGGTGGTCAGCCACGACCAGCGGTTCCTCCGCGGGATCCGCGTGAACCGGTGGCTGCGACTGACCGACGGCGAGCTGACGGAGACGGGAGCCCCTGAGGTGTGAGCCGACGTCCCGACCTGGCCCGCGTCCGGGGCGCTTGTGGCGTGAGCTCCCGGTCGTGGGCCGGTCGGGGTGTCCTTGAGCCACTCGACTCATGGACTTGGCGCGGCTAAGTTGGCGGCGCAGATCCCCGCTGACCAGTCCTGGAGCAGTGCATGTCCTCGTTGGATGAGTTGCAGACCTTGCTGGGCGAGCCCGTCGGCCGGCAACCGAGCCCGGACGACTGGAACGAAGTCGAGCAGTACGTAGGTTCCGCTTTGCCCAGCGACTTCAAGGCATTTCTCCATGCCTACGGCAGTGGGGCCATCTCCGGTGAACTCGTTGTCTTCCACCCGCGTGGATCAAGCCCGTTGCTGGAGCGCATGCGCAGGACGCACCAGACGTTCGCTGAGCGTCAGGACAAGGCCCTGAGCTCTGGGGATTCCGTGCAGGTCCGGTACTCCTTCCACCCCGAACCCGGTGGGCTGATTTCGTGGGGGTACGACCACAGTGGTGACGAGCACTTCTTCCTCCCCTGCGACCCTGACCCGGACCGCTGGAAGGTCGTCACGATGGTCCATGAAGGGGGCTGCGAGACCTTCAACGGCCCGTTCTCGGCCTTCGCCCTCGCGTTCGTGCGGCGGCTGCTCGACGTGGACCGGTACCACGGCATCGAACCAGAAGCCCTTGAGTACCTGGAGCCGGAAGACCTTGAGGAACTGGTCGCCACCGGAGAGATCGGCCCCGTCCAGCCGAGCTTCGAGCCGTTCTGAACGGAGCGGCCCCGAACGAACGACTTCCTGGACAGCACCTGGCGCTTCAAGCGACGAACTTCGTCAACTGGAGCGCTCAGTTACAGCAGTTGGCCTGACAAGCGGACGAAGCAGCTGGTAGATGGGTTCTCGGCCAAGAAGTCCGTCTCCACCAGAGGCTTCGTGTGCTTGCCTATCCGTGCTTGCCCATCCGTCCGGGCTGGACGTGTCACCTCTGCCCTTCGTTTCCTCGCCGCCCAGCCGAGAGAACGCCGGCACCACCACCGCCTACCGCCACATCACCGAGGCCGTCACCAGGACTCAGGGGCTGCGGGTATCGGATCGACAAAGTCGGAGCCTGACACCAAGATCCAATTGCCCGCCGAATTAGTCACGTTGGGGGCACCCGACTCCACCCAGGGCAGCGGGGTGGAGCCGCCGATCGCCCTCCTGCCGATGCCACCGTCGCTCTGCTCAGGACTGTCGTCCGGGCTCCGATGCGCAGCCACCGGCTTCCCGGCTCGCATCCGACGAGCGGGCATGCCCGACCTCCGCAGCAGTACAGGACGCCTTCATCCCGAGATGTGACGGTGGTGCGCCTCGAATCAGTAATGCCTGTCGAGGGCTTCGACGAGACCGCGGAGCTCACGCGCACGCCGTCGGGACATCGCGAGCATGACTGCTTCGAGGTACTGGCGAGCTTGCCAGGGGTCACCACAGCAGGCCCATTCCGTGCAGGCGGCGTTCTCGTACTCCCACAGGCGTCGATTCGGCTGGTGAACGAAGCTCCGCCAGTGAACCACGGCCGACCCGACCGCGCCCGGCCACAGGTACTGTTTCTGGCGTTCTATCCGTCGCACTTCGGCAAGTGCCGCTGAGGACAGACCGCGGACGGTCGTGATCTCGTCTTGCGTCCGGGGCCGGCGTGGAAGCTCGGCACGGACGCGGCCAGGCCGTCTACGCGGCATCGGCCCTTCTGATAGTGATCATGCAGGTCACCTTCTCACGAGCGGCCGCTGCTCGGCCAGGAAATGCGCCGTCAGCGCGCACGTGACCCACGCGCCCCTCTCGTGAACCCTCCTTGCCGCTACGGGACTTGGGGACGGGGCAGCTCCGCTGGCCGCCCCATGGGAGAGGGTGGCGTCCCACCCCCGGCACAGCGCCCAGGGCGAATTACGTGGCGGGGCTGCAGGAGGCGCATTCTCAGAAGTGGCTCAGATCATCTCGCGTCCGGCCTATGTTTTGTACCCTCGGGTTGCCGACCTTTCGAGCGAAGGAGCATCCCATGAAGGCCAGCCTTGGTCGCATAACGTCCCGCATCGCGTCGTTCCTGCTGCATGGACGTCGCCCCCGGCTCGACCACCCCGACTCGCACCGCAACGCCCGGGGCGATCAGTACGAGGGCCTCATCAACCATTACCGCCCCTCCCCTCCCCCAGTCAGCGGGTCCGGAATTCAGGGGCCCTTCTGACCACGCACCCGTCCGTGGCTGCGCCGCCCAGCCCCAGTAGGTGCTGTGTGCAATCCGAAGCCCCCTGAACCGGGCACTCATCACGATGGTGACCGGGCACCTGCCCCGCGAAAGCCCGCAGACCAGCCAGTGGACGAGAGGAACTCCCCCGTGATCAGAAGCAGTTACACCACCTGGCCGGCAGATGACGGACCAGTCGGGGCGACGACGGCTCAACTCTGAGAAAGTGCTCCCCCGAGTCGAGTGCATCAGCAATCATGAAGCATGCGCCCGGATGACTGGCACCTCACCGAAGACGTCGACGACTTCCTCGCCCGGGCCGGAGGCTTCCTGCGCTCGCGCCCCGCCCTGCACACCACACCGCTGACGGTGATCGAGAAAATGCGAACATGCCGGGCGGACGCATACGGCGCCGAAGCCACCCTATTCGGCCAACTGGAGTCCGGGGACGAGGTCTGCGCCATCTTCTACCGCCCTCCGTCCCACCGCCTGACCCTCACGCCCCTCTCTCCCGAGCAGGCCAGCTCCCTCGCCGCCCACCTGGCCGACCTCGGCCACCGCCTCTCCGGCGTCACGGCGGACCACGACACCGCCACCGCTTTCGTCGAGACATGGCAGCGGCACACAGGCGCAGCGTCGGTACCCAGCTGGCGGGGCCGTCTTCACCGTCTCGGCACGCTCACCCCACCGGAGCCGCGCCCAGGTGGCCGGGGTCGAATCGTGGACCCTCAGGACCATGAGCAACTCATCGGGTGGTGCGGTGAGTTCGTCGCCACCGTCGGAGAGGCCCCCTCCATAGACGCCGGCTCCTGGGCCGACTCGCGCTTCGCCGACAAACACTTCACGTTCTGGGAGACCCCGGACGGCACTCCCGCCTCCATGGCGGGCTCGACTTCGATGGTCGGCGGCATGATCCGGGTGGACCCCGTCTACACCCCGGCCCACCTCCGGGGACGCGGCTACGCCGGCGCCGTGACGGTCGAGGTCAGCAGGGCCGCGCTGACCGCAGGCGCGACGGACGTGGTCCTGTTCACCGACCCGGCCAACCCCACCAGCAACGCCCTCTATCAACGCATCGGATACGTCCCGGTTACCGACTTCACCGGATACGGCTTCTCCTACGACGCACCAGAAGCGGGTGAGGAAGAAGACCGACACGCAACGCGCCTGCCATCGGGACGCTGATCCGCCAACACACCGCGCTCTCGCAAGGAGGCGGAGAGGACGACCACCAATGTGCCTCTCTCAACGGACCGAACCAGAAGCCCGCGACGATCCCCGGGCGGACCACCGCGCGAGGGTGCGGCCGGGGAGGCGGCCCACCAGTTCAGTTGTCGACGTACTTGCGCAACACCGCCTGGTAGTCGGCGAATTCCGGCTCGGTGTGGAGCTTGTCGGTGCCCCTCTTGAGGTAGACCATTCCCGGGCAGTTGGGCTTCCCGCTGCCGCGCAGTTGCTCACTCCCGACCTTTTTGCCCGTCCTGGCCTCGTACACGGTCATGTCGTACACGCCGCGGTACAGCTTGATGGTGTCCGTGGTGAACTTGCAGTCGGTCAGGTACTCCCCCTCATCGGGAGAGTCCAGGCAGGCGATGAGCTGGACCCGGTGCGGGTCGAGGCTGTTGCCGCTCCAGTAGTCCGGCGAGCCGGAGGTCGGGAAGACCTGGCTGGGCGAACCGGACTCGCTGATGCTGAACATCGCGATCGGGTGCGGGCTCGCGCCGGTGTGGTCGGCCGCCTGCGGGAAGTACTTGCGAGCCATGCCGTCGCCGCACCCCGTCTCGAAGTCGGAGACGCGGCTCAGCGCTTTGTCGTTGGCCTTCGGCTCGAACATCACCCAGTAGACGCCGTAGCCGACCGCCACCACCATGACCAGCGCGGTCACCCGAAGGAACAGCGTTTGCCGCCGGCGCTGTTGCGGCTGCACGGCCTGGGCGGACGCCGTGCCGGCCCTGCCTCTGTTCGCCACGAGGTAGCCGAAGTAGACGACCGGGGCGGCCGCAACCAGGACGAACACGACACCCACCAGTGGATTGCCGCCGTTGAATGCGACCGCCGCGAAAACCACCGCGATGCCGATGAGCAACACCATCAGCTTGGCCATGAATACACCTTTCCCTGGAGACCAAGACAGCAGGCCATAACCGGCGACGGCAAGCGGTTCACGTCGGCGTTTCGGCACCGGGCCGATACCGAGTCGGTGCCAAGGCCGTGACCGGCACTCAACAACCGACACCGGGCGGCCCGGCCCGACCGACCACCGACCGACGCTCCGGCCGACCGGTTGCGCCAGCGCTCCGGCCTGGCCCTGCCCGCTACCGCCTGCCGTCGTGAACCGACCGGCTCAGCGAGGCTGTTGACCATTTGCTCGGCCCGTCGCGGCAGTGTCCGGCTGCCCTTCCATCGAAGCCGACGCGGCACCCTGCTCGCGGGCAGCCCTCCGCCTGCGTGCGGCCATGCTCAAAGCACCCACCAAGGCAAGCAGCCCACCGGTGATGACCCCGGAAACCAGCTTGTGCAACAGATCATCCATCGGGACCCCGTTCACTCACTCCATGCGCGCATCCACGGGCGCATGTCAACGACGTGGATGCGCGACTGACTGTTGTCATGTCGCTTCGCCACTGTCGTGGAAGGCGTTGAAATACCGATGAAGTCACGATGAAGCGCGAACCGGGGGCTTCCGGACGGACACGGGCTCCCCGGCGGCTTCGGCTCGGGGCGGTACGGACCTGGGGCGTGGTGTGAGCCGCAGGGGGTACCCATCGTCGTCGTAGGAGTTCTGTTGGAACAAGGCCAGGGCGAGCGTGAAGTAGACCATGAACCCGGCCGGCAGGGCGCCGGACTTCTTGTCGCGAACCCGCATTTCTCCAGCACTTCGGCGACGAGCTCCGGGCTCACCCATCGGGTCACCACCCCCAGCCGCACGTGATCAGATAACCCCACCCACGGATGCATGCCGGGTCCAACGAACGCGGCCCTCGGAGGTCACCGTGAAATGCTTGCCACGCTCAAGCAACGGCATTGGCCGGGCACATCGAAGTGGAACAAGATCGAGCATCGGCTCTTCTCGCACATCACCATGAACTGGCGCGGCCGCCCGCTGACCAGCCACGAAGTCATCGTCCAGTCCATCGCCGCGACCACCACCCGCACCGGACTGCGCGTCATGGCCGAGCTGGACACCAACACCTACCCCACCGGAGTCCAGATCTGCGACGCGGAGATGGCGGCCCTGCCAATGACCCGACACCCCTTCCACGGCGACTGGAACTATGCCGTGCACCCCCAGCCGTGCCCCGCCATCCCCGCACCCTGGGCTCCGCAGAAGCCGGCTCCGGAGTGGGACCATGCTCTACTGTCCGATCCCTCCCTGACCGGCATGTCCCGGCAGCAACTGAGCGATCTCACAGGCACTTTGGCCGTCGATGGCGACGCCAAGCGCGGACGCCGGCCCCGACTCACCTTCCCCGACCAGGTCCTGGCGACCGTCCTTCACCTGCGGGTCGCCCTGGCCGCGGAACCCCTCGCCGTGCTGTTCGGCAGCAGTCGCACCGCCATGCACCGCACCCTGCTGAAGATCAGGACACTGCTCAAGGCGCACAGCATCGTTATCTCGCCGGCAGCCACCCCACCCTCCGCCCTCCAGGCTCGGGTGCGAGCCCTGAGTGGCGACCCGAGCAGCATGATCAAGACAACGTGTTAATGATCTGCAAGCCCTAAGGGTTATCCCGTAAACGATCTTCGTGTTGAGGCAGGGCGCGTTGGTCCCGGTTAGGCTCACCTCGACGGGGCCGGGGGGAACTTGAGGTTTTGGTGCGCGCCCGTTGCGTAGGCTCGCTACGTGCAGTGGCATCTGGTACTCGGATTCATGGCCGCGGTCATTCCCTTGACATTGATCCCAGGCACGAGCTTCACGCTGGTCACGCAGCAGGTGATCGCGGGTTCGCGATCCGACGGTGTGCGCGCCGCATTTGGTTCGGTGTGCGGGCTCTTGGTTCATGCGGCGTTTGCCGCGGTTGGCCTGTCTGCCCTCGTGATGTCGTCAGCTCGGGCGCTGACTATGGTGAAGCTCCTGGGCGGCATCTATCTCGTCTGGCTGGGCATGACCACATGGCGTTCGACTCGTCGAGGCACGGAACCCACGACACGCAGGCGCTGGCGCTTGCCGTGGGCTCAACTCGGGGGCTTTGGGCAGGGGCTGTGCTCCAACGTCCTCAACCCGAAGGCTGCATCGGTCTATCTCACCCTGGTGCCGCAGTTCCTGAGCTCCAGTCGCTCCATCGCGCCGCAAATCGCCACGCTTGCGATCGCACATGCATCCGTCGTGCTGGTGTGGCTTCTGTTCTGGACATTCGTGATCGCCTCCGCGCGCACGGCGATCGATACGCCTCGATTTCGGCGGTGGATGAGTCGCCTGGCAGGAGCCGTGCTGGTGGCCTTTGGGGTTCGAACAGCGGTGGCGAGCTGAGCCCGCGCGCCTTGCCATCACCGGGTGAGTGAGCCGCCTACCGGTCGGACATCTGCACCCTCACCTGATTGAAGATCAATTACGGGACATCCCTTAATCCCTTAGACGACACGCCGATGCCTCCAACGCCGTCATTTCTCATGACCAAAACGCGAGCCAGTTGATCGCCATCGCTGCCCAAACTCATGGACAAACGCTGTCGCTACAAGTGAGCAGAGCCACGCAGGGTTATGACAGTGGCCGCGCAGAGTCCGTGTCGGCAGGTGCTTGCAGCGTGGGGACCATCCGCCGGCGCCGCCGGACTGCCACACGATGAAGGAAGCCCCGCACGGGAACCCTTCCAGCGGCGGGTGAATGATCTTCCTGTTTAAGGAAGGGCCTGTGGAGCGGCTAGCCGGGGCGTTACGGTCACAGGCGTCGGATGAGGAGCGAGCGAGGGGACAGCGGATGCTGGCGGAGGGGTTGACCGCACTGGCCGCGGTGGGGGGCACGGCGGTGGTGCAGGCTGCGGGAACCAGTGCCTGGCAGGGGCTGCGGCAGGTGGTCGTCGGGTGGTTCGGTCGTGAGGACGAGGAGCGCGTGGGCATCGAGCTGGACCGGAGTGCGCATGCACTGGCCACCGCCGATGAGGCCGAGGCGGAGGTCGTGCGGCGTGCCGTACAGGCCGCGTGGCAGGCGCGTTTCGAGGCGGCCCTCGCCGGGCTCGCTGAGCACGAGCGGAGGTCGGCCGCCGAGGCTTTGCGCGCCCTGCTCGATGCGCATGTGCCCGCCCGTGCCGATGCGGTGTCCGCGACCGGTGACGGGCTGGCGGTCAGCGGGGATGTCGAGATCCGGGCCGACCATGGTTCCGTGGCCGCCCTGCGCATGGGGGATGTCTCGCTGGGAAACCCTCCGCAGCCGGGCCCGCCCCAGGACTGAGCGCGCCCGGCGCCACTCCAGCCCCGCCTGTCGCCGCCGGGACCGCGATCACCGCCTCTGGGGGCGGCCTCGCGGTCGGGTATACCGACCAGGTCAACTACTACGTCCTGGCTCCGGGGCACGGCGATGTCGCCCCCGGGCACGATGCGCTGCTGGCTTCCTACCTGCGTGCCGCCGCGCTCACGGCCGGCCAGCACCCCTACCCCGGCCTTGCCGAGGGCCCCGGCCCGTTCCCGCTCTCCGAGGTCTACGTGCGCCAGCTTGCCGAGGACCAGGGGGCCGTGGACCAGGGGGCTGACGCCCGGGACCGGGACGATTCCGACGCGCGTGTGCCGAGCGACATGACGGGCGACGTACCAAGCGCGGTCAGCGAACGGGTGCCCGCCGAGGCCGTTTTCACCGGGACCGACCGCATCCGGGTGCTCCTGGCCACTGCAGGCGGCGGCAAATCCGTACTGCTGCGCCAACACCTGTCCGCCGGGGCCGCCCGCCGACTGGCGGACCGGGCCCACGATCCGCTGCATCCGGCCGTCCCGGTCCTGATCCGCGCGACCGTCCTTGCCGCCGAACCCCTCCTGTCCCGTGCCCTCGAAGTCGCTGTCATCGAGGAACTCGGCCCGTACGGGCTCCTCGACGCGCCGACCGCGGACTTCTTTACCCGGCCGCCGTCCCCCGGCACACCCTGGCTGGTCATGGTCGACGGCCTGGACGAGGTCCCCGACCGTGCCACCCGCGTCGCCCTTCTGGAGCGGCTCGCCCGGGAGGGCGGCCGGGAGCCGTCGACCTACCGGTTCGTCGTCGCGACCCGCCCCCTGCCCGACGGTGAGCTCGCCCGGCTGGGGCCCGGTGTTGGCCGCTTCGAACTCCAGCCCTTCACCCCGGCCGACCTGGGCACCTACGCCCAACGGTGTTTCCGCGACCTGCCGAACCGCGACAGACACGTCCAGGTCTTCACGGCGGGACTGCGGACATCGGGCCTGCACGAGCTGGCCCGCACCCCGCTGATGGCTTCCATGCTGTGTCCGCTGTATGCGGCCGACCCGACCCGGCCCCTACCCGAGGGCCGCACCGGGGCCTACCGGTCCTTCGTCGAGTTGCTCTACGAACAGAACACCCACAAGAGCGTCGGGGCCACCCACACCGAGGCGATCCGCGTCCTCACCGACCGGCACCAGATCCCCCGCGACCAGCAGGCAGCTGAGCAGGCCGCGCGCGTGGTGCGGGACGAACTGCCGGACCTCATAGATCACGTGGCGCACGAACGGATGAATGGGAACACCGCCCCGGTCGTCGCGATCCTCGCCACCCATCTGCACGTCCGGCGCCCGGACAAGGTCAGGCCGCCGCTCTGGAATGCGTTCCTGGGCGATCTCCTGCGGCCCACCGGCCTCCTGGCCGAGCAGGCGGGAGACTTCCACTTCCTCCACCACACCCTGCTCGAATACCACGCCGCCCGGCACGCCACCCGCAACGTCCAGGCCCGCGCCGAGTTGCTCACGCGGCTGTTCCCCCGTCGGCCCATCTCCGCTAGGGACGACGCGGCCCCATCCTCCGTACCCCCGTCTTCCGTTCCTGCGCCTCCCGTGCGGCCGCTCGCCCTTGACCCGTCCTACCTGGGCTTCCTCCTCAACGGGCTCCTCGCCCCCGGGGACCGCGTCGCGGCCGATACCGAGCGGGCTCTGGACGAGCTGGCCGCGAGCAACGCGGTTGCTGTCGTGCGGCTACTGACCGACCAGATGCGGATGAGGACTGGTCTCCCCGCTGACCTGCTGGCCCGTCATTTCGCGGCCTTTTCACGTGACAAGGAGCTGGACGGCTACCGGATCGTGGCCGCGTGGTGCCTGGCCACATTGGCCGGACACCGGAACGAGGGCGCCGAGCTGCTCGCCGGGCTCGCCGACGACACCACCCTGACGTTCGAGAACCGCGTGCGGGCGGCCACGCAGCTGGCACGCATGAAGGACTACCGGGCCCGGGCCGCGAAGCTCCTCATCCGCATGGCGGGTGGCGGACCTCTCGGAGACCGCCTGAAGGCCGGGCAAGCCCTTGGCAGGCTGGCCGAGTACCGGGGCGAGGCCATCGCGATGTTCACCTCTCTCCTCAACCGCGCCCCCCTTCCCCACTACGGCGATTTCTACGAGCGCATGGATATGGCCACGGTCCTGGCCGGTTGGGGCAATGAGCGTGGCACCGAGCTGCTCCTGCACATAACCAACAACAACGCCCTGGACGTCCGCCGCCGTGCGAGGGCCGCCTTCGGCCTGGCTCAACTCGACGACGAACGCGTGGCCGAGCCGCTCTCGGCCATGACCGTGTACGACGACCCCGAGGACGACATCTACGGTCCCGTGCTGGCGGCCCGCGCCCTCGCCCAACTGTCCCGGCACCGCGAGGAGGGCGCCCGAGCCCTGGCCAGGATCGCCAGTGACCCCGATGCCTGGGACAGTCGCGCCCGCGTGGAGGCTGCCGAGTTCCTGGCCGATGTGGACGGCCACCACGGGGAGGCCCTCGCGCTGCTCACCCGCCTCGCCAAAGGCGGGACCACCAGCAGGCACGCCGCCAAGGCGCTCACCAAGCTCCGCAAGCACCGCCCGACCGCCTAAACTGCGGGCCGTGGCAACCGCTGGCAGGCTGTCGACGACCAGCACCGGGATCAGCGAACACACCACCTACCTCACGGCAACCGGCTGCCCGCCCGTCCAGGCGCGGCCGCCTCCACCGCGCGGGTCGGCCCGACGGTCGGATCATTCGGGAGTGCAGACCCGTGTCGCAACCACATCAGCCGTCCGAGCGCTGTGCGCCTGGCTGCTGACAAATCTCTGCGCCACACTGTCATCTACCCTGCGCACGACAGAGCGGCCTTGGTGCTCCCGTACTCTCGGCGGCCGGGCGGACCCGCCTCACGGACATCAGCCTGTACGGGATGGGGAACAAGAGCACGTCTGGGGAACGGCCCGAGCACGGGTGGGGAAATTCAGGGAGCAGGTGAAGTTGCCGGCCAGTGGACGGGCGGTCAACCGGCCGTGGTGTGCTCGGTCTCGGGTACCGGGGCCAGCCAGTGCACGGCGTTGTCGCGGAAGGAGGCATGAATCGGCACGAGGTCTGGGCCGCTGGTGTCGTCGAGAGCGGTGACGTTGATGCCAATCTCGGGGATGTCGCTGTCGATCGCCGCGAGGCGGCTGCCGCAGGTCGGGCAGAAGCCGCGTTTCGCCTCGCCTTCGAAGGTCTCGTACCAGGTTGGCTCGCCGCCCTCACCGGTCCAGGTGACGGTCTCGAATCCCACCCACCACATAAGGGAGGTACCGCCGAGTTTCTGGCAATGCCCGCAGGCACAGGTGTGGGCAAAAACTGCTGGTCCCCGAGTGGTGAAGCGGATGCGGCCGCACAGGCAGCCGCCGGTACATTCCCCGGCTGTTTCGACTTCCTGGGCGTCGGCGGAGGTGGCGTTCATCAAGTGATCTCCCGGGCGCGGTGGGCAAGTTGGGCCCATCAGTGTGCCATCGCTTCCATGATCGCCAGGACGCTGTTGGCGTGACGGCACCCGCTCCGGGGCCGGGCAGTCTTACTGTCCCCGGGCCTCGGTGAACGCCACCGCTAGCACGTCAAGGTCCCCGGTGCAGGCGATCACGTCCTCGTCGGTGGCGGGAGGATCGAAGCGGGCGAAGAAGTCGTCCAGGGCGTCGGGGGTGACAGTCAGTGCGTTGGCGTCCTCGCGTTCGTTGCGTCCGACCAGGCACAGCAGCAGCTCGTCTCGGTCGGCCGGGAGGTTTCGGGGAGCGAGTCGGCTCCCAATCGGCTCCCAGGGAGCCGTCCGCCGCGCTGCATCGTTGCGGGGGCAGCGCCGATCTCGTCCGCTCCGAGAGGGGCCACGTGTGGGTCGATCTGTCATCCGGTTAGGGAGCGCAGCATGTACCGGCACGGGGCCGCCCGGCTGCGGCTGCCACGGCGTCTGCGGCCGGGCCACGATCGACTTCTCCGAGGCCGGTCTCCTCCTCTGCGTGACCCAGGTGCCGTGCGGCGTGTCGGTGCCGGTAGCCGCGCATGGCTTCCTCGCGCCAGGCGGCGAAGGTGGCGTCGCACAGCTGGTCACGGAATCGGCCGATTCCCATCCAGCGCAGTACGGCTCCGGACCGGTCCAGGGGGAAGTAGGTCTCCCCGGGCCCGGTGGTGCCGGCCTCTGGTTCACCGGTTGGTTCAGGTGTCCATCCCAGGGCGGTGACCGTGTCCATGGAACGCAGGTTTCCGAAGATGCCCGGCATCTGACGGGCCTGCTGTCCCAGATTCAGGTGTTCCACCTGAACCGGCCCGGTGTCGTCGCTCGCCTCCAGGGACATGCTCAGGTCCCCGCCCAACTGCCCGGCACGCCCCAGTACGACCTTCTCCTGCATCAGCACCTTGCCGGTGCCGTGCAGCCGGATCCGGGTGCGACGGTGGGTGGCGATCTCGTCCGAGACCACGAACGGCTTGCCCGCCCAGGTCAGGACGGCTCCGTCGCCCACGGTGGCGTCGACCGCCCAGGACGACGGTGCCTCGCCTTCGTAGGCGACCGTGCCGGTCGACTCCACGACATCGAGCCAGGCGCCCGGAGCGACGTCCACCTCGATGCGGACGTCGTCGCCGGACAACAGCAGTGCCTGGGTGGCGAGCAGGCCCACCCTGACTCCGTCTGCGTCCTGGTCCATGACCCGCACCGTCAGGTGCCCAGTCGTGTGGTGGACGCGGCTGCGGCTCCCCGTAGGAGCGACGCTCAGGCGGGTCGGGAGGGTCACGCGCTCTGCCCTGCATTCGCTGGTGCGTGGTAGTGCGCGTGGTTGGGGCTGTCGGCGTGGGTGTGCGGGTGACCGCCCTCGCCGTCCTGGCCCGCGTGGAAATGCGGGGCCATGGGGCCGGGGTCGACGGGGGTGTGCTCGCCGGTGCGGTAGTGGGCGAGGGTGTCGCGGACCCAGCCGGTCAGCATCCGGATGGACGCTGCGTCGTGCCGGGACAGCGCGATCACCGGGGAGCCTTGGCGGGCTTCGCGGCCCTCGCGGGCCATGCGCTCGACGTCCACGCCCACGTATTGGCCCAGGTCGGTCTTGTTGATCACGAGCAGATCGGCGCGGGCGATGCCGGGGCCGCCTTTGCGTACGACGTCACCGCCGCCGGCGACGTCCAGGACGAACAGTTGGGCGTCGACCAGGGCCGGGGAGAAGGTCGCGGTGAGGTTGTCGCCGCCGGACTCGATGATGACCAGGTCCAGAGTGCCGAAGTCGGCCTCCAGGTCCTCGGCCGCCAGCAGGTTGGCGGTGACGTCGTCGCGGATCGCGGTGTGCGGGCAGGCGCCCGTCTCCACCGGGCGGATCCGTTCGGGGTCCAGCACCCCGGCGCTCTTGAGGAAGCGTGCGTCCTCGTCGGTGTAGATGTCGTTCGTGATGACACCCAGGCGCAGTTCGCCGGAGAGTGCCTGGCACAGTGTCGCGATCAGCGAGCTCTTGCCGGTGCCGACGGGACCGGCAACGCCCAGACGCATGGCCCGGGTGGGGGCGGTGGTGTTCTCAGGCACTGAAGAGTCTTTCTGTGGTGGTGTCGTGGGTCTCGGCCCAGCGCTCGATGAGAGGGGCGCCGTGGGCCGGGATCTGTTCGGGGGTGCACAGGTGGGCGACCTGAGCCGCCATCTCGTCGATGTCGGGCAGCAGGTCCTTCACCCACGCGGCGATGAGCAGCGGGTCCTGCGGCTCGAGTTTGAGCAGGGCCGCCGTCACGGTCTGGACGTCGTCGTACCCGACCAGGCGCGCCACGTCGGCGGGGTCCATCCCGGCCCGGTGGGCGAGCAGGCCCAGCACGACCGGGCGCGACCAGGTGCATGCGCGGGCGTCGAAGGGGCCGGGCCAGAGCGTCTGCAGGACGCGCAGATACCCGCGCCCCAGACGCCGCCCGTTGGCCCTGAGCGCCTGGCTGGGGGTCCGGGCGGCCCAGGCGGCCTCGACCTCGGCGAGGTCGCCGCCGCCCGCTGCCACGGCACGGGCAACGACGGCGGTCCCCGCCTCGACACGGATGACCGTACGGAGGCGGGCACGCAGGTAGTCGGGAACCTGGGCTGCTGTCGTGCCGGCACGCAGGGCCGGCTCCAGACCGNCGGGCAACGACGGCGGTCCCCGCCTCGACACGGATGACCGTACGGAGGCGGGCACGCAGGTAGTCGGGAACCTGGGCTGCTGTCGTGCCGGCACGCAGGGCCGGCTCCAGACCGGCGGACTGCGTGTGTCCCCCGGACGGGAGCCGGGCGTCGCCCAGGAGGGCGAGCAGGAGCGAGGAGGCGCTCACCGGGTGCCTCAGAACATCAGGTAACGCTGGGCGAGCGGCAGGCTCTTCGGCGGATGCGGCTGGTCGAGATACCAGAAGCCGGCACGGCTCCTGTGCTTGGTGAGGCTGTGATTCTGCGTCGTGGCGAGACCCGGGATCTCCACCGCGATCTTGAATGTGCTTGGGTCGATGTCGATGCCGAATTGCCCGCCGTTGAAGACCATGTCCGCCTTCTTGACGTCCTTGACGGGCTTGGCGCCCTTCAGTTCACGCCGCAGACCAAGGGTGGCCTTCAATGAGTCCTTGAACGCGCCCTGGCCCCTCACCGTGGCGTACGGGTCGGTGCCGGAGGGTGGGTTGAGAACCTTGTCCGAGACGAACGAGTAGGACAGCTGGGAGGCGAGCGCGTCGGCCATCGCCGGGCGCAGGAACGTCGGTTGCGGCGTCGACACCGAACCGTTGGGGTCGCCCAGGTTGCCGAGCACCATGGCGCCGCCCTTAATCACCATTTCGGGCCGTACGGCGAAGAACCGCGGGTCCCACAGCACCAGGTCGGCCAGCTTGCCCACCTTCACCGAACCGACGTACTCGTCGATGCCGTGGGCGATGGCGGGGTTGATCGTGTACTTGGCCACGTAGCGCAGTGCTCGGGCGTTGTCGCCGGCTCCCCGCTCGGTCCGGTAGAAGAAGTTCGCGTCCTTGAAGGTCTTGTGGCTCCACTCCTTCATGACGTGGGCGACCTGCCAGGTGCGGGTCACGACCTCACCGATGCGGCCCATGGCCTGGGCGTCGGAGGAGGTGATGGACATCGCGCCCATGTCGTGCAACACGTCCTCGGCGAACATGGTCGTGGAGCGGATGCGGGAGTCGGCGAACGCCTGGTCGTTCTTGTTGCTGAGGTCGAGGTGGTGGGCGGAGGCCAGCATGTCGATGTGCTCGGCCACGGTGTTCCTGGTGTACGGCAGCGTCGGGTTCGTCGAGGCGGGCAGAACGTTCTCCTCGGCGGCCACCTTCAGGATGTCGGGGGCGTGCCCGCCACCGGCGCCCTCGGCGTGGAAGACGTGAACGCCGCGCCCGCCGATGGCATCGAGGGTGGTCTCGACGAAGCCGGCCTCATTGAGGGAGTCGGCATGCAGGGTGACCTGCAGGCCCCACTCCTCTCCGGCCTTCAGTGCGGCGTCCAGAGCCGCCGGAGTGGCTCCCCAGTCCTCGTGGATCTTGTAACCGCCGGCGCCCGCCAGCGCCTGCTCGTCCAGGCCGTCCTTGCTGACAGTGTTGCCCTTGCCCAGCAGCATCACGTTGACCGGCAGGTCGTCGAAGCTGCGGTGCAGGTTCACCAGGTGCTGCGAGCCGGGGGTCACGGTGGTCGCCTTGGACCCCTCGGAGGGGCCAACACCGCCGCCGATCAGCGTGGTGGTCCCGGTGGCCACGGCCTCCATGACGGCCGAGGGGGAGATGTAGTGCACATGAGTGTCGACGGCGCCGGCAGTGAGAATCTTGCCCTCGCCGGAGATCACGTCCGTGGAAGGACCGATCTCCAGCCCGGGCGTGACCCCGTCCATGACATCGCTGTTGCCGGCCTTGCCGATCGCGACGACCCTGCCGCCCTTGATTCCGACGTCGGCACGCACGACGGCGTTGCTGTTTCCCCGCTCCTGGGCGGGAGCGACATCCAGGATGATCACGTTGGTGATCACGGTGTCGGGGGCGCCCTGCGCACTGGTGGTGGTGCCCTGCAGCATCGACTCGCGGATGGTCTTGCCGCCGCCGAAGATCGCCTCGTCACCACCGAAGGTCAGGTCTTCGGTGATTTCGATCCAGAGGTTGGTGTCGCCCAGACGGACCTGGTCGCCCACGGTCGGGCCATAGGACTTCGCGTACTGCTCGCGAGTGATGTTCGCCATTGCTTCCTCCAGCTGGGTTTACGAGGGCCCTGTCAGTCGAGATCGGCGTCGCCGGCCTGCTTGTCCTTGCGCAGGCCCGGAACATGTCGCCTCCCGCCGATCGGAACGACCTCGATCGCGTCGCTGGGCGCGTTCTCGGGGCTGAACCGCATGGAGTCCCCCGGAGCGATATCGAGGCGGTAGCCCCAGGGGGCCACCCCCGGTGTCTTCGACCGGTTGTGCGCCAACTCGCGGGCGTCGGCGATCTGTTCAGACCGCACGCGCTCAGGGTCGGTCAGGGCGGCCTCGGCAGCGGTGGCGGCGTCCAGGTCGGTGAAGAACAGCAGGTCCTCGTTGACGTCGGCCAGGTGGATGTGCGAGCCGATCTGGATGTCTCGGTCACCGACGTTGACCACGTAGACAGTGGCCTTGCCCTCTTCGGAGTTGAGGACATGCGCCGCGGTCGGGTCCTTGACCCACACTCCGCCCACCTTGTATCGGGAGAAGCCGTGGACCTGGCCCGGATCCAGATCGGAGGGCGGCAGGAGCTCGGGAGGAACAGCGCAGTCAGGCCGCGCGTCCGGACACACGATCGGCGTGGGCTTCGCTGCCAGCGGCTGGAAGTAGGGCATGGGTTCGTCCTCAGCGGATCGGGGCGGCCGTCGGGGTGATCTTCGGGGCACGGATCGGGTCGTAGAGGGTGACGAGCTTGCGGCCGTCGGGGAAGGTCGCCTCGATCTGGAGGATGTCGAGCATCTCGGCGACGCCCTCCATGACGTCGACTGTCGTGAGGACGCTCTCGCCCTCGCCCCGGGTGTCGCCCTTCCGCTGCTCCAGGGGAACGCTGGCGTCGCTCATCATCTGGTCGACGGTGTAGTTTCCCGCCCGGGCCTCCTCAATGACCCAACAGCTGATGTAGGCCACGGCCTCGGGGTAGTTCAGCTTGATGCCGCGCTCTTTGCGGTAGCTGGCGAGCATCCCCGCCACGCTCAACAGCAGCTTTTCCTGCTCTGACGGAATCAGGTGCATCGGTGCTCCTCGGTAGTGGTGATGGTGTCTCTGGCCCCTGGTGACCCCGGCTCAAGGAAGGCAGCCAGGACACCTCCGGGCCGACGCCCGTTAGGCGAGCAGGCACACGTGTACTCGGGGAGTGAAATGCCTACGGCCTTTCCCGGATCCAGCGATGAATGTGAGTCCGCAGCGAGAGGCGGGACCACCGGGTCCACCAGCTGAGCCACGCTGCGCCGTAGGTGATCATCCTGCGGCTGGCCGGGATACTGCCGCACAATCGCCCCGGACCCCTCGAACGGGTGCCGCCGCGAGCGTTTGAACGAAGCCGGCAACCACGAGAAGGGGTACTGGTTCGATGACCTTGCACTCGACGGTGCCGCCGCTGACCAGGCTGGAGCAGGGCATCTCGGCGCCGACCGGCGCAAGCCTGAACGCGAGGGGCGTGCCGAGTTGGTGATCGCTCCGGTGATGGAGAAGCGCCTGGACGCGCTGCCGGCCTGCGCGAGGTTCCTGCGTCGCCTGGATATCGCGGGGATCGTGGACGGGCTGTGCCCGGTCCGCGAGATCGCGCACCTCACCCATGGCCAGGTGATCGAGACGCTGATCGCCAACCGGCTGTCCTCGCCGGCTCAGCTGTTCAAGGTCGGCGAGTGGGCCAGGACGTGGGCGGTGGAGGAAGCGTTCGGGATCGACCCGCACCTGCTCAACGACGACCGGCTCGCCCGCGCTCTCGACGCGATCGCCCCGCACCTGGACCAGGTGACCGGTTCGGTGGGCGCGAAGGCGATCACCGAGTTCGGTATCGACGCGACCCGCTGTCACTGCAACATGACCAGCGTGTCCCTGCACGGCGCCTTCGAGCACCCCGAGGACGGCTTCCCGCAGGTCAAGTACGGCCATCCCAAGGACCGCCGCCCGGACCTGAAGCAGACTCAGGCCGGGCTGGCGGTCACCGCCGACGGCGCCATCCCTGTGCTGAACCGCGCCTTCAGCGGCGGCGCCAGCGAGGTCGCCCAGGTCGTGGAAACCCTCTGACCGCAGTTTCATGATCCCCAGGTCAGGGGCGATACGTGAGCCGGACGGACTTCACCGACGACACCGATCTGCGCAACGATAACGACCGTGACGCCGCATAGGGCCAGGACGACGACCACGACCGGGAGCGGTAGACCGTGCTCGATCGCGGTGCCCGACGGAAGCCGTCACACTCCCCACCGGGCTCCGGAAGCGTACGGAGCCCGGCTCCCGGCGTCCAGGACTGCGCTGACAGCCGGTAACCGGCTGGGCGGTTAGGCCCTGGCGGCGCAAGTGCAGCGCGTCAGCGGCCGACGATCCGGCAGGGCACGATCAGATCTTCGGTCAGGTGGTAAGCGGCGCAGACCCGGTGATAGCCGTCGGCGATGACCAGCGGGATGCCTCGGACGAGGAGTACCGGGGAGAGCTTCTTGCCCAACTTGACCTTCTGGATGTTGTGCTTGACGTGGACGTTGTCGGCGGGGAGCAGCGGCAGAGCGGAGGCTCGCATGATGTCCTTGGCTTTCTTCGCCTGCGTCGGTGCCTCACGCAGAGCATCGACGATGCGCATCACCTCGCCCTCATCGCGCAGCAGGCCGAGATAGTCGGCCGCCGCCGGGAAGTCATGGTCCTCAGGCTCCTGCAGCCACAGCTTCGTCCATTCCACGGCGTGCTCCCCTCCCGTGTCGGGCACAACAGCCAAGGACGTCATCTTACGGCCGGAACCGATGCCGGATCGATCGCGGCGCTCCCAACCGCCGGCCCCCGCGCACGGTGGGGTGGTGTTCATCGGATCACGACAGTCACCGTGGCGGATTCCGGACCGGGCTGGGGCCGCTGCCGCAGGTTGTCCCTGACGAACAGCACCGCGCGGAACTGCATCGTGCCGCGGTGCGCGGCGCGTAGTCGCAGGCTGAGACTCCCTCCGTCCCAGTAACGCTCGTGTGTGCACGTGATCTCGTGCCACACGCCATGCCGGCCCACCCGGTCCTGGATACACAAGCGCTGGTAGACCGGGTCGTCGCTCCCTCCGTTGCCGGTCACTCGCAAGACAGCGCCGACGTGTGCGCGGTGCGGGCTGACCGCGATGTCCGTGGCGGACTTCGCGGACGCCGAACCGACGGCCAGGGCCAGCGTGCTCACGCCGACCGCTGCGACGACAGCAAAGCGCAGCGGCCCGCGACTGTGGTGCGCGAGGTTGTGGAATGTCATCTCTCCCCCAACTGGGCAGAATCTCCACCCGTGTTGACGAAGTAGACGGTCCGACCGCGCAGACGGTTGCCCGGCCCGGTGCAAGCCATTCACCCACGTCCATGCATCACGGCCCGGGGCGCGCCGCCGCTGCCCCGCTGACGGAAGCACCGCGCGTGTCCGGGGCGAACAACCGATACGCGGCCGTCCCCAAGCCGCCAGTGGCCCGCCGGGGCTGCGGCCGGTAATGATGCTGGAGCCGGAAGGCCACCTGTTCAGGATCGAGTTGAGCGAAGAGGAGTTCCTCGACAAAGAGGTCGCTCCCATGCGGTAACGACAGCGGCGGCTGCGCGCTGTGCTGTCTCTGGCGGGGTTGAGCTGCGGCTCCCGTTCCGCCTGACCACGGCACATGCCGCTGCGCGAGCTGGGCATCCGCACCTTCGCCGATTCGCCCCGCCCGCGCGAACCCGTCATTGTCACCCACGCGCCGCACCACATCGTCGACGCGCCCGGTCGACACCGCGGCCGCGACCCGGTCCAGCGTCGCGCGAGCCCGGGCTGGCTTTATCGAGCAGTAGTGGTTCTGGCTCGCTTTCCGTGGAGGGCTGACTGACCGTAATGTCAGTGGCTCACGATGTTGGCCGGTATGACCAGCAGGAAGAGGCCGCGTTGAGCCAGTACTTCGACATGGGCGACCAGACCCTGTGGAACCCGTCCAACGGGGCTTCCCGGCTGTTCATAGGCCAGGTAAACGTGTACGAAGCCGAAGTTGGTCTGCCGTCCGGCATCGGCCCCATGAAGGCTGACGAGTGCCAGATCGACCCCACCACGTTCACAGCGTTCGTCGATGCCCTGCTCGCGTGGCACCGGAGAACGAGCCACGTCGTCATGACGGCCCTGTCCGAGGGGTTCATCGCCACGGTGCTGGTCTTGGCGGAGAGGGCGGGCATCGAGGTGAACTGGCAGTCAGTCGACTTTGCCGAGGGCGGCGCGCTCAAGGATGTTCAGGTCCCAACGGTCCCGGATTCCGCTGAGGGGGCGTGGGCTGCCGCCCTTCAGCAGAAGTCACGCGAGCTGGGCCGATTCATGGTGACCTGAGCTGGGTCTGCCAACATCTGCGCAGGACTCGCAAGCCATCAGAAACGATGTCCTATGAGTAGAGCAGGACACGCTTGCTGAGGAGGTCGAAGCCAGCACGGCCAAACATCTGCCGTTTGAGCATCTTGATGCGGTTGACGTGCCCTTCGACGACGCCGGAGTTCCAGGGCAGGGTGAGGCCGGCGATGACGGCGTCACGGTCGCGGTCGATACCGGCAGCAAGGGGGTGGAGACTGGGCAGGTCGTCCTGGCGGACGGCGTCGAGCCACTCGGGGAGCAGTTCGCCCTGGCGCTCGGCAAGCATGTGGGCGAACGTTCGGACGTGGCCGGTGAGCGCGTCAAGCTCGGGGCAGTTGGCCAGGACGGCTTTGAGCCGGAGGTGTTCGATCTCGGTGAGCGATTCCGGGCGACTGAGAATCCATCGGGTCACCACGCGGGGTGCCGGGGGTTGTGCGGTGATCGGCCCTGGTGACGTGCGCTTCTTCCGGATGTAGGCGCTGACAATGCCGAAGCTGCCCTTGTAGCCGAGCGGGATGATCTCTTCCCAGAGCTTCCAGGCGTTGGTGCAGCCCTCGTCCAACGTTCGTCCAGGTAGGGCTTGTACTCGTCCAAGGCGGAGGTCCGGTTGTGCTGCCACTGCCCGCGAAAGAGGTCTTCCGGCTTGGTCGCGTCAGCGAGGCTTTTGACGGTGCGGTGGGTCATGTGGAGTTGACGGCCGATAGGGTTCTGGCTCAGTTTGTGTGGGGGCGCGACAGAGAGTCATGAGCGGATGAGAGTGTCCCCAGCCCTGCAGGGACACCAGGGCACTCGCGCAGGCGCCACCGAGCCACCCCGTCGCCAGCCGCACAGGCAGACAGGGCTGGTACCGCATCGGTACCAGCCCTTGCGTCATGATCGTGGTGGACTTGTCTAGGTCTGCCCTACCGTCTGGGCACTCGATAGGTGTATGTCGTCGTGGCCCGACGCTGATTTGTGATCGTCAGCGGGACGATGTACCCCGGGTGCTCGGCGGGGTGCCGGGCCCGGGAAAGGGCGGACGCATGACCAGGGGCGAGTGCTGCCAGCACTGCGCGCGCTACGGCCTGGACCCGGGAGCCCCGGCCCGGCTGTACATCCTCTCGCACGCCGCGTACGGCGCGGTGAAGATCGGGATCACCGGCCAGCACACCCGCGAGGACCGGGTCGCCCGGTTCCAAGGCCGCGGCTGGGCGCCGTTAGCCCAGCTCCAGTTCGCCACGGGCGCAGACGCCTACCGCGTCGAGCAGAGGGTGATCCGCCTGCTCAGGGCCGAGGGGCACGGCGTGTTCCTCACCGACGCGCAGATGCCGATCGGTGGCCACAAGGAGACGTTCGACGCGACGCGCGTCGCTGCCGAACGGCTGCTCACGCTCGCGGAAGCCGAGCGGTAACGGCGTCAGGCCGCCGTCCGCGGGGCCCCGGACTGCGCGAGCCAACCCAGAGCCGCCGCAATGTGCTCCGGCAGCAGTCCGACGCGCGGGTTCGGCCGGATCAGCTGCGTCGGAGCGACGCGGGCCGAACACTCTACGGCCCACTGGTGGTCGAGGCTGGTGAAGTCGTCATCCACCCCCACGGCCGGAGCGTCCCCGAGCCACCTGTCGACGGTGTCGCGCTTCCAGAGGTACCCGTGGGGGTGGCTGGTGGTGATCGACAGCCGGGGCAGGTCAGTGTGCTCGAATGCCAGCAGGCCAAGGAGCGGGGTGATGACGCGGGCGGCGACCACGCGCCAGCTGGTGCACCACATCGGCCGCAGGAGCCCGGTGTGCCCAGCAGGTCGTTGAGGAGTGGGCCGTGGGCGGGGTTGGGCCAGATCTCGACGGATTCGGGCTGGCCGATAGCCTCGACGGGTTGTGGAGGTGAGTGACAGGGGTGCGGGTCGGGGTCCGACGCGGACTGTGATGCGGGCGCGAGGAGCGGTCACACATCCCCGCCTCGCCGCACTGGCGATAGCGGTCCGCCCACCGCTTCGCGGTCGTCGGAGAGACCTGGAAGCGTTCGGCGCCAGCCGTCCTCGACCACGCAGCGGGCCAGACGCAGACGGCCGGTCTTGGTCAAGGGTGCATTACGGTGGGACACGAGGGCCTTCTGATCGTTCGTGTGTAGACGTCGCAATCCACACCGAACCCGGAAGGCCCTCACTCGTTCAAGATCACCCCACCGTGGAATCCGTCACCAACCTCCGTGGGCAGAACACCAGGTGCCTTTGAGTGCTCGGGGCCTCCCCCGGTCACTTCCAGTCGAACCGGTACGCCCGGTAGGTGTTCACCCCCGTGGGGAACTGAGCGTTGAAGAGCAGCTTGCCGGATCGGCTGAACTCGGAGACGTAGGGCAGCGATCCCCATCCGACGAGAAGGTCGCCGTTGCGCACCGTCTGCGCGTTCCCCTGGGACGAGGCACTGAGCTTCATCGCCTGATCGACGGAACGCACCAGCGTGGCCTCGTGGTTCTTGGTGTTCAGGCGCACCGTCACCGTGCGGCTGTACGGCAGCTCCCGGACGGTCCCGGAGCCCGTGTTTGCCGTACCTGCGGCCTCGTTGTCGAAGAGCGTGTACAGGCCGTTCCCGAGCGGTTCCGGGTCATGCTGCCAGGCGAAGATCTTCCCGGCCTTGTTCAGCACCTGGCCGGGTGCGGCCTTGAGCTTGAACGAGCTCGCCTTGCCGCCGAGCTGCCAGAGGATCTTGCCGGTGTGCCGCGACACCTGGTATGTGGTCCACGTGTTGCGTGCGTCGATGAGCAGCTTCCCCTTGCCGTCCAGCTTGACGGCGTTGATGTGGAACCAGTCCCACGGCGTGTTCTCCGAGGACGGCAGCGGCTGCTCGCTCTGCGCGTACGGCACGTGGTCGGTGCTGTTCCACTGGAACAGCACCTTGCCGGTGCGGATGTCGACCTCCTGCGCGACCCCGTTGATCACCTTCTGGTGAGCGGAGCCGCCGATGGACGTGAGGTCGGCGGTGGCATCCTTGTAGGCCAGGATCAGCGCGGTGTTGCGCCGCGTGATCAGGAACTCGTGACCGTCGGCGGTGTAGCCGTTCCCGGCCCGGACTTCGGCGATCTTCTGGTATTGGTCGTTGTAGACGTAGTCGACGCCGCTGGCGAGCCCACCGAGGTTGGTGCCCTGCCACCAGGTCAGCACCGGCTTGCCGTGGTAGGTCTGCTTGCGGAAGTCGGCGGCCTCCTGTCCGTACGGCACCGCGTGCGACCAGACGACCTTCTTGCCGTCATGACTGAGGATCTCCACGCCACTCGCGTACTTGCTTGTGGCCGAGTTCGGCGAGACGAAGATGTCCCCGCCGCCGATCCCCGCCTCGTCGGCCAGGACGTGCACCGGCGGCAGTGGGCGGCTGCCCGACTCCGACGCCCAGGCTCCGGTCGCGGGCACCGCGCCCGCGAGTGCCGCGGTCACCGCCGCAGCGAGCGTCATCGGTACGGCCCAGGTCCTCTTTCGCATGATGCTCCTTTTTTGAAGCCCGAAGCTGAGTAGGGGGTTTCGGGACTGTTCGTTGACAGCGACTAGCCATGTCCCCGTGCGCCGTGCGCCGGGGGGCGAGAACCGTCGCCGGCTCAGGGATTGTGATGCAGGAAGCCGCTACCCCTCGGGGGGAGTACACGGCGGCACGTGTCAACTGTGCGCGGCCAACGAGACGTTGAGATCATGCACGACGGCCGTCAGCGGCACTTGGATAGATCGAGTCGTGGAGGGCGGCTGCCACCGGGTGAGGACACACAGGCGGGCCATACCAGTCCGCTAGGGCGCGTAGGCCCGCAAGGCGGAAGAGACTCCGGAGGAGGGGTCGAAGCCCTCAGCAGGAGCGACAGGCAGCCGAACAGACTCGCTTGAGGTCGACGTGACCGCGAGTTGTCAGGGCCATGGAATACTTCCGCATGCCGCGAAGTTAGCGGGGCTCCCACCCGCCGTCAACATCAGTCCGCATCATGAACCCGGCCGCCCACCAACAGTGTTCGCACCTCGACCTGATCGCACAGGACGGTCGGCGCCGACTGCGACGCTGCACCTGGCGGCAGGGCAGCAAAGGCACGATGACCAGCCAATTCATGGTGATGGAGGTACGCCCGGCCGGCGTCGCGGCGAAGAAGGCCGCGCTGGACAAAGCAGGCGGACGCGCCAGTTGGGATGGCGCCCTACCGGTCGAGACCCTGATTGCCGAATGGCCACCCCACCACGACGAACCCACCGACTACTGGTTGACCAGCCTGCCCGCCGACACTGCGCTGCGGCACCTGGTGCGGATGCCGAAGATCCGCTGGCGCATCGAGCACGACTACCGCGAGATGAAGCACGGGCTGGCCTGGACCATTTCGAAGGCCGTACCTGGCGCGGCTGGCACCATCACGTCACCCTCGTCACCGCCGCCCACGCCTTCCTAACCCTCCGCAGACTCGACCCAAAAGCCCCAGCGCCGGTCTGACCCTCTACCAAGTCCTTCGAACCTTGCGGGAACTGCTGCTGTGCTGCACCGGCACCTGCCCCACCTGCCCCACCGCGACCTACCGCCGTCGGCCCAAGTCGCCCCTGGCCGCCGTGTCGGGCCGCCGGACCGTGAACCTCCGGCCGCTGCCACGGCTCGCTACCGAGGGAGGTCCTCAGTGCTTCTTGGACAGCTTGCTGAGGAGGCCGACCGCGAGTGGGGCGAGGACTACCAGGGCGTTGGACAACCGTTTCGCAAGTCCGACGTTCAGGCCGAGAAGGGCCATCATCCGCGCTCGTCCCTGCGTCCAGGTCTCACTCGGCCTCCCCGTCAACGGAGTGGTGTACACAATGTTCACCAGTTCGTACGCCCGCCTGCGCCAGGACAGGAGCGTGGGTACGTAGACCGCCGCAAACACGCCGGTGAAGAACGTGCCGATCAACACCACGAACCGTTCCTTGACGACGATGAAATCCCCAGGAGGAATGTGCCACCCCCGGCTGCTGTAGATCGGTGTCCAGAACGTGTGCGCGAGGCCGTTGAGCAGCAATTGCACCGCGATGATCACGAGGGTCGCCGCGGACAGCGCGATGCCGATCGCGACGAGCGAGGCCACCAGGCAGTCTTGGAGCGTGCGAAGTTCATCCACGGTCCGGCCCGGCAGAGTCACGTTGCAGGGCTCTTCTTCGAACAGGGCGCGCAGCTGGCGAAGTCGCTCGGCAACAAGCCAGATGACCACGACGGCCGGCCCGGCAGACCACAGTCCCAGGAGGACGACCGTCGTGATCCGCCACCTGAAGCCCGGTTCGAGCACACACGGCCACCCGGGCCCCGTGAGACACGCCGGCGGACCGTCCTGCCAGTGGAGCAAGGCACCGATCGCGGCAGAGCCCAGCAGCCAGATGGCGAGCAAGAGGCGGTGCGGGATTGCCGGGGCCCGCCCAGCCATGCGAAACAGCCCCAGCACGTCGCCGACCCGGCCGGACACCCAGACCCCGAGGCCGAACCACAGCGCGAAGACGGAACCGATGCCAATGCTGAACGCGGCGAGGTCGTCGTTGTTCATGAATTCGCCCGGGCTCAGCCAGAAGAGCAGGAACCCGGCCGTCGCCGGGAACAGGAACAGGACCGAGAGGAAGGCGGGTGACGTCGCCCACGGCGGATACTTCCGCGCCGATTGGGGGCCACTCTCCATACGCCACCACCTCGAAGGACAACACCGCTGGACGGCTCGCCCGCCCACATTTGCACAGCTCCGTGTCCAGGCAGTGCAGGCATCCGGATGTGTCGGGCCTCGCGGTCAGGCAGCTCAGCGCGGAGGCCGAGACAGGGAGTCCGGTGTGTCGCGGGCCAGGGTGCGTGGGTCTGCTGGGAGACGACGTGACATCACTGGACCTCAGGCAAGTTCCTCGCTGAGGGCGTCGGCGGTGTGGCCGTACGCGTGCGCTGCTATCACCGTGATCGAGTCCAAGCCAGCCTGCGCGACGAAACCGAACGGGACGCGGTTGGCCAGCAGGATTCCAGACAGCACCAGCAGGCGCGTCCGCCAGCAGGGACGAGCGGGATCAACTCGTGTGTATGCAGCGCGCCGTGTGAGTCGTCATAGCCACTCGCCGATGGCCGCTACGAGGACAGTCGCTTCGTAGCGGACCGCGAGCTTGTCATACCTCATGGCCACAGCACGGTGCCTTTTGAGGCGGCTGATGCCGCACTCGACCGCGTGCCGAGCCTTGTAGTCCTCCAAGTCGAACGTCGGTGGACGGCCGCCTCTCGGGCCGAGCTTCTTGCGGTTGCGGACCTGGTCGGCCTTATCCGGGATGGTGCAGCGGATTCCGCGTTGCCGCAGGTAGGCTCGATTCTTTCGGGAGGCGTACGCCTTGTCGGCGCGCACACGATTGGGCCGGGTGCGCGGGCGGCCCGGCCCGAGGCGGGGCACGCGGACCTTCTCCAGGACGGGCTCGAACTGCGGGGAGTCCCCGCGCTGCCCGGCCGTGACCACGATCGCCATCGGTTTTTGGCCCTGCTCAGCGGCCAGGTGCAGCTTGGTGGTCAGGCCGCCGCGCGAGCGCCCCAGGCCGTGATCGTCCGGCTCGGTGGCGATGCCGCCCGGTGGTTCCTTCTGTAGGTCCCCCTTTTCCGCGCGCCGGCGGCGCGCTGGTGAGCCCGGCAGACGGTGGAGTCGACGTTGAGGTCCCAGGTGATCAGGCCCTCGGCATCGGCCCGGGCCTGCAACTCGGTGAAGATCCGCTGCCATGTGCCGTCCCGCTGCCATCGCCGGAACAGGTCGTACACCCTGCCCCAGGGCCCGTAGCGCTCCGGAACATCCCGCCACGGCGTCCCTGCCCGGGTCTGCCACCGTATGCCGTCGATCAGCTGCCGCCTGGTCCATTTTGGCGGCCGGCCCGGCTTCCTTCCCTTGGGCAACAGCAGCTCCAGCACGGCCCACTGCGCATCCGTCAGATCTTCACGCGCCACAAACCGAGATCATGCCGCACCCGAGATC
This sequence comes from Streptomyces sp. YGL11-2, assembly GCF_050054615.1. Lineage (NCBI taxonomy): Bacteria > Bacillati > Actinomycetota > Actinomycetes > Kitasatosporales > Streptomycetaceae > Streptomyces > Streptomyces sp. YGL11-2. The sequence continues at coordinate 41,203 of NZ_JBNHIN010000060.1, forward strand.
CACTTCCGATACACGCCCTAGTACTGCAACGGTCTTTGGTGTGACGGTTGGACAGGTTGGTCGTTGGTGTGGTTGTGGGTGGGGATCTTG
>NZ_JBNHIN010000061.1:0-41130 GCF_050054615.1 Streptomyces sp. YGL11-2
ACACGCGACACCGACCACAAAGGCCAACGTGACGAACCCCAAGTGGTTACGGCTCGATAGCCGTACGCACCAGTGGCCATGTCGAAGCCCGGCTCCGCCCCGAAGTCCGGCTTCGCCCTGCCCGAAGTCCGGCTCCGCCCCGGAGACGGGCGTTGCGCCCAGGCAGCGGGAGGGGCGTCAGGCGCTCTTCTCCATCGCCGGTCGCAGGCGTTGCAGCAGGGCGTAGAGCGTCGCACTGTCGGCTTCGCCCAGGGCGTCAAGGGCGCCGTGCGTCTCCTGCATCTCCTCGCGCACACAACGAATGATCTCGCGGCCCGCGTCGGTCGCGACGACGTTCTTCACCCGGCGGTCCGCGGGGTGAGCTTCACGGCGGACCAGCTCGCGGGCCTCCAGGCGGTCCACGATCCCCGTGACGTTCGACGCGTCGCAGACCAGCAGGGCGGCGAGGCCGCGCATCGGCAGCGGGCCGTCGAGCTGGGCGAGGACCTTGGCCTGCATGGCGGTGAGGCCGTGGTGGGCGGCGGCAGCGGCGAAATCGCGCCACTGGGCGGTACCGATGGCGGCGAGCAGCTCCAGCAGCTGGAGCTTGGTGGGGGCCTGCGGGGCGGTGGCGCTCATAGCTGGAGCGTACCCAAGATGCTTCACATCATCAATTGTTTACTTGACCATCTTAAGTATCTCGGTCTACCGTCTGCGGAAGTACTTCATGTCATCAAACATCTACGATCTGAAACACCGAGAAGGTCCCGCCAGCCATGAGCCACGCCGCATCCGCATCCGCCCCCGCCGCCGGGCGACGGAACGAGACGGTCATCGTCTTCGCCCTGAGCCTGGCCGCCATGGTCGTGTCGATGATGCAGACCCTGCCCGTCCCGATCCTGGGCCTGATCCAGAGGGACCTCGGCACCTCGACCGCCAATGTCAGCTGGGTGACCACCGCCACACTGCTGTCCGCCGCCGTCTTCACCCCGCTGCTCGGCCGCTTCGGCGACCAGCACGGCAAGAAGCCCACCCTGGTGGCCGTGCTCGTCGTCATGGTCGCGGGCTCCGTCATCGCCGCGGTCGCGAACTCGCTGCCGCTGCTGATCCTGGGCCGGGTGCTCCAGGGTGCCGCCACCGCGATCTTCCCGCTGGCCCTTTCCGTCCTGCGTGAAGAGGTCCGGCCGCAGAAGCTGCCCGGCGCCATGGCACTGGTCAGCGGCACCCTCGCCTTCGGCAGCGGGCTCGCGCTCGTCGCCACGGGCCTGCTCACCTCCGGCGCCGACGCCGACTACCGCAACGCCTTCTGGATGGCGACCGGCTTCGCGCTCCTCGCCCTGCTCGCCGTCGTCTTCCTGGTCCCGGCGACCCGGCACAAGACCGGCGGGCGCACCGACTTTCTCGGCGCGCTGACCCTCGGCGTCGCCCTGCTGCTGCTCCTGCTGCCGATCTCCCAGGGCCACGAGTGGGGCTGGTCCTCCGGCCGCACGCTGGGAGCCTTCGCCGGCGCGGTCGTCATGACCGCGGTCTGGGTCCTGGTCGAGCTCAAGGTGCGCGAGCCCCTCGTCGACATGCGGATGTTCGTCCACCGCCCGGTCCTCATGGCCAATCTGGCCGGCATCCTCGTCGGCTTCGGCATGTTCGCGAACTTCCTCGGCGTCTCCTACCTCGTGCAGATGCCCAAGGCACTCACCGGCTTCGGCTTCGGCGCCTCCATCCTGCGCGCGTCCGTCGAGTTCCTGCTGCCCGGCGCGATCGTCTCCCTGCTCGCCTCGCCGATCGGCGGCCGGCTCGTCCGACACCACGGCCCCCGGTACGTGCTCGGCATGGCCGCCGCGTTCGGAGCCGTCGGCTTCGGCTGGCTGGCCCTCGACCACGCCCACACCGCCTCGGTCATCGGAGCCGGCCTCATGACCGGCGCGGCCGTCAGCTTCGGCTACGCCGCCATGCCCGCCGTCATCATGGCGAGCGTCCCGCACCACCAAAGCGGAATCGCCAACGGCATCAACTCGATCTCCCGCTCCACCGGCAGCGCGATCGGCAGCGCCGTCGTCACCACGATCCTGGCCTCCAAGACCATCGAGCACCTGCCCGCGGGCGTTCCGCCGCTGCCCGCCGAATCCGGGTTCACCCTCACCTTCGGCATCGGGGCCGTCGCCTTCGCGCTGGTCTCGGTGATCGGCGGGCTCGGCCTGCGCGGACAGCACGGCCCCCGGGTCGTCGAGGCGGGCAGGGACAGTGCGGGCACCTCGTCAACTCCGGTAGTGGAGAACGTCGTTGACGATCCGGTGGCGGAGCCTGCCGGCCGGGCCGATCCGGTCCAAGCCGATGCAGTCCAGGCCGACACGGTCCAGGCCGATGCGGTCCAGGTCGCTTCCGTCCCGGCCGGGGCCGGGTTCCACGGCGTGGTGCGGAACACCGAGGGCGAGGTGCTGGACGGTGCCGCCCTCACCCTTGTCTCGCCGGACGGGCGGCAGGTGGGCCGCACGGCCTCCCACCCCGACGGCCGGTACGCGCTGGACGCCCCGGCCGACGGCCCGTACGTCCTGATCGCGACCGCCGACGGCCATCAGCCGCAGGCCGCCACGGTCATGGCGGCGGCCACCCCGGTCCCGTACGGCATCCGACTTCCCCGCGCCACAGGGCCGGCCGGTCTGCAGGTGCGGGGCACCGTACGCGCCGGGGAGGGCGGCCGTCCGCTGCCCGACGCCCGACTGACGCTGGTGGACGCCGCCGGGAACGTGGTGCGTACCACCATCACGGATGCCGACGGCTCGTACGCCCTGACCGACCTGACGGCGGGCGAGTACTCGCTCATCGCCAGCGGCTACCCGCCGGTGGCGTCGGCGCTCGCCGTCGAGGGCCGCGGTACGGACGGCTTCGACGTGGCCCTGGCACACCCCGCGGCGCGGTAGGCGGCGATGTCCCGGATCACAGACAGCTCGCCGGACAGGCGCAATGCGGTGCCCCCGGACGGTCGGCCCCTACGTCCGTTCCATGCGCCTCACACGTCTTCCTCTTCCTCCCTACCGATACCGATGCTTACAAGGAGCACCCCCATGACCGCCTCTGCGTCCGCCGCCTCCCGCACGGCCGAGATCCTCGCCCGCCCTGTCGCGCTGAACGGCCTGACCGTCCCCAACCGCATCGCGATGGCACCCATGACGCGGATGTTCTCGCCGGACGGCATCCCCGGTGAGGACGTGCGGTCGTACTACGCCCGCCGCGCCGCCGCCGGCGTGGGCCTGATCGTCACCGAAGGCACCTACGTCGGCCACGAGTCGGCCGGAAACAGCGACCGCGTACCGCGGTTCCACGGCGAAGAGCAGCTGGCGGGCTGGGCGAAGGTCGCCGAGGCCGTCCACGCCGCAGGCGGCACGATCGTGCCGCAGCTGTGGCACATCGGCATGGTGCGCAAGCAGGGCGAACCGCCCTACGCCCACGCCCCCGCCGTCGGCCCCTCCGGCATCCGCGTCGACGGCACCGAGGGCGGCGGCAAGGCCATGGCCCGAGGCGACCTGGACGACGTCATCGGCGCCTTCGCCGAAGCCGCTGCCGCGGCCGAGCGGATCGGCTTCGACGGCGTCGAACTGCACGGCGCCCACGGCTACCTCCTCGACCAGTTCCTGTGGGCCGGCACCAACCGCCGCTCCGACGCCTACGGCGGCGACGCCGTGGCCCGTACGAAGTTCGCCGCCGAGATCGTCGCCGCGGTCCGCGAAACCGTCTCCCCCGACTTCCCGGTCATCTTCCGCTACTCGCAGTGGAAGCAGGAGGCGTACGACGCCAGGCTCGCGGAGACCCCTGAGGACCTGGAGGCGATCCTGGCCCCGCTCACCGCGGCCGGCGTCGACGCCTTCCACGCCTCCACCCGCCGCTACTGGCTCCCCGAATTCGAAGGCTCCGAACTCAACCTGGCAGGCTGGACCAAGAAGCTCACCGGCAAGCCCACCATCACCGTCGGCTCGGTCGGCCTCGACGGCGACTTCCTCCGCGCCTTCGCGGGCGAAGGCGCCGCGGTCGGCAGCATCGACAACCTCCTCGACCGCCTGGAACGCGACGAGTTCGACCTGGTCGCCGTCGGCCGCGCCCTCCTCCAGGACCCCCACTGGGCGGCCAAGATCCTGGGAAACCGCTTCGAGGAACTTCAGCCGTACGACGCCGCGGCTCTCAAGACCCTGAGCTAGGCGTAGCCCGAGGCCCGGTCGAGGGGAGCGCATGCGCGTGACGGCCGACCCTCGACCACGCCTCGGTGGCAGACAGAACAGCCTCGTATGACGGAGGGCGCCGGTTTTCACCGGTGCCCTCCTGTCGTTCCAGGTCAGGCCGTCCCACCAAGCAGTGACATGCCGGCGAACGTGCCTCAGGCGCCAGCCGGATCTCTGGGCGATCCACCTGCTGGTGCCGCATCAGCCAACGTCCGCACCGGTGTTGGGGGTGGCCGTCCGTCGGTGTCGTCGGCTCGCCGTTATGCGGCGGGGTCGACACATGCGGGTGGATCGTCCCCGGGGGACGTCCTCGCCCGCCCTCAGGGCCACGCAGGTCAATGACAAACCGGCTTCGATCGTCATATACCGAGCGGCAGGCGTCGATTTCCAGCAATTGACCGTTGGCCGACCCGTTTTCGCTTGCGGCCACGGATAAAGAAAAGCCCAAACCCTTCAGCCATGCGTTGACGAACCCCGTGGTCACCCTTACGTTGCATTTCGAACGGAAGTAGATTTCCGCATTACGGAATACGTCCTCATGGGTGCCGCGCACCCCGACGCGCGGACGTCCCCGCGCCCGCAGAAGGAGCGCCTCCATGCATCTCGCTCCACTGGAGATCGACAAGCTCTGCGTCCACGGCGTCGCCGATCTGGCCGGCTGGCGCCGTGGTCATGATCCGATCGGCGCCTGAGAGATGAGACCGGCTCCCCGATCCGGCCTGGGGCACCCGCGGCCCGCCGCTCTCGTCCTGGTCGAAGGGCACGAGAGCGCCCAGGCCGGCAGGCTCGGCCCACTCGCCGACGAAGGGCCTACATTCCGCACTGTCGCCGTCGACCGTCCCGTACCGCACAGCTCACGGCGCCGCCGGCGCACCGTGGTCGACGTCGCTCCCTCGGCCGGTGTCCTGGCCGGCGAGACCGTGCTGCCCGAGGGCTCCGGGGCCCGGCACCGCGCCCCGGCAGCGACTCCCCCACGGTTACCGCGGCCGCCCGCCGACGCCTGATGCCGCACGCCGGCTCCTGATCGGCGTACCGGCCTTGGTGAGGCGTACCGGCCCTGGCGATGCGTACGTCCTGACCCGCACCCACGCCACCCCCCTTGTCTCCGCCACCGTGCCGATCAAGCACGGCGCCCCCTACCCGGAAAGACTCGGATGCCTACCACTCTCGATACGGGCAACACCGCGTGGCTCATGGCGAGTACCGCCATGGTGCTGCTGATGACGCCCGGCCTTGCCTTCTTCTACGGCGGCATGGTCAAGACCAAGCACGTGCTGGTCATGCTCAAGATGAGCTTCGTCTGCCTGGCCCTGGTCACCCTGCTGTGGCTGGCCATCGGCTACAGCCTGGCCTTCGGCAAGGACGTCGGCGGCTGGGGCCTGATCGGCTCCCCCGCGCACTGGATGATGCACGACGTCGGGATGACCAGCCTCAACGGTTCCATCCCCACCGTCATCTTCTCCAGCTTCCAGATGGCCTTCGCCATCATCACCGTGGCCCTGATCAGCGGCTCCATCGCTGGTCGCGCGACCATGCGCGGCTGGCTGTGGTTCGTGGTGGCGTGGACCCTCTTCGTCTATGTGCCGATGGCGCACTGGGTGTTCGCGCCCGACGGGTGGGTCACCGCCCACCTCGGCGCTCTGGACTTCGCCGGTGGTATGCCGGTGGAGATCAACTCCGGTGCGGCCGGCCTCGCGGTGGCGATCGTGGTCCGCAAGCGCAAGGACTTCGAGCGGGAGACCATCCGGCCGCACAACCTGCCGCTGGTCGTGGTCGGTCTCGCGCTGCTGTGGTTCGGCTGGTTCGGCTTCAACGCCGGCTCCGCGCTGCAGTCCGGCGGCAGCGCTCCGATGGCCTTCCTCAACACCCAACTCGCCGCCTGCGGCGCGATGGTCGGCTGGCCGCTGATCGAGAAGTGGCGGCTCGGACACGTCGAGATGCTCGGTGTGGCGTCGGCGGCCGTCGCGGGCATGGTCGCCATCACCCCGGCCTGTGGTGAGGTCTCGCCGATCGGCGCCCTGGTGATCGGCTTTGTCGCGGGCGTGGTCTGCGCCTTCGCCATCAACCTCAAGTACAAGCTGCGCTACGACGACACCCTCGACGTGGTAGGCGTACACGGCTGGGGCGGCATCGTCGGCGTCCTGGGCATCGGCCTGTTCGCCACCTTCCAGATGAGCGGCAAGAAGGGCCTGTTCTACGGCGGCGGCGTCGACCTGCTGTGGCGCCAGGCCGTCGGCGTGGTGGTGTGCGCGGCCTTCTCCTTCGGCGTGACCTGGCTGATCGCCCAGGCCATCGAGAGGACGGTCGGCTTCCGGGCCGCCGAGGAGTACGAGCATGTCCCCGGCGCGGAGGAGGAGCAGGCGTACGACGACGAGACCATCGCCGAGATCCGCCGGCGGCTGGTGCAGGCCCGGGTCCCCGTCACCGTGGCCACGAGTGGCGCGGAGGCCGGTTCCGGCAGCGCCGACGCCGGTGGCGGCAGCGCCGACGCCGAGCTGCTGGCCGAGCTCCGGGAGGTCCTCCAGCGACGGGAGCAGGAGAAGTGACGACTGCTCACCCTCCGTCCGTCGAATCGAGGAACTGACATGTCCCACATCTTCGACACGGGCAACGCCTCCTGGTTGATCATGGCCGCGGCCATGGTGCTGCTCATGGCCCCGGGACTGGCCTTCTTCTACGGCGGCATGGTGAAGACCAGTCAGGTCATCACCATGCTCAAGATGTGCTTCGGCTGTGTGGTGCTGGTCAGCATCATCTGGTTCGCGTTCGGCTACACCCTCGCCTTCGGCAAGGACGCCGGCGGGCTCGGGCTGATCGGCGGGCTGGGCCATGTCTTCATGTCCGGCGTGGGTCTGGAGAGCCGCACCGGCGACATCCCCACCGTGACCTTCTCGGTCTTCCACATGTCCTTCGCCATCGTGACGGTCGCGCTGATCAGCGGCTCGGTGGCCGGACGGGCCAAGATGAACGGCTGGCTGGTCTTCGTCTGCGCCTGGACCCTGCTCGTCTACGTCCCGATGGCGCACTGGGTTTTCGCGCCGGACGGATGGGTGTCCAGGCAGCTCGGCGCCGTCGACTTCTCCGGCGGTACGGTGGTCGAACTCGCCTCCGGCGCGGCCGGCCTGGCACTGGCCGCGGTCGCCGGGCGGCGGGAGGACTTCGAGCGTCAGCCGATCCGCCCGCACAACCTGCCGCTGGTGGTCATCGGCCTGTCCCTGCTGTGGTTCGGCTGGTTCGGCTTCAACACCGGCTCCTCCCTCGGCGTGCCGGGCGCGGCGGCGATGGGCTTCGTCAACACCCAGTTCGCCGCCGGTGCCGCCATGGCGGGCTGGGCGGTGACCAGCTACTGCCGCACCCGCCAGGTCGGTCTGCTCGACATCAGCATGGGCGCCGTCACCGGCATGGTCGCGATGACCCCGGCCGCCGGCGACGTCACCCCGTTCTGGGCTGTCGCGATCGGTTTCCTGGCCGGTCTGACCTGCGCCTTCGCGATCAGCTGGAAGTACCGCTTCGGAGTCGACGACACCCTGGACGTGGTCGGCATCCACGGCTGGGGCGGGCTGTTCGGCATGGTGATGGTCGGCCTCGCCGCGACCGGAACGATGACCGGCAAGAAGGGCCTGTTCTACGGCGGCGGCTGGGACCTGCTCGGCAAGCAACTGGTGGCCGTGCTGGTCATCGGCCTGTTCTCGTTCGCCATGACCGCGCTGATCGGCAAGCTGGTCGACCGCACCATCGGCCTCCGCCAGTCGCACGGGGCCGAGGAACACGAGCAGGTCTACCAGAACGACTGGGACGTCCAGTTCAAGGAGATCGCGGACGCGCTCCGCGGCAGCGGTGTCAACGAGGGCGCCTCCGAGCCGGATGCGAGCGCACTGCTCGACCAGGTCCGCCGCATCCTGGCGGCCGACCCGGAGCAGCTGCGGGACTGATCCCTGAAGGTCGGCAACCCACCCTGGGCTGCCGCCTGAGCCACGGCTCCGGCNGGTGTCAACGAGGGCGCCTCCGAGCCGGATGCGAGCGCACTGCTCGACCAGGTCCGCCGCATCCTGGCGGCCGACCCGGAGCAGCTGCGGGACTGATCCCTGAAGGTCGGCAACCCACCCTGGGCTGCCGCCTGAGCCACGGCTCCGGCGGCAGCCCAGTGCTGCTTGGCCTGATCGTCCATGCGGCCGCCCACACCGTGAGGTCGTCGGTGCCGCGACAACGCCAGGGTGTTTCCCGCTCGGGGGGGACGGCTCTCTCTGGTGGGCGTGACTCTGTTCCCGCGTATCGGGGGCTCGTCGTGACCGGCCCTGGGGCCGGCTCGTGTTCCGGCCCCGGAGGTTCGCTCAACGGTTGAGGAGGATGACCGCCGCGGAGTAGGGGTCGAGGCTCGTCGGGGCCGCGCCACGGTGGGTGGCGGGGGCGGAGTCGCCGCGCCGCCAGGTGAGCGTGCGGTCGCTGTGGTAGCCGGCCGGAAGGGAGAGATGGATGGACTGGGCCTGCTTGGGGTCCTTGTTGACCACGACGACGGCCAGTGTGCCGTCCGCTCGACGGACCGCGTGGGTGGCGAGGGTGCTGTTGCCACCGGTGGTGGTCGTGGCGAGGGTGGCGCCTCCGCCCTGGAGAGCGGTGGTCAGCATCCGCAGGGTGTGGTACGGCGCGAACGGCGTGCCGACCGGCGGCTCGCAGTGCTTCTTCTTGGGCTGGTCCCACGGGCACTTCCCGGAGGACAGCAACCCGAGGTCGCCCCAGCCGCCGTCCTTCGTAGCGCTCGGTCCGTTGTACAGAGCCCACCAGTCAACGTTCGAGACGCCGTTCTCCAGCAGTGACAGGTTGCTGTCCAGCAGGTAGAGCGCGCCCACCGCGTTGTCCTGCTGCTGCGTCGGGAAGACGCCGGAGTTGCTCTCACCCGCGACGATGTCGAGGTGATGGCGCGGCCCCGACGCCCGATCCAGACTCGCCCGCAGCGCCTTCAGCACGGGCGCCGTGTGCGCGGTGTCGGCGAGCACCGACGCGTCGTCGAACTTCCCGCTGAACGTGGGGTGGTACCAGTGGATGTCGACGAAGTCGACGGCCTTCGCAAGCCCCGGCGTGTTCAGAACCGCGTCGTCCCACTCCTTCAGCTTGCTCTTTCCCGGATCGTGCGCCGTCGCCGGGTCGCTGGGGAAGAACTCGATGCCGACGCGGATACTCGGGTCGACGGCCTTCATCGCCTTCGCGTAGGCGATGGAGTTGCGGGCGTAGGCGGCCGGCGACTTGTCGGCGTGCGCGTCGGGCTCCTTGGGCGCGGGGTATTTGGGGTTGCTGAACCAGCCGTTGAGGTACGTCTCCTCGCCGACGACCCAGTCGTGCACGTGGTAGTGGTGGGTGCGGTTGGCGTACCGGACCCAGGCTGCGGCCTCACGCGGGTCACCGGGCTTGGGGTGCTCCTTGGTGCTCGGGTGGGCCTTGGTGTCCGTCGGGCCGGTGCCGTAGTTGACGTGCACCAGCATGCCGGCGTGTGCGTCCTGGGCGGTCTTCGCGAACTGGTCGAAGGTGAAGGTCGGGTCGAGGTCCTGGTATCCCCCGTTGTCCTTGCCGTTCGGGTCGGGGCTCAGCCAGCCGCCGTTCTGGAAGTGGTACAGGTCGCTGGGCCCGCCGGCGTTGAACGACAGGGTTGTGATGCCTGCCCTGCGGATGAGCTCCGGGGTGTCCGACCTGGTGAGGTACGGGTTCCAGAACGGCGTGTTCACCCCGACTGCGTGCGACGAGAAGGTGCTGGTCACGCGGTCCGTGACCTGGATGTCGGCAGCCGGCATGGACCCGGACGACGCGGCGCCGAGCGCCGTGGCGCTGGGCGAAGCGGCTGTTCCGGCGAGCGCGGCCGTGGCGGCGGCCAGGGCGAAGGCGCGGTTCCGGTTGCGGTTGCGGTTGCGGTTGCGTGGTGACATGGCGTGCGGGCCTTCCGCTCGGTGCGGATCACCAAGCGGTGATCCGACCTCAATCTGCCAAGACTGCCGCGCAGTCGGCAGACCCGTCTGTCACGGATCCGCACTGACGAATGTCACAGAGCCGGATGCGCTCATTCCACACCGTGCCCGCAAGAGGCGTAGCCCGCTCAACGCCCTTTGCATTGCGCCCTCTTGGAACCTTCCAGACCGGTGACGGGCGCCAGCCAGGCAGATCCTTCCACGGGGCGAGAAGTTCGACCGGAGCACGGTCCGGTCCTCGCGGGGATGCGGTGCGGGGTGGGCGCGGGCGGCAACCAGGGGGTGAGGGGCACACTGCCGTGGTGGGCGCCGCGCCCGCCGATGAGGGAATCGACGGTTACAGGATGAGCCCCGGTCCCAGTGCGGGAACGAGGGCGGTGTTGCTCTCGGGGCCTTCGGAGAATGCCTGGGCCGGCGCGGCGAGGGCGAGGCCGGCCAGGGAGAGCAGGACGGCGGTCGCCAGGACGGTGAATGAACGTCGCATGTGCTTCATGGAGTCCTCTCGCCGCACGCGGACTGTGCACAGCACGCGCGGTGCGTTGTTGCCGGCCACGGGGCCAGGATCGATTTTCGCCAGGAGGGTTCCCCTGTTTCTCCTGTGCAAACACACAGTCACTCGCGTGACAGGTTTCTACCGGCCTGGCCGGGGGCGGGAGGGATGCTCCCGTCAGGTCACCGGGCACCTGACCGGCGGCCGACGGTCTGTGGAGGCAGGCCGAGCAGGTCAGTTGTCCCGTCGAGCGCAGTCGTAGAGGGTGAAGCTTCCGTCCGAGGTGCGACCGTAGGCGCTGGGCGGGATGCGGGTGCAGATGCTCCTCACCCAGGCCGTTGCCGGTGTGGACGGGCGGCGCGTGGTCAGCAGGGCGTAGCGCAGGTGGTGGGTGGCGACCAGGTCGCTCAGCCGCAACGGGGTCGGATACGGCGTCAGGCCGGTGAAGCCGCCCATGACCAACAGGGGTTGGGAGGTGGCGCGCAGCAGGGGTTCGGCGCCGTAGGCGGCTTGGGTGGCGAGCAGGTACTGCTCTCCGGAGCGGTGCGCGGACAGGTAGCTCAGCAGTGCGGCGTCGCGCGGCGACGGCTGGTTCAAAGGGTTTCGCGGGATCCTGACCCGGTGGTGGTGCGCACCCTGATAGCCGGGTCCGACCGGTCCGGCCAGTGGCTCGATGGGTGAGCCGGGATACCGCCGGTCCAGGCAGGAGGCGGCCCAGACGGCCGGCGCGAGCAGTACGGCCGCCAGGGCCGCCGCGAGGGCGCCGTGCACCGCCCGGCGCGTGGTGTCCGGCCCGCTGGTCCACAGACCGACGGTCCCGCACAGGCCGAGCATCAACACCATCGGCAGCAGCCAGGGGGCGAATGCGCCGTGCGGGCCTTCCACGACAGCGGCCCACAGGACCGTGAGCCCGATCGCGACGGGCAGCGCGGCCCGGCGTCGGCCGCCGGCACGGTGCTCGGACCGGAACACGGCGAGGCCGCCACCGGTCAGCGCGGCGAGGGACGGGGCCAATACGGCGGTGTAGTAGCCGTGATTGCCGTTGGAGTTGCTGAAGACCACGACGTGCACCGCCAGCCAGCCGCCCCAGAGCAGGAACCCCGTCCGCAGCCTGTCGGTGCGCGGGAGTCCGGCGCGCCACCACACGCCCAGTACCAACGCCAGTACGGCGAGCGGCAGGAGCCAGGCGATCTGCGGGGCCAGGCTCTCGTTGACCAGCATGGTCCAGCCGGTGTTGCCGGTGGTGCGGCTGGCGGCGGTGCCGGCGACGGCGCCCAGCGCGTGCGGGTCGTGGCCGAACCGGCTCAGCCCGTTGTAGCCGAAGACCAGGGTGAAGGGGTTGTTGTTGGTGGTCCCGTCGATGTAGGGACGGTTCTCGGCGGGGGTTGCCCCCACCAGCAACAGCCAGGAGCAGGAGACGAGGACGGTGGTGACTCCGGCGAGCAGCAGCCGCCGGGCCCGCTCCAACGGTGAGCCGGGCGCGGCCAGTTGGTACACGGCGGCGAAGACCGGCAGCACGAGCCATGCCTGGAGCATCTTGGCCTGGAAGGCCAGCCCCACCCATGTTCCGCAGCCGAGCAGCGGCAGCAGTCCGCCGGTGGTGACGGCCCTTTGCAACGAGCCCGCGGCGAGGACCAGCAGCAGCACGAGCAGGGTGTCGGGGATGGTGTGCCGGTTGAGTGCGACGGTCATCGGGGTGAGGGTGAGGACCAGCGCGGCGAGCAGTCCCGCCGTGGGGCCGGCCCAGGCACGGACGATGCGGTACAGCACCCAGACGGCCAGTACGCCTTCCAGGACCTGCGGCAGTACCACCGCCCAGTTGTGCGGTCCGAAGAGCATGACGGAAAGGGCCTGCGGCCACAGCGCACCGGGGATCTTGTCCACGGTGACCGAGCCGCTCGGGTCGAGCCCGCCGTAGACGAAGGCATGCCAGTTCGCCGCCATGGACCGCACGGCCGCGCTGTAGTACGGGTGGACCCCTGCACGGTCGATACCCCAGGCGTAGAGCACCGCGGCGGCCGCCAGGATCAGCAGCAGGGCGAACAACTCCCAGTTGACAGACGGCCGTTGACGGCGCCTGGCGTGACAGGCGCGCCTGATGCGCCGGCACGGGTCGGTGGGAGCTCCGGTGAGGGGTGCGGTGGCCATGGCGGTGTCTCTCGTGCGGACGGGCTCGGATGCGAGGGGGGTTTCGTCGGCTTCACAGGCGGCGGGCCATGCGCAGCCCCCGGGCGTAGAAGCCATGGCCGTCGAGCGTCGCGCGGCCGGCCAGGTCGCCCATCGTGGGCCCGTTGGCCTGCGAGCGGCTGGAGTAGAAGCGCGGATGCCCGTCGTCGTCCGGCCCCAGGTACATGCCGCAGTGGTCGATGCCGTGCGGCCTGCCGATGTCGATGGAGAAGAAGACGAGGTCGCCGGGGAGCAGCAGGCTCAGGTCGGCGGGCGGCTGTCCGGTGTTGGGGATCAGCAGCACGCCGGGGGCGCGGGTGGCGAGGGCGTAGGCCCGGCGGGGCAGGCCGATCCCGTGGTTGTTGGTGGCGTGCATCGGGTAGCCCATGCGGTAGCCCCAGACCAGGCGCATGAAACCGGAGCAGTCCACGTCGCCGTAGCGTTCCTTCTCCGGGGACGTGTGGGTGCCGTCCGGGAAGGTCCAGGGAACGCCGAGGTAGTCGTAGAAGTCGGACTTCTCGTCGCGGTAGTGGAACGAATCGGGCTGCTGGCCGGGAACCTGCGGCCCGAAGTGGGCCTTGCCGGCGTAGCGCAGGCCCGATGCGGTGCGCACCTCGGGTGCCCCGTCACCGTACTGGAAGGCCACGGCGAGGGCGTCCGGGCTGCGGTCCGCGAGCGCCTTGGGGAACCACTCCCTGAACCAGCCGGTTCGCTCCCTGCCCTGGCTCCATGCGCTGCCCATCAGCCGCACCCAGGCATCGCCGTGGACCACCGCGCCGGTGGTGCGCGGCTCGCTCCAGGTACGGGTCGGGCCGGTCAGCAGGGCGGTGCGCGCGCCGTCGGTGAAGGTGGCCAGCACCCGGTCGTCGGCGGCGAGAACCACCGTGCGGGCGGGCGCGCCGCGGCGTTCGAAGCGGTAGCCGCCGGTCGGTATCGGGACGTCACCGTCCGGCAGGTCGCTTCGGGAACGCTGCCATGCGTATCCGCCGGCGACTGCGGCGGCGGCCAGGCCGGCGGCGGAGCCCAGGATCTGACGGCGGCTCGGCTTGCGGGGCGGGGTGGGGCCGGTGCCCATGGTGACCTCCTTTACGTGCGGACGGGTGCGGTGGACGCGGGCGCCTGCGTCAGCCGACGGGCAGCGCCCCCAGCAGCAGCCCGGCGACCAGCACCACATACGTGCCGAGGGTCACCGCGGTGGTGGAGATCACGGTGGCCGCCAGGGGTTGCCGAACGAGCTGATAGGCGATCAGGCCGGGGACGATGAAGCCCAGGGTCTGGGCGGTGTAGAGGAGCGGGAACTCGTGCTGGAGCGCGAGCATCACCGTGGTCTGGAGCAGCACCGCGGACAGCACCACGGCGGCGAACAGCCGTTTCCCGTAGAGGATCACATGTCGCTGGAGGAGCTTGGTCGCGGCGAGGGTGAGCGCGGTGACGCCGATCACCATCGCGGCCCGGACCACATCGGTGACGAGGGTCAGGGCCAGCCAGCCGGGGGTGATCATGCCGCCGGGAGAGAGGTTGGTGGTCAGGTAGCAGACCAGCGAGAAGACCAGTCCGAGGGCGATCCCCAGTGCGGCGGTCTGCGGAGTGACGTTGACGGGGATCACTGCTGCGTCCTTGTGGGCTCGTGCCGGACTGGGGCGAGGGCTGAGGAGGGGGGTAGGGCAGGCGGGCCGGGGGTGGGGGCGTTCAGCGACGCCACCCAGCGGTACGGCTCGGGCTCGGGCGGGTGCGCCACCGGAAGCGGCTCGTCGGCGGGGTCGGTGGGCAGCCTGCCGAGGTGTTCCAGGAACAGTTCGCCCTGGCCGTGGATGTTGCCGATGGCCACCAGCGAGGAATCCGGGCCCAGTTCGGCGAGGATGGCGCCGGTCAGCTCCTGGGCGTCGCGCCGGTCGCCGCCCAGGTCCACCACCCTGCCCGACGACCAGTCCGACGGGATGCCGTCGCGGGCACTCTTCGTCGGATGCCCGATGAGGAAGACCGTCTCCGGGTCCAGGTCGGGGACGATCGACCCCATCTGCCCGTTGCGTTCGACCCGGTCCGGGCGGCAGTTGACGACCACGTTCAACGGGCGTCGGATCGCGCCGAGTTCGGCCAACTGGCGGACGTTCATCAGCGTCGACTCGGGGTCGTTGGCGGCGAAGACGTTGGCGAAACGCAGCTGCTTGCCGTCCGGTGTGCGGTAGCGCTCGACCGAGAGGACGCCGGGGTCCGGTGGCGCGTCCCACATGCCGCGCAGCGCGGTGGCCCGGTCCACGCCGAGCAGTTCGGCCACCGCCAGCGCGATGGCGACGTTCTCCTTGAACGTGAACCAGCTGAACCCGCGCAGCTCCTCGTCGGTGACCGACTCCGGATCGACCGTGATCAGGCGGCATCTCCGTTTGTCCGCCTCCTCCTTGAGGATGTGCAGCCGCTCCTGCTCGGCGGTGACGCAGATCCCGCCGACCGGCATCGACCTCGACAGCGAGCGGGCCACGTCGTCCAGCGTCGGGCCCATCTCGTCGAGGTGGTCCTCGCGGACGTTGCACAGCACGCCGATCGTGGAGCGGATCAGCTTCTCCTGGTTGATCTCCTGGAGTGCGGGCATCACCGCCATGCACTCGATCACCAGGGCGTCCGGACGGTAGGCCGCCGCGCGTCGGACGATGCCGATCTGTTCGACGACGTTCGCGATGCCCAACTTCCGGTACACCGGCTCCTCGGTGGCGTCCGGGTGGATGAACCGGGCGGCGGTGCCGGTGGTCTTGGCCACGGTGACCAGTCCCCCGCCGCGCAGCGCCCCCGCGCACAGCCGGGTGATGGAGCTCTTGCCGCGGATGCCGTTGACCAGCACCCGGGCGGGGATGTGCGCCAGCGCGGCGTAGTGGCGCCGCTGCTCCAGCACGCCGGCGACCAGCAGCACGGTGCAGCTCAGCAGCAGCACAACGTAGAGGAAAAGCACGACAGTTGATCCTTCACTGCTACGGCGCGCTGCCGCGCTGGGACTTGGGGACAAGGGCCGGGGCCACGTCGGCTCCGGCGCCGCGGTCCCGTTCCACCAGGGCCTGCCGGAGCAGTTCCAGGTTGCGGGTGACCGAGCCGCACTCGTCGTGGTGGACCGGGTACAGGACGGTGCGGCGGTCGCCGCCGGCCAGCCGCTCGGCGCACCCGGTGAGGGCGCGCAGCGGTCTGACCACGACGATGTGCAGCCAGCCCAGGCAGGCGATGCCCACCGACAGGGCCAGCAGCCCGGCCAGCATGGTGCGCGCCTGGACCTCGTACGCCGCCAGTTTGAGCGCTGCGGCGGGCTCGGCGGAGACCACCTGCCAGCCCAGCCCGGCGGCCGGCCCGGTCTGCGCCAGGGGCGCGGCGGCTGCCACCGACAGGCCCTCGCCCGGCCCGGCGCCCGCGTCCAGGACGGCCGACTCCGGTCTGCCCCGGCCGCCCGGCGCGGTGTCGGTCCTGTTCACGAGGCTGGTGAGGCCCCGGCTGGGAAGGGACTGGAAGGCCCGAAAGCCGGTGCTCGCCGCGAGCACCCGGTGGCGCTCGTCGGTCAGCCACACCTTGCCGAGCCCCGGCCGCGCCACGAGGTCGTTCAGCCCGTTCACCCCGATCTCGGCGACGACCACGGCGGGGGCGGTGTCCGCGGCCCCCTTGGCGTTGCCGGCCGCCGGGATCTGGGCGTAGGCGGCGATGGTGGGGATCTTGCCGGACGTGGTGACCTGGGTGATGCCCTGGCCGGTCGGTGCATGGACGAGGGTGCGCAGCGGCTGCTTGCCGACCCGCAGCACGACGGCACCGGTGCGGTCCAGCACGTACAGCGACTGGAAGGTGGGATGGCCGGCGCGTTCGCGCCGCAGCACCTCCGTCGCCCGCTCCGGTGGCACACCGGAGATGGCCGACGCCACCGCCGCGAGATCGGTGCAGCTTTGCCCGAGGGACTGCCGCACCCGGTCGGCGGCGGCTTCGGTGCGTGCCTGCTGGTCGGCGACGGTGGTTGCCGGTACGGCTCTGTCGGCGGGTACCCGGTTGAGCAGGAACAGCAGCGGCACCGCCCACACGGCGATCACGAGTGCGCAGACCACGGCAACCGACCGGAGACCGGGCCGGCGTCGCACCGGCCGCACGGGCTCCGGCCCCGTCTCGCCGAGCAGTTGGCGGCGTATCGACTCCAACGCCCGGCCGACCCGGCGGGGCTCGCCGAACAGCGCGGCCGGCACCGGCCGCGCCAGTTCCTCCGCCGCCCCCGACATACCGCAGACTCCCCTGGCCAGCCGGGCGGCGGACAGGTGCAGCCGCAGCAGCGGAAGTTGCACGGTGCGCCACAGCACCGCGGTGACCAGCAGCGCGATCACCACCAGCACGCCCGCGGCCACGAGGGCGAACCCGGTGTGATCGGCTCCGTCCTTCGCCGGAGCCACATCCTGGGACGTGAGGATCGTCAGCCCCAGGCCGGAGCTGTCGTCCTTGCCGTCCACCGCGGAGACCGATGCCCAGCCCGCGACCCTGCGCAGCCCGTCGTGACCGTCACCGAGCATGCTCCCCGAGGACTCCCCGGTGTGTCGCCCGGCGCCGGCGGCGTCCGCCGCGGCGGCGGGCCCGGTGCGGTCGTCGGTGTCGGGCGCCGGGGTTGTGCCGACAGCAGCGGCGCGGGCGAGCACCTTGCCGTTCCGGTCCACCAGTTGACCGGTGCGCACTTCTCCGTACACCACCGGAGCGGTGGCCTTCTCCGATACGACCAGCAGGAGTTCGCGTTCGCCGGCGCCCTGGTCCCCCGTCTGGTCGCGTGCCTGGTCGTGGTTCTCGTCCTGCTTGCCGCCCGCAGTGGGCACGGTGACCCGGGCGAAGAGCAGCAGCCGGGGTTCGGCACCGCCTGAAGAGGCCAGCCGGGGCGCGATGTTCGCGGTACCGGACTTCGCCAGGGCCACCGCGGCCGCCCCGGTCAGCGGCACCGCTTCACCGCCGGCGGCCACCGCTTTGCCGGTGTCCGGGTCGAGCAGCGCCGCGCCCAACGCAGGGGGCCCGGATGGGACAAGGGACCGCAGTACGGCCGCGGGAGTGCCGCCGTCGGCGGGTCTGGTCGACGCCGCGGCGCGGCGCAGCGCGGCGGCCCTGACGTCGATGGAGGTTCTGACCGAGGCGGCGGCGTCCTCGGCGATCCGGCGCTCCCCGTCGCGTACGGCCTGGGGGACGTCCTGTTCATGAACGGTGCCGAGCCCGAGTGTGGGAAACGCGGCGACCGCCAGCAGTGCGCAGAGCAGCGCCGCGATCGGCGGACGGACCCCTCCGAGCAGTGGCATGTCGGCGCGACGCCGGGCGCGATGGGGACGGGGCGAGTGGGCAACCGGGTGCAGGGCAGCGTCCTCTCGGCACGTGGGGGATGGCCGTGCAGCAACTCGAGGAGTATCGATACTGCGTTTCACACGATAATCACAAGTCCGTTCCCTTCGCGCCCACACATACGAGATAAATGGGACCTCCACCCCCAACTCGGACGAGAATTAGGTCGCTTACACATATTTGCTACTGCGACCGATCTCTCGAGCGCGCCGAACCCGGGACGCCGACGGCCACCACCCGGCGCACCGGGGCATTCCGCCACACACACCCCAAACGGCCACTCGACCAGCCCGCTTCGCCCGCACATGCCACACCGGAACGTGGGGCGGCAGTCCCGATCACCAACCGTCCCCGAGCGAGAACTCTCCGCACAATCAGGGGGGTTGGCTTGGCCATGGCAAACTACCCATTACGATGAGCGCCACCGCTCGCCGGTCATCTCGCGAACGCCCCCACGGAGACGAGGCTGCCCATGAAGCACGCACGAAAGCGCCAGAGCCGGTTGCGCGCCCGGGTCGCCAGTACCACAGGAGCACTCGCCGTCGTCCTGGGCGCCGGCGTCGTGCCCGCCACCGCCGCGGGGAAGACCGCCGGTACGCCCACGACGGTGACCAAGCCCGAGGACACCCCGCAGGTCCCGGGCCAGCTGACTCTCCCCGCCCCGAGCGGTTCCCATCGCGTCGGTACGGTCGACCTCCACCTGCGCGACACCAGGCGCGCGGATCCGTGGATACCCGGAAACCAGCCTCGGGAGCTGATGGTCACGCTGTGGTACCCGGCCACGCACACCAGCCGCTATCCCGCCGCCCCCTGGATGCAACCCGCAGCGGCCGCCCACTTCATGGCGGCCCGTCAGATGCCGCCGGGCGCGGTGACCCTGCCCACCACCGCCGGCCACACCGGCGCCCCGGTCGACCACAAGGCCGGCAAGCTGCCGGTGCTGCTGTACTCAACCGGGCTGCACGGGGACCGCGCGATGGGCACCGCACTGGCCCAGGACCTGGCCAGCCGCGGCTACTTGGTCGTCACCATCGACCACACCCACGACGCCGGCGAGGTGGAGTTCCCCGGCGGGCGGCTTGAGCTGAACACCATGCCGGCGGGTACCCACGCGTCCCACACGATCGCCGTCCGGGCGGCGGACACCCACTTCGTGATCAACCAACTGGCCGCGATCGCCCGGGGCCACAACCCCGACGCCGACCACAAGGCCCTGCCCCACGGGCTGTCCAAAGCCGTGGACATGCACCGTATCGGGATGTTCGGCGCCTCCCTCGGCGGCGGGAGCGTGCCCGCGGCCATGCACGCCGACTCCAGGATCCGCGCGGGGGCGGACCTGGACGGCCAGTTCTTCGGGTCGGAGATCAGCAAGCCACTCGACCGCCCCTTCCTGCTGTTCAGCTCCCAACACCACAACCGCAACGACGACTCCAGCTGGGCGAGACTCTGGAAGCACCTGCACGGAGAGCGGATCGACCTGAAGCTGCGCGGCGCCGAGCACAACTCCTTCACCGACAGCGAGGCCCTGCTCCCCCAGGCACCGGCCGCTTTCGGACTCACCCCTCCCCAACTGGTCCAGATTCTGGGCACCATCGCCCCCACCCGCGCCATCGAAATCCAACGCACCTACCTCGCGGCCTTCTTCGACAAGGAACTGCGCCACCACCACAGTCACCTGCTCGACGGCCCGTCACACCACTATCCGGAAGTCGCCTTCGTGCGCTGAACGGACCGGGGGCCGGTGACGGCCCCCGCCTGAGGCCCTCCACGGCACGGCCGGTACCCGGACAGCTCCGCCGCCCGCCTCCCAGGCGCTCCGACTGCCTCATCAAGGGTACCCAACTCAGCTGCCATCCCGGCCAGTTGGCGCACACCCCAACACCCAAGTAACGCCTTTCTTTAGCAGCCGCTTCCCGTGCTAAAAACGATCTCACTCGTTCGACGGGGCGGCGCGCGGCGTCGCGGCAGGGGGGAATTCCACGATGGACAGCTCAGCCAAGGGCACCGGCGGCCACTGTCGCCGCCTCGGTGATCGGTGCGACCATCCCTTCACCGGAAGACGGGTAGCCCACCGTCCCTACGAAGGAACTGACCACCCTTCATTTTAGCCCGAAGAGCACGTCGCATTCGGTGTCGCCAGGGGCCGTTCGACTCCCGACTCCCCCACTGCTGCTTGCGAGCGGTACGGCCACGCCACCTCCGCTACGAGGTTGACGACACCTTCCCGACCTTCCCGGTGAGCGGGAGACGCCCGCTGCGGCGGGTAGCCGCCGCACCTGCTCCCCCTCCATGCCACCAGGGCCAGGCACCGACGGCATGTCGGGCCGTCCGGCCGGCCTCTCCACGCTGCGCCGCGGGTTCGGCCTGCTCGCCGCGGGTTCGGCCTGCGACGCGCATCGCGCCGGCGCCACGGGCGGGTACCTGCTGACGGACCGGACCAGGGGTCATGCGCCGCTGAGCACGGTCCGCCCATCACCACTCTGGAAAGGAAACGCAGTGCGATCCACACGCATGTTGACATCGGGAGCCGCCGTTCTGGCTTCCTCCGCCATGCTCCTGGCCCTCGGCCAGTCCTCGGCGACGGCAGCCGGTGTCACGTCCGCGGGCGCGGACGTCCCGTGGACGGCCACGTACGGCACGGCCACGGCATCGGGCACCAGGTCGTTGGAGTCCAATGGCGGCCTGTCCTCCAAGCTCATCGTCAAGGGCACCTTCAAGAACACCGGCAAGGACTGCTATTCGGTGTGGACCCAGTGGACCTACGACATGTCGCCCCTGCCGGCCGCCAAGCGGGCGACCCTGTGCGGCGCCGGCACTCAGGCGGTCGACCTGAGCATTCCCAACTACACCCTCACCACCACCGGTTCGGTCTTCATATGCCACGGTGACAAGGACGCCACGGACTGCGGCGCGCAGGAGTCGCTGACCAGCTGGCCGGTCAAGCCCACCAGCTGACCCGTCCGTCCCCGTCCCGGTTCCACTCCGGTAGCGGCTGTCCGCTCTGGTGACGGACGGGGGCGGCGAACCTGCCGGCCGGCTCGGCTGCCCGGGACACGTCCGGGCAGGCGAGCCGGCCGCTTCGACGTTCGCCGAGCCGCTGGGCGGATTCGCCCGCGTCCCCCGCTACCATTCCGTCTCGGCGTGGGTCAGTGGATCTTGCCGTGCCCGTGGGCCGGCCAGGTCGGCCGGGAGCTCCTCGGCCGGGACGCCGACCTGCCCCGGCCGTCGAGGATGCACCGAGGCCGCTGACGAGCCGTCCGCCCACCGCGGCGGCTCGATCACGTGGGCCCTCGGTCGGAACGCAAGGTGACTGTGGTGCGTGTACTGCTGGGCATCGCCGGTGTCGTCGTCGTACTCGGGATCTTCTCCTCCGTACTGCGCACCCTGGTGATCCCCCGCCCGACGCTTTCCGGCTTCACCCACATCGTGCAGCGCCTGGTCCTCCGCGCGTTCCAACTGATCGCCGACCGGTCGACGAGCGCGGAGACCAAGGACCGGGTGCTCGCACCGGTGGCACCACTGGCCATCGTGGTGACCCTGATCAGCTGGCTGGCGTCGTTCCTGGTCGGCTACGCCCTGCTGGAGGCGGCCGTCAGCCAACTCGGTGTACGGGAGGCGCTGACCGAGTCCGGATCGTCGCTGCTCACGCTCGGCTTCGCCAGCGGCAACCGGGCCACGCTGAACGCCATCGACTTCTGCGCCGCCGCCACCGGACCCATCGTCATCGGCCTCCAGGTCGGGTATCTGCCCACCCTCTACGGCGCCTACCAGAGCCGCGAGACCGAGGTCACCCTGCTCCAGGCCCGTGCGGGCTCGCCGCCCTGGGGGCCGGAGATCCTGGTGCGGTACGCACAGGTCGAACTGCTCGACAACCTCACCGAGTTGTTCCGCAACTGGGAACGGTGGAGCGCCGCGGTGAGCGAGAGCCACACCACCTACCCGGTCCTGATCCACTTCCGGTCGCCCAAGGCCACCCGCAACTGGCTGATCGCGCTGCTGGCCGTCATGGACGCCGCGGCGCTGCGGATGGCCCTCAACCCGTCCCAACCGAAGTCGGAGATCCGGCTGGCGCTGCGGGCGGGCTTTGTCTGTCTGCGCGACATCGCGGACATACGCGGCATCCCGTACGACCTCGACCCGCATCCCGACGACCCTGTCCAACTCACCTACCAGGACTTCCTGATGGGGATCGAGCGGTTGCAGGAGCGTGGCTACCCGATGGAACGCACCCCCGAGGAGGCGTGGCCGCACTTCCGCGGCTGGCGGGTCAACTACGAGGCGATCGCCTACCGGCTGGCCCTGGACATCGACGCGGTTCCGGCCCCGTGGTCCGGTCCCCGCCGCACCCCCGTGACCATCCGGACCCCGCTCACCCCGGTCGACCGCCGACCGGTCACCTAGCGTCTGTCCGACCGGTCAGGGTCGGACAGACCCCGCGCGGTTGCGCCTGCCGCGGGGCTGCCCGGCGGTTTCCCGTACGGGGCGGGAGCCGGTCACAGCGCGCTGCCCGCCTGCCAGTCGGACCAGGACAGGTTCCATCCGTTGAGGCCGTTCTCCGGTGTGACGGTCCGCTCGGGCGAGTTCTTGACGACCACGACATCGCCGACGAGCGACTGGTCGAAGAACCACTTGCCGAGGGTCTCACCCCCGCCCCCCTTGTTGTCCCGCAACCCGATGCAACCGTGGCTGGTGCCGGTGCGGCCGAAGACCGACGGACTGCCCCAGTAGTTGCCGTGGACGAAGGTGCCCGAGGCCGACAGCCGCATCGCGTGCGGCACATCAGGGATGTCGTAGGTCTTCCCGGGGTTGCCGAAGCCCACGGTCGAGCCGTCCATCCGGGTCTGCACGAGCTTCTCCGAGATCACCATCTGGCCGTTGTAGGTCGGGTTCTTCGGGCTGCCACCGGAGATCGGCACGGACTTGATGGTCTTGCCGTCCCGCACGACCGTCATGGTCTGGGTGTTCATGTCGACGGTGGAGACCTGGGACCGGCCGACGGTGAAGGTCACCGTCTTGGACTGCACGCCGGTGATGCCGCCGCCACCCTTCACGCCGTCCAGGTCGATCTTCATCGTGACCTTGGAGCCGGCCTTCCAGTACTCCTGGGGACGGAAGTCCAGGCGCTGGGCGCCGAACCAGTGCCCGACGACCTGCTGGCCGCTGCTGGAGGTCACCGTGATGTGGGACTGGACGTCCTTCTTGTTGGTGATCGACTTGTCGAAGTCGATGGACACCGGCATTCCCACGCCGACGGTCTTGCCGCCGTCGGGGGTGTAGGAGGCGGTGAAGCTGTTCTTCGGGGAGACCGTGGTGAACGTGGCGTTCTCGGTGGCCGTCCGGCCGCGGCCGTCCTTGGCGTTGGCGACCAGCTGGTACTTGGTGCCGCGCTCCAGCTGGGCCGAGGGCTTCCAGGAGGAGCCGTCGGCAGCTACTGAGCCCTTGATCGGGGCGCCGTTGTCCACCCGGACCAGCCGTACGCCGGTGAGCCTGCCGCCGCTGACCCTGACACCGGTGGTGAGGCCGGCGTCGGTGGCGCCGTTCCGCGCCGAGACCCTGATCCTCGGGCCGGACGCGTCCTTGGCCCCTTCGTCGCCGCTCGCCGCGCCGCTCCCGCCGCACCCGGACAAGGCCAGCGCACCCGTCGTGATCAGCACCGAGGCGGCGAGCACGCCGCGCTTCTGCCGGGGGCGGTGCGGCGCGGCAGGCGGCGGCTGCGCCACGGACAGGGGCAGCCGAGGGCGCAGGGTGCGCAACCGCGCAGGCGCGGGGATATCGGGCGGGGTCACGAGCAGCTCCATACAGGGCGGGGAAGTCGGCCAGGGTCAGCCAGGGCTGTACGACGTCGGTGGCCAACGGTAAGGAGTGCTTCTAAACCGATCTCTTACGACTCGGCGTCCAGCGCCCCGGCACGTCCTCGGTAGCGGCGAAGCCGGCAGGCGTCCGGCATGATGCCGCGACGTGGCGGGGCTGCAGGACTCAGGGCGATCGGCAGTGCGCCCTTCGGCGGACCCCGAGAACCACTCAGGGATTCCGGCGGTGCAGGGAGTCGAGCAGGGCAACCTCGTCCGCGGAGAGCCGGAGGGCGCCTGCGGCCACGTTCGATGCCAGGTGGCCGGGGTCACCGGTGCCCGGGATGGCCAGCACGTGCGGGCCGCGGTGCAGGGTCCAGGCGATCCGGACCTGGGCGGGGCCGGCCCCGTGTGCCCGGGCGACGGCCAGGATCTCCGGATGGTCGTTGTCGCTCGCCCCGGCTTGGCGCCCGGTGGCGGCGATCGCGTAGAACGGCACGAAGGCGACGTCCTGCTCGCCGCAGGTGCGGACGAACGCGTCCTGCTCGGGCCGCACTCCGAGGCCGTACATGTTCTGCACGCAGACCACGGGCGCGATGGCCTGAGCCTCGGCGAGGTGATGGGGGTGGACGTTGGAGATGCCGAGGTGACGGATGAGTCCGGCCTCGCGCAGTTCGGCCAGCGCACCGAAGCGCTCGGCGATCGAATCGGTGCCGACGATGCGGAGGTTCACCACGTCCAGGTGGTCACGGCCGAGCTGGCGCAGGTTCTCCTCGACCAGTCCGCGCAACTGCTCCGGCCTGGCGTGGGGCAGCCACGCTCCCGACGGTTCGCGTGTCTCCCCGACCTTGGTGGTGATGACGAGGTCGTCCGGGTAGGGGGCCAGGGCCCGGTTGATCAGTTCGTTGGCCGAGCGCAGCGCGGAGAAGTAGAACGCGGCGGTGTCGATGTGGTTCACGCCGAGCTCGACGGCGCGGCGGAGCACGCTGATCGCCTGGTCGCGGTCGCGAGGGACGGCCTCGGGCACGAGCGCCTTGCCGGTCTGCGGCAGGCGCATCGCCCCGAAGCCGATCCGGTTGACCGTCAGGTCTCCCAGCTTCCAGGTTCCCGATGCGGCGGCGTTGATCGTCTCTGAGGTCATGCCGGAATGATCTCCACGCGGTAGGGTGGCCGCCATTGATTCAGGTATGGGTGAATCCTTGGGGGGATGGCTGTCCTGGCAGAGCTTGCGTTCTCGGCGAGCGATGTGGCGCAGGTGCGGTTCGCCGTCTCGCCGATGTGGGAGGTCGGGGCCAGCTTCCGACTGCTGAAGTCCGGTGCCGTGGATCCTGTGCACCGGCGTTGGCTGGAGCAGGTGCGGCCACGGGTCGCGGCTGCCGGCTTGGACACGGCATGGCTCGCCGAACTGATCCCGTCCTCGGGCTACGCCCCGGACTTCCTCAACCCGGCACCAACCGGGCCGGCTCCCACGCTGGCGGAGGAGCTGGCCGCGGTCGTGGCCTCTCCTGCCGGCCGTGTCCGCAAGGACCTCGACCACCTCGGATACCACCAGGGCGGCATCGGGCCCCGGCTGCGGTCCCTGTATGCCGATCCGCGCACCCGCCTGGCCAAGGTCGCGCAGGAGATCGAGACCTACTGGGAGCTGGCGCTGGCTCCTTACTGGGCGCGGATCCGCACGGTGCTGGACGCCGACGTCTTCCACCGTGCCCGGCAGGTCTCGCAGTACGGGGCCGGCCACCTCTTCAACGAGCTGCATCCGCAGGTCAGCTGGAGCGACGACGTACTGCGGCTGGTCCGCTGGCCACGGGCCCTGTCCCGGGAGACGGCGGGCGCGGGGCTGCTCCTGATTCCTTCGGCCTTCAAGGGGCCGGGCCTGTCCACGCGGGTCGCTCCCCCGGACCCGCCGCAACTCGCCTATCGAGCCCGCGGCACCGGCACGCTGTGGGAACGCCGCACCGTCACCAGTACCGCGGCGATCGTCGCCGTGCTCGGCCGCGCCCGGACCCTCCTGCTCACCGAACTGGAGACGCCGGCCACCACGACAGAACTGGCTCACCGCACCGGGATCTCCAAGGCCGGGGTCTCCCAGAACCTCACGGCACTGCGCGATGCCGGATTCGTCACCGCCCACCGGGCCGGCCGCTCCGTGCTGTACGCACGCACGTCCGTCGCGGAATCCGTCCTCGCCGCCGGCCGATAACCGGCGCGCCGGCGGGACAGGCCCTAGCCCTCCTCACTGACGGCCTTGTCGTACAGGGACTTGATGGCGTCGTTGAAGTAGGGGCTGTAGGAGGTGTCGTCGGTGTCGCCGCCGGTCTGGTAGCCGCCGATGACACCGATGACCTCGCCGGTACGGGTGGCGTGGTCGAAGTGGGTCAGCCAGGGGCTGCCGCTGGTCCCGCCACTGTAGCCGGTGCAGTCGACCTTCATCTGGTCCGTCTGGAACTTCGTGGTCTTGTTGACGCAGGAGATGGGGTCCTGGCCGGCGGCCGGATAGCCGGTGATCCGCACGCTGTTGCCGTAACCGGCGTTGTAGCCGAAGCGGTTGGCGCCCAGCACATCGGCGATGCGCTTGCCGCCGACCTTGCCCACGATGACGAACCCCACGTCGTAGCCGGGGTCGGAGGACTGTGCCCAGTGGTCGTCCACCACCATCTTCGTGATCGGCCAGGTGCCGTTGGGTGCCTGGCCGTCGCGGTAGCCGGGAACGAACGCCAGGTCCGTCTGGTAGCCGCCGCCCTTGCCCGTGTGGATGCAGTGCGCCGCGGTGATCACCACGGACTTGCCGGGGCTGTCCACGACGCTCCCGGTGCAGAAGTGGTCGCCGCTGCCGCCGTGGCTGAAGAGCGCCCCCACCCGGGCGTTGGACGTGGTAGGCGGCGGGGTGTGCGAGACCCCCGGTGGGTGGCGGAAGGGCTTGGCGCCCCGCATCCGTTGCGCGGACCAGAGGGCGGGCCCGGTGGCACCCACGGACGGCGAGGACGAGGGCGGTGCGGAGACCAGGGTGCTCCGGGCCGGTACGTCACCGGTGGCGCAGCCCGCCACGGCGGCCAGACCGGCGAGCAGGGCGACTGCTGCAGCAGACTTATGGCGCATGGCGGGATGCTAGGGCACATACCGCGCGGTCCGGGGGCGCTTCGCCGCTGCTACTGGTGTTCCCGGGAGGGGCGCGGGCGCGCCGCGGGTCGTGCGCGGCGCGCGGGACGCGGCGGCGGTGCCTCCGTACGCTGACACACACCGGTCGGATATGGCCAACCGGCGGGTGGGGACGGGTGGTTGCCGTCCCGATCAGGGTCCGCTTCGCAGGCGCCTACCAGGTGACCGGGAGCTCGTGGAGGCCGAAGATGGCCGCGTCGTTCTTCAGCGGCAGGTCTTCGACGAGGCCGGCCGGCCGGAGTCCGGGGACGCGGCGGAGCAGGGTGTCGTAGACGATCTCCAGTTCCATGCGGGCAAGGCTCTGTCCGAGGCACTGGTGCGGTCCGTGGCCGAAGGCGAGGTGCTGGCGTGCGCCGCGGTCGACGTCCAGCTTCTCGGGGTTCTCGAAGACATCCGGATCGTGGTTGGCCGAGCCGCCCAGCGCGAAGACGCCTTCGCCGGCGCGGATGGTCTGCCCGCCGATCTCGACCTCCTCCTTGGCCACACGGGTGGTGATGATGTCGGTGATGGTGAAGTAGCGCAGCAGTTCCTCGACGACCTGTGGCGTGTTGCCGGGGTCGCCGGTGATGCGCGCGCGCAGTTCGGGCGTCTCCATCAGGGCGAGCATGCCCAGCGAGATCATGTTTCCGGTCGTGTCGTGGCCGGCGGTCAGCAGCAGGAACGCCAGGTCGACGAGTGCGTCGTGGTCGTACGTGCCGTCCTTGCGGCCCTTGGCGATCTGGCGGCTGAGCAGGTCCTCCCCCGGGACTTTCTCCTTGGTCGTCACGAGCTGGTCCAGGTAGGTCTGCAGGTCGAAGAACGCCTGCTGCCGGGTCAGCGGCGGGAGGGTCATGCTGAGCATGCGGGAGGTGCGGTCCTCGAAGAAGTCGCGGTCGGCGGCGGACACACCGAGCAGCTCGCAGATGACCAGGGACGGCACCGGGAAGGACATCGCCTTCACCAGGTCGGCGGGGTTGGGGCCGGCGAGCATCGCGTCGACGCAGTCGTCGACGATCTCCTGGACACGCGGGCGCAGGGCTTCCATCCGGCGGAAGGTGAACTCGCCGACGACGGCGCGCCGCGCCCTGGTGTGTTCGGGCGCGTCCATACCGGCCAGGGACAGTGTGGAGTCCTTGTCGCTCCGGGCGATCTCGACCAGCATCGGGAAGTTCGGATCGGCCCGGTCGGAGCTGAGGCGCGGGTCGAGCAGCGCCTTGCGGACGTCGTCGTAGCGGGTCAGGATCCACGCCGGCTTACCGGTCGGCAGGGTCACCTGCGACGCGGGCCCGCTCTCGCGGAGGCCGTGGTACTCGGCGGGCAGCCGGTAGGGGCAGGTGCGGGGGAACGGGAAGGCGGGCGGCGCGCCGCCGTCGCTGGGTTCGGTCACGGGATGTCACTCCTCGTCGGTGCTGGGGGCGCGGTGGCGCCGGAGGCGGGCCGGCGTCTTCGTCCGGGGGCCGGGCCGGCGCTGTTCCGGCGCCACCGCATGCGGACGTCGTCGGTCAGCGGGGCTTCTGGGCGGTCAGCAGTACGGACCCGAACTCGTCGACGTCGATCATGGAGGCGGGGCTGAACTTCTCCTCCGCCTCGTCGTCGAAAACGGTCTGCATCTCCTGGGAGCCCTTGCTCATCTGCTCGAAGGTCTGGCGCACGCTCTGCTCGGTGATGTCCAGCAGCTCGACGAAGCGGAGACCCGCGTCGCGCAGCATGGGCACGTAGTCCTCGGGCCGGGCCAGCGTCATGATGAAGTCGCGGAGGAGCCGGTCCACGGCGGGCTGCTTCTCGGCGGGGACGGGGCCGCGCTCGAAGAAGTCGGTGAGGACCAGGCGACCGCCGGGGCGCAGGACGCGGCGGATCTCGGCGAGGACCCGTCCGCGGTCGGGCATGTGGAAGATCGACTCAATGGCGATGGCGGCGTCGAAGGAGTTGTCGGGGAAGGGCAGTTCCATGGCGTCGGCGTGCCGGAACTCCACGCGGTCGCCCAGGCCGGCGCCCTCGGCGAGTGCGGTGGCGCGGGCGATCTGGTCCTGGCTGATCGCGATGCCCGTGACGTGCGCGCCGGTGCGGCGGGCGATCCGCATGGCCGGCTGGCCGACTCCGCAGCCGACGTCGAGGACCCGCTGGCCCTGGTCGATCCGCAGACGGTCGGTCATCACGTCGGTGAGCCGGTCGGCCGCCTCCACGAGCGGGGTGTCGTTGTCGTCGACGTCCCAGTAGCCGAGGTGGAGGCTGCCGCCGACCGCTTCGGTGTCCAGTGCGGTGAGGCGGTCGTAGAGGCGTCCGACCTCTTCGGGGACGGGGATCGTCGTGGGCGTCGAGGTGTCGGACGGCGTGGACGTGCTGGACATGGAAGTCCTCCGTTTTCCTTCTGGTTCATCTGAAAGAGGCGGAACGTACCCGGTGGGTGTGTGGGTCGGGACGGAATCGCCGAGGCGCCGCAGGCTGAATGCCCAGGGAATGTGCGGCGGGTGGGGAAATCTCTGCGCAAGGAGTGCGGCGCGCCATCCGTTTGGCGCCTGCGCTTGGAGATCACCATACCGGCCGGGAAGCGAACGGGGAACAAATCGATAGGAATTTCTGTGGAGTTCGCCGTTTTCTTCCGCAGGGCGTGGCGTATTCATTCGGCGATTCTCACGAGCATTTTGCCGATGTTGGCTCCGCGCAGCATGTCGATGAACGCGGTGGGCGCGTTCTCCAGTCCGCTGACGACGGTCTCCCGGTAGGAGATTCTCCCGTCTGCCAGCCAGCCGGCCATGCGGGCAGTGAACTCGTCCTGGAGGCCGGCGTGGCCCGAGACGAGGAAGCCGCGCAGGGTGATGCCCTTGGCGATGGCCTGGATCAGGTTCCGTGGGCCGGTCGGGCCGTCCTCGGCGTTGATCTGCGACATGCTGCCGCAGAGCGCGAACCGCGCGCCGAGCCTGGCCAGGGCCAGGGCGGCGTCCAGGTGGTCGCCGCCCACGTTGTCGAAGTAGACGTCGATGCCCGCCGGCGCGGCCTGCGCCAGCTGTTCGAGAACCGGCCCGGCCTTGTAGTCGAACGCCGCGTCGAAGCCCAACTCCCCGGTCAGGTAGGCGACTTTCTCGGCGCTGCCCGCCGATCCGATCACGCGTTCCGCGCCGCGGAGCCGGGCGATCTGACCTACGAGGGAGCCGACCGCGCCCGCGGCCCCGGAGACGAACACGGTGTCGCCGGGCCGGAATTCGGCGGTCTTGAGCAGCCCCGCGTAGGCGGCGTGCCCCGGCATACCGAGCACTCCGAGATACGCGGTGGGTGGCGCGAGCGCCGGATCGATCCGGACCGCGCCGGCGGCGCCGACGACGGCGTACTCCCGCCAGCCGAGGCCGTGCAGGACCAGGTCGCCGACCGCGAGGCGCGGTGACTTCGAGACGACGACCTCGCCGACGGCGCCCCCGTCGAGCACCTTGCCGACGGCGAACGGCGGGACGTAGGACCGAGTGACGTTCATCCGCCCCCGCATGTACGGGTCGACGCTCATCACGAGGTTGCGGACCAGCACCTGGCCGGTCCGGACGGCGGGCAGGTCCGCCCGCACGACCGAGAAGTCCGCGGCGGTCGGCCACCCCTCGGGGCGGGCGGCGAGCCGGACTTCGGTGCCGGTGGACGGGACGGTCATCACGTTCTCCTCGGCTGCGGTGGGGCGTTGGTCGCACGGGGCCCACCGAGGGTGTCGCGCCAGCGCCGGCATGCGGTGGCGATGTGTTCGGCGGCGCCGTCGAGCAGCATGAGGCCGATGCGGTCGACGTGGCGGTGCCGCCATGAGGCGAGTTCGGTGCCGTCGACCCACTGGTTGAAGGCACCCAGCGCCGGCCCGGTCTGCACCTGGTAGTTCACTTTTCCGGAGCCGTCGCCGTTCATGGCGAGGCGCGTCGTGTGGAAGAAGTACCAGCGGAAGACCAGTGCCATCTTCTGTTTGGCATCGGCGTCGGCACGGTCGATGTCGGCGTCGCGCCCCTGCGACCGGAGATAGCCGCGTACTTCGTCCCAGACCTCTTCGATGCTTTTTCCGAAGTAGGTTCTTTCCAGCAGGGAGCGTGTTTTCTCCGGTATCTCGTCGAGGCCGTCGTAGTGGGAGTAAAGGGAGAACAGTCGGTTGGCCCGCGCGGGGAAGAAGACGCCTTTGCGGAGCACCTGCACCCTGGCGCCGAATTCAAACATGTCGCCCGCGGGGGCGTAGGCGGTATCGGCGATGCCGATGTCCTGCAGCATGTCCTTGACCTCGGTGCTCATGCCGGATTCCACCGTGCACTGGTTGACGGATCCGGTGAGGACGTAGTCGGCGCCCAGTATGAAGGCCGCCGCGACCGCCGCCGGGGTGCCGAGGCCGCCGGCGAGGCCCATGCAGATCGGTTCGTCGTAGCCGTGCCGGTCCTGGGCCTGCTGCCGGAGGCCGAGCATGGCGGGCAACAGGACCGTCGCGACGCCGCCGTCGGTGTGCCCGCCGGAGTCCGCCTCGACCGTGATGTCGTGGCTCATCGGCACCGTCCGGGCGAGCCGCACCTGCTCGTCGGTGAGGGCGTTCTCCCGGCGGAGCCTGTCCAGGACCCGCCCGGGGGCGGGTGCCATGAACTGCTCGGCGACCTCCGGACGGGAGACCTTGGCCACGATGCGGTGGTCGCACACGGTCCGGCCGTCGGCACCGCGGCGCAGGCCCCGTGCCCGGTAGAGGACGAGCGCGGGGGTCATCTGCAGGAAGGCCGACGCCTCGATGACGGGGACGCGGTGACGCATCAACAGATCCACCAGCGCGCGCTCGGCCGCGGGGTCGTCGTGGTCGGCCAGGACGTTGACGCCGTAGGGCTGCCCGTCGGCCAGGCCGTGCCGGACCTCCTTCACCCGCTGCTCGATCTCCGGGAGCGGCAGGCCGCCGGTGCCCAGGAAGCCGAGCATGCGGTTCCGGCCGAGCCTGACGACCATCTCGGCCGAGGCGATGCCCCGGTACATACCGCCCACGGCGTAGGCGTGGCGTACGCCCATGCGCCGGCGGAACACGGCGCTGCCGAGCGCGGCGCCCGGCGAATCGGCCGGCGCGGCCGGCGAATCGGGCGAGGCGGCCGGTGCGGCGGGGCGGGCGGCCGGCCGCGGGGCGGTGCGGATCTGGTCGATCAGCCTGCCGAGCACCCGGCCACCGAGTTCGACGAACTCGGTGACGCCCCGGTCGAGGAGGTGGTGCACGCTCTCGGTCCAGCGCACGGGCTGCACGATCTGGTCGACGAGCGTGCGCGCGGTGCGGCCGGGGAGGTACGGGCGCGCCGTGGCGTTGGCGACCACGGGCGTCGCCGGGTCCCCGAGGGCGAACCCGGCGGCGAAGCGGGCGAAGTCCTGCTGCGCCTGCCGCATCAGCGGCGAGTGGAAGGCGCCGGAGACGTTCAGCCGCACCCAGCGGACATCGCGCGCGTCGAGGTATGCCACCAGCGCGTCGACGGTCGCGGTGTCGCCGGACAC
Source organism: Streptomyces sp. YGL11-2 (assembly GCF_050054615.1). Classification (NCBI taxonomy): domain Bacteria; kingdom Bacillati; phylum Actinomycetota; class Actinomycetes; order Kitasatosporales; family Streptomycetaceae; genus Streptomyces; species Streptomyces sp. YGL11-2. The sequence continues at coordinate 32,504 of NZ_JBNHIN010000061.1, forward strand.
GACCTGCTGCCGCGGTGCGTTGTCGTTGGCGAGGGTCAGGCCGGAGAAGCCGCCGTCGTCGAGGAGTTCGCGCAACGGTGCCGCCTCGACCCCCACCACGGCCGCCATGCCACCGCCCCGTGCCTGCGCCATCAGAGCGCCGCGCCGCTGCACGAGGCGCAGCCCGGTCGCGAAGTCGAAGGCGCCGGCGCCGTGCAGGGCGCAGTACTCGCCCAGGCTGTGCCCGGCGAGGAAGGCCGGCTCCTCGCCGGTGCTCTCGCGCCACTGCCGGTGCGCCAGCGCCCCGACGACGAAGAGCGCGGGCTGCGTGTACTCGGTACGGCCCAGCTGCCGGTGCGGGTCGTCCAGGCACAGCGTGCGGAGGGAGTAGCCGAGGATCTCGGATGCCTCGTCGGCGAGTTCGGGGTACGCGTCAAACAACTCACGCCCCATACCGCGCTGTTGGGCTCCCTGACCGGGGAAGACCACTGCCTTCATGTCAGTTGTCCCCCTGTGCGGAGGCCTCCGGGGCGGCGGCGTCGTCGGCGGAGTAGAGCCGGTCGCAGAGGCGCATCAGCTTGTCGAGCGACTGCGGGGCCGTCATGACCTCGGCGTGCGTCGAGGTGTCGACGTCGATGGTGAAGAAGTCATCGATCCGGTCGGCCCACTGCCGCCAGTACGTGATGCCGTCGACGGTGGGGAGGTCGGGGTTCGGGAAGAGCACCATGTGCTCCTCGAAGGCGCCGAAGAACTTGCCGCCCCGGTTGCGCAGGTAGTAGCAGCGCAGTCCGTCGCGCCGCGGCAGGGGGTCCACCGCGTACGTCTCGCCCTGTGTGGCCTCCAAGTAGCGGGACAGCTGTCGGACTCGGGAACGCAGCTGGGTCTCGGTCTTGCCGACGCCGCGGGCGAGAGCGGCGTCGATCAGGGAGTCGAGGAACGCCGTGGTGTCCAGGGTGGTGTCGACCTCGTCGCGGCGCAGGATCGGGGTGGCGCCGCCGTGCGAGTCGAAGCGGTTGTTGCCGAGGATCAGGTTGACGGCGCGGAAGTCGCTCACCTTGGTGACCACGTCGGCGTCGAAGTTGCCGCCCACGATGAGGGCGTTGGCCTTGTTGGTGGACTCGGCGTCGAGCGTGTCCAGCATGACCAGCGTGCGCACGTCGGCGCCCTTCAGCTGGAGCTGCCGCACGGTCTCGTACGCGAACAGGCCGCCCAGCGAGAACCCGCCCAGGTCGTACGGGCCTTCCGGCTGTACGGCGAGGATGACGGACGCGTAGTACTCGGCCATGGCGTACTGCCCGGTGAGGATGTCGGTGGAGTCGATCCAGCCCTTCGGCTGGATGCCGTAGAAGGGGCGCGGGCAGCGGGCGGCCAGCGGGGCGTAGGACTCCACACCGCCGTTGCCGTGGTGGACCCAGAACACCGGCCGGCCGGAGGTGACGCCGTTCATGCGGACCAGTTCGGGGAAGTCGTGCGGCGATGTGGGCTCGGCGCGTCGTGCCGGGGCCGGCGCCGGTGCGGCGGCTGCCGGGGCCTCCTCGACCCGAGCCGCCCGAGCGGGCTCCGGGGCGGCCGTGCCGGTGTCCCGGGAGGCCGTACCGGTGATCGCGTCGACGATCTCCTGCACCGTCGCGCAGTCGGCGATGACGTCGAGGGTCAGGGACGCGTCGAGGTGTTTCTGCGCCTGGCTGAGGAACTGCATCATGAAGATGGAGTCGAAGCCGTAGTCGCCCAGGGACTTGTCCCACCGCAGGGTCTCGACGTCGACCTCCAGCAGCGTCGCCATGAGGTCCGCGACGACCGCTCCCACGGCCGACGGCTCGGCCGGCTCGGCGACGGATGCGGTGGCCGGTGCGGTGGCCGGCGCCGTCGCGACGGCCGGCGCGGGTGCGGCAGTGGCCGCCGGCTCGGGACGCGCCGGCAGGAAGCGCTCCCGCATCCGGGCCCGGTCGCCGTCGAGGGGGATGACGCTGGGCAGTCCGGTCGCCCAGCTGCGGTCCAGGGCGTCGATGCCCACGGATGCGCGCATCGGCCGCATGCCCACGGACTCCAGGAGCTGGACGGTCGACGGATCGGCACCCATACCGCCCTTCTCCCACAGCGGCCAGTTCACGATCAGGGTGCGGCCCGACCGGCTGCCCCGGTCCACCAGGGAGGCGCGGTGGGCGGCGTATCCGTCCATGAAGGCGTTGGCGGCCGCGTAGTCGGCCTGCCCGACGTTGCCGAAGGCGGCCATGGAGGAGAAGCCGATGAAGCAGTCGAGCGGGACGGCGGCGGTCGCCTCGTCGAGGTGGCACAGCCCTGCCACCTTGGCCGCGAACACCTCCCGGAGGTCGTCCGCGGTCTTCCTGGCCACGAAGCCGTCGCGCAGCACTCCGGCGGCGTGGACGATGCCGTGCAGCGCGCCGTACTCGGCCTGGACGGCGCGTACGGCCTCGGTCACGTCGGCGCGGTCGGCGACGTCGAGCACCCGGTAGTCGGCCCGGGCGCCCAAGTCGCGCAGGGTGGTGAGCAGTTCCTGCTGTGCGGGGCCGAGCGGGGTGCGACCGCACAGGACGAGGGTGGGTGCCGCGACGCGCCGGGCGATGTCCTCCGCGAAGAGGGCGCCGAGCCCGCCGGCGCCGCCGGTCAGCAGGTAGACGCCGCCGTCGCGCCAGGGCAGTACGGGGGCGACCGGGGCGACTTCGTGCCACTGGGAGACCTGCCGGCGTCCCCCCTCGTAACGCACGGCCTCCTCGGCCGAGTCGGCGCCGTCGCGCCGCAGCCGTCCGGCCAGCTCGGACTCGGCCAGGTCGGCGTCGCCGTCCAGGGCGATCCACTGCGTCAGCAGCTTGGGGTGCTCCATGCGCGCCGTGCGGAGCATGCCGCTCAGCCCGCCCAGCCAGGGCGTGTGCGCGGGGGTGACGACCTGGATGAGGCGCGGCGGCCGGGCGGGTTCCTGCGCCTTGGCGCGCAGCAACTCCAGCAGCCGCTCGGCGTATTCGGTGTAGCGGGTGCCGGTCTCGCCGCGGGCCTGCCAGGTTTCGCAGGTGGCGCCGCCGCCCAGTGCCGCGCCGAGCGCGGTGGCGTCCATCGCCGGGAGTTCGCACAGGACGACGTGCCGCTCGACGTCGTCGCCGGGCTGCTCCGGTGCCGCGCTCTCGCGCCAGTCCGCCTGGATCAGCAGTGCGGGCGTGGCAGTTGGCTCGGCGGCGCGGGGCGCCGGGCTCGGCTTCCAGCGTGTGCCGAAGCCCAGCAGGCGCACGCAGACGTTGCCCTGCGTGTCGCAGAGGTCGATGTCCAGCCGGCGTACGCCGGTGTCGCGGCGGTCGTCCTCGGCTCGGCGCACAAGTGCCCAGCCCTCGGCCGGAGTCGGGGCCAGGACCTGTACCTCGCGCACGGTGAACGGGAGCGCCGTCCCCTCCGGGGCGTCGCCGGGCTCGCCGAGCGCCAGCCCCACGGTCGCCTGCAGGGCGGCGTCCAGCATGCCCGGGTTGAGCGTCAGCGGGGATGCCGCGGCCTCGGGGAGGAGCAGCCGCGCAAGGGCGGTGTCCCCATCGTGGTACAGCTCCTGCACGGCCCGGAACGCGGGGCCGTATCCCATCCCCGTGCCCGCGAGCAGCGCGTAGCACTCGGCGCCGTCGCGCCGGGACGGGAGGTTCGCGCGCAGTGCGTCGATGTCGTGGGTGTCGTCGGAGGCGAGGAGGGCGGGGTCGGCGTGTGCGGAGCCCTTCGCGTGCAGGACGCGGTCGCCGGCGCCGTGGGCGTGCACCTCGAACCCGCCGGCCGGATCCACGTCGACGGAGAGGGTGCACGGGCCCGTCACCTCCAGGGGACGCAGCCAGGTCACGTCGCGCAGGCGCACGCCGGTGGCGGTGGCTCCGGACCTGGCCCGAACGAGCGCCTCGCGCGCGAACTCCAGGTAGGCGGCGCCGGGCAGGACGGGGGTGTTCCCCACCCGGTGGTCGCGCACGTAGAACTCGTTCCCGGTCAGTTCGCGGCGGTGGGACGACGGTGCCGCGCTCAGCGCCGCGGCCGCCGGTACCGGGGTCCGTGTGGTGCTCTTCGCGTCGGCGATCCAGTAGCGCCGCAGCGTGAACGGGTAGGCGGGCAGCGGGATGCGCCGCGTCGACCGGCCGGCGTTCAGGCGCCGCCAGTCCACGTCGAAGCCGGTGACCCAGAGCTTGAGCAGGCGTCCGAGCTTGCCCTTGGCTATCCAGCTGTCGATGGCGAGGGCGATGTCGTCGTCGCCGGCGAGTTCGTTCCACGGTGCCTGGCGCTGCGCCCGCCCGGTGTGCAGGCCCGGTGCGCTGCCGCCGTCGAGGAAGGCGTCCAGCCGCTCGCGCAGGTCGGCGAGCGAGGGGGTCAGGAACGCCAGGCGCTCCTCCATCGCGACGCGGCCCACCTGCAGTGTGTGGGCGAGGTCCGGCAGGTCGGCCTCGCCGACCCTGCCCGAGGCGATCCAGTCGGACAGCTGCCGGGCCCGGGCTCGCAGCGTCTCGGGCTCCGGGGCCGACAGGACGACGGCCACGGGGCCCGGTGTGCTCACCGGCGGTACGGTGCGCGGCACGTATTCCTCAAGGACGACATGGGCGTTGACGCCGCCGAAGCCGAAGGAGCTCACCCCGGCCCGGCGCGGCAGCTCACGGCCTTCCCCGTCGTGCGGCGCCGGCCAGGGCTGCTGCTCACGTACGAGGTGGAACGGGCTGCCGCCCAGGTCGATGTACGGGTTGACGGTCTCGCAGTGCAGGCTCTTGACGAGCGTGCGGTGCCGCATCTGCAACAGCACCTTGATCACTCCGGCGACACCCGCCGCCAGTTCGATATGACCGATGTTGGTCTTCACCGAACCGACCCCGCAGTGGGCCTCCTCCACCACCGCGCCCCGCTCCTCGTACAGCTCCCGGAACGCCGCCTTGAGCCCGTTGATCTCGATCGGGTCGCCGAGCTTGGTGCCGGTGCCGTGGGCCTCGATGTAGCCGACCGTCCGCGGGTCGATGCCCGCGGTGCGGTAGGCGCGCCGGATCAGCGCGGCCTGGGCCTTGGGGTTGGGCGCGGTCAGGGAACTGCCCCGGCCACCGTGGTTCTCGGCCGTCGAGCGGATCAGACCGTAGATGTGGTCCCCGTCCCGCTCGGCCGCCGACAGGCTCTTGAGCACCAGCATGCCCACACCCTCACCACGGGCATAACCGTCCGCCCCCTCCGAGAAGGTCTTGCACCGGCCCTCGGGGCTCAGCATGCCGGACTTGCTGAAGCTGACGTGGCCGTCGGGGACCACCATGGTGTTGACGCCGCCGACGACGGCCATGTCGCACTCGCCGCGTTCGATCGAGACGACGCCGCGGTGCATGGCGACCAGGGAACTCGAACAGGCGGTCTCGATCGGCTCGCTCGGACCGTGCACGTCCAGGAAGTAGCTCATCCGGTTCGGGCCGACGGAGGGGACACTGCCGGTGGGCGTGACGCTCCCGCCGCGGCCGCTGCGGTCGGAGAGCAGGCCGTAGCCGGTGTCGCCGGTGCCGACGAACAGGCCGAGGCTGCTCCCGGCCAGGGAGTCGGCGGCGTAGCCGGCGTCCTCCAGCGCCTTCCACACGTACAGCATCAGCAAGCGCTGCTGCGGGTCCATATGGACGGCGTCCCGCGGAGCGATGCCGAAGAACAGCGGATCGAAGTCGGCGACGCCGTCCATGAAGCCGCCCCACTTCACGTTGGTGCGGCCCGGTTCCTGGAGGGGGTCGCCGAAGAGGGCGCGCCAGTCCCACCGGTCGGCGGGGACTTCCGCGATGCAGTCACGGCCGTCGCGCAGGTTCCGCCAGAAGGCGTCGAGGTCCTCGGCCTGGGGGAACCGGCCGCTCATGCCCACCACCGCGATGGGGTCGTCCCGGCGGTCGGCGGGCGCGGGGTCGGGTACCGCCGCCGGTGCCGGGACGGCCGCGGGCGGCACAGGCACGCCGACGGGTTCGACGGACCGGGGCTCCGCGGCGGCGCCGGGCGACCACAGCCCCAGGCGGGTGGCCAGCGCGGGGCCGTACTCGTCGGTCAGGTGGGTGCCGAAGGCACGGATCGTCGGGTACTCGAACAGCACGGTGGGCACGAGCTCCAGGCCGAGGGAGTCGTTCACCATGTTCACCAGCTGGGTGATGACGAGGGAGTCGAGCCCGTACTCGCTGAGTTCGACGTTCACGTCCAGGTCGGCCGTGGTGACCTTCAGCAGCTCGCAGACCTTCTCCACCACGACGGCGCAGACCCGTTCGGTCAGGTCCTCGGTGTCGGCGGCGTCAGCCGGCCGTGCGGCTTGCGCCGGTGACTGCTCCTGCGACGGTGTCCGACCCTGTGCCTGCTTCCAGTCGCGGAGCAGGCGGAGCGCTTCGTCCTGCCCCACCTGTCCCTCGCGAATGAGCCGGTGCAGGTCGTCCAGGGATGTGATGCGGGTGGTGCTCATGCCAGGCTCCTCTTGAATTCATCCGCGCTCAACTCGCGCCGGCCAATGGCTTCGATCAGGTCCAGCAGGTGGGCGTCGTCGGCTCCCGACGACGGCTCGGGTGCCTGTGCGGCGGGCCGGGTGGGCTCGGCGTCACCGGTGGGCTCGCTGTCGCCGAGCGTGCGGACGCTGAAGCCGCGGACGCGTACGCACACCTCGCCGTCGTCGTCGCAGAGGTCGAGGTCGAGGCGGCGCACCGCGCCCCCGTGGTCGGCCTCGGCGAAGCGGACGACGCCCCAGCCGGTGCCGGGGACCGCCCGCAGCACCTCCAACTCGCCCAGGGCGAACGGCAGTGCCGTGCGCGGCGTGCCGGGTTCGTCGAGGAAGAGGCCGACCGTGGCCTGCAGGGCGGCGTCGAGCATGCCCGGGTTGAGTACGCAGCCATCGGCGCGGGAGGCGGCGGGCAGCTTCAGCCGCGCCACCGACTGCCGCGAGCCGGCGTGCAGGCGCTCGATGCCGCGCAGCGCCGGGCCGTAGGCCATGCCGATGCCGGTGAAGCGTGCGTAGCAGCTCGCGGCGTCGAGCACGGGGCCGTCGCACTGCGCGCGCAGGGCCGCGAGGTCGAGCCGCTCGGCGGGCGCTTCGGTGGCGCGCCGCAGCTGACCGCGGCCGAAGGCGACACGTTCGCCGTCCTCGTCCAGGGTGTACACCTCGTAGTTCAGTCCGCCGTCGGCCCGGGTGGTCAGCGCGGTGTGCACGTCGGTCGCCTTCTCGACGGTGAGCGGACGCAGCCAGGAGGCCAGCTTCAGCGACCAGGCGCGTTCGTCGCCGCCGGCCGCCTGGACCGCGGCCGCGCGCGCCATCTCCAGGTAGGCCACTGCCGGCAGCACCGGCACGGCGTCCGCGCCGCTGCCGGAGGCTGTGGGCCTGCGGCCGGGCCGCCAGCCGGCGACCGTCTCCCGCACACCGGCTCGGACGCGGTGGTCGGTCAGGAAGAACTCGCGGCCGGTGAAGTGCGAGGTGTAGCGGTGTTCGTTCAGGTCCGACGTGTTCGTGTGCACCAGTGGGTGCAGTGCCGCCGGCTGCGTGCCGTGCGCGGGGCGCGTGGTGTCGACCCAGTAGCGCCGGAGGCGGAACGGGTAGGTCGGCAGGGCGATCCGGCGCGTGCGGCGTCCGGTGTGGAGGCGGTCCCAGTCGAAGGGGGCGCCGTTCACCCATGCCTGGAGCAGGCGGGCCCAGTCCTGCTGGCCCGCGGTGGCGTGGTCGTCCCGCGGGCCGAACCCGGCGGGGGCGTCCGGCAGATCGACGCCGCGCGGGACCGTGCCGCGGAAGACGTCGGCCGCGGGCTCGCCGCGCAGCCAGGACTCCAGCGCTTCCCGCAGCTCGTCGGTGGTGCGGACCAGGCATGCGAGGCGCTCGGTCATGGGCGTGCGTCCGGTCTGGGTGGTGTGGGCGATCGCCGCCATGTCGGTGTCGTCGTAGTCGCCGCGGCGCAGGACGTCCACCCAGCGGGCGGCGAGTTCGCACAGCACGTCGGGATGGTTCGCCGACAGGACGACGGGGACCGGTGCGGCGGGCGCCCGGTCCGGCTCGGGGGCGGTGTGCGGCACGTATTCCTCAAGGACGACATGGGCGTTGACGCCGCCGAAGCCGAAGGAGCTCACCCCGGCCCGGCGCGGCAGCTCACGGCCCTCCCCGTCGTGCGGCGCCGGCCAGGGCTGACGCTCGCGCACGAGGTGGAACGGGCTGCCGCCCAGGTCGATGTACGGGTTGACGGTCTCGCAGTGCAGGCNCTCCCCGTCGTGCGGCGCCGGCCAGGGCTGACGCTCGCGCACGAGGTGGAACGGGCTGCCGCCCAGGTCGATGTACGGGTTGACGGTCTCGCAGTGCAGGCTCTTGACCAGCGTGCGGTGCCGCATCTGCAACAGCACCTTGATCACACCCGCGACACCCGCCGCCAGTTCGAGATGACCGATGTTGGTCTTCACCGAACCGACCCCGCAGTGCGCCTCCTCCACCACCGCGCCCCGCTCCTCGTACAGCTCCCGGAACGCCGCCTTGAGCCCGTTGATCTCGACCGGGTCGCCCAGCTTGGTGCCGGTGCCGTGGGCCTCGATGTAACCGACCGTCCGCGGGTCGATCCCGGCCTTCCCGTATGCCTCTCGCAAAAGGGCGGCCTGGGCCTTGGGGTTGGGCGCGGTCAGGGAACTGCCCCGGCCACCGTGGTTCTCGGCCGTCGAGCGGATCAGAC
>NZ_JBNHIN010000062.1:0-8447 GCF_050054615.1 Streptomyces sp. YGL11-2
TCGGCGACAACGACGCCGGCGCCTTCGCCACCTACGGCCAAGCCGGCCAGAACTACAGCACCCACCTGCTGTGGACCCTGCTCCTGCTGGTGCCCGTCCTCTACGTCAACCAGGAAATGGTGCTGCGCCTCGGCGCCGTCACCGGCGTCGGCCACGCCCGCCTCATCCTGGAGCGCTTCGGGAAGTTCTGGGGCGCCTTCTCCGTCATCGACCTCTTCCTCCTCAACGCCCTCACCCTCGTCACCGAGTTCATCGGCATCACCCTCGCCGCCGGCTACCTCGGCCTCCCCAAAGCCGCAGCCGTCATCCTCGCCGCCGCCATCATCATCGCCTCCGCCTTCACCGGCTCCTTCCAACGCTTCGAGCGCATCGCCATCGCCCTGTGCGCGGCCTCCCTGCTGCTCGTCCCCATCTACTTCATGGCCCACCCGGCCACCTCCCAGATGGCCCACGACTTCGTCGTACCCACCATCCCCGGCGGCACCGGCCAACTCTCCACCGTCATGCTGCTGATCATCGGCATCGTCGGCACCACCGTCGCCCCCTGGCAGCTGTTCTTCCAGCAGTCCTACGTCATCGACAAGCGCATCACCCCGCGCTTCATGCGCTACGAGAAGGCCGACCTGTGGATCGGCATCGCCATCGTCGTCATCGGCGCCGCCGCCATGATGGGCTTCACCGCCGCCGCCTTCGCCGGAACCCACGCCGCCGGCAACTTCACCGACACCGCCGGCATCGCCCACGGCCTCGCCGCCCACGCCGGCAAGCTCGCCGGCGTCCTCTTCGCCATCGCCCTGCTCGACGCCTCGATCATCGGCGCCTTCGCCGTCTCCCTCTCCACCGCCTACGCCATCGGCGACGTCTTCGGCATCAAGCACTCCCTCCACCGCGGCATCAAGGGCGCCAAGGGCTTCTACGCCGTCTACGCAGGTCTCGTCGCCACCGCCGCCACCATCGTCCTGATTCCCGGCTCCCCCCTCGGCCTGCTCACCGAAGGCGTCCAAACCCTCGCCGGCGTCCTCCTCCCCTCCGCCACCGTCTTCCTCCTCCTGCTCTGCAACGACCGCACCGTCCTCGGCCCCTGGACCAACGGCCCGAAAACCAACGCCTTCACCGCCGCGGTGGTCGGAGTCCTGGTCGCCCTCTCGATCATCCTGACCGCCTCCGTCCTCTTCCCCGACATCAGCGCCACCGCGATCCTCGACATCATGGCCGCCTGCGGCATCGCCGGGGTGCTGGTCGCCGGGTACGCGTTCACCAGGCGCCGTACGGGCACCAAGGAGGACCCCATCGACCGTACGGGCCGGGACAGTTGGCGGATGCCGCCGCTGGAGACGCTGAGCAGGCCGGTGATGTCCTCCGCCCGCAGGATCGGGATGGGTGCCCTGCGGACGTATCTGCTCATCGCGATGGTCCTGGTCGTCATCAAGATCGTTCAGGTCGCGCTCGCGCAGTGAGCGCGCGCACCGCCGCAGCCGCCGAACCCAAGGAGCAGATCCATGCCCGTGCGCTACCCCAGGGCCATCGCACTCCGCACCCTCTGCCCCCAGCCCCCTGCCGCGCCCCGGACCGGGGGCGGCCTGACGGTCGACCGCGACCTGCGGACCGCGTCGGTCGACGGGCGGCCCCTCAAGCTGACGTATCTGGAGTTCGAGCTCCTGGCCCACCTGGCCGCGCATCCCCGGCAGGTGCACAGCCGCCGGCAGCTGATGGTGCAGGTGTGGCGACAGCCCGCAGTCGGCGACATACGGACCGTGGACGTCCATATCGCCCGGTTGCGGCGGAAGCTGGGCCCGGCATACCGCGCGGCCATTGCCACCGTGCGCCAGGTCGGGTATCTCTACGATCCTGCACGGGTTTCTTGACCCGTGCTCGACCGTCCTCACAGGTTGACCGGGTACACCGGACAGACCGCGGGACGGAAGGAGGTGCGGTATGGGCTCTGCCCAGCGCCGCTCACCCGGTCCGTACGCCCGGTTCCCACCGGGGTCCGGCACCGCCTCTCCGCTGGTCGGAGCAGGCGGCCGACGGGCACCGGAGGCGGGCGGCTCGTGGTCAGGTACCTTTTCAGGCCGGACTCCACACTTGCTAGATTGCGCAATTAAGCAGTCAAAATAGCAACCGGCCCGGCGCGTCCAGCGTCTTTCCCGCCGGAATCGCCATCTTCTGCCACCGCGGCAGGAGGCACACGCGACCGACACGTCGGTCGGCCGTATGAGGGATGCGAATGACAGGTCAGCGCACCGAGACCCCTAACGGGTACGACGACCTGGCGCGAGACCCGAGACAGGCTTCACGCCAGGTCCCGGGCCCACGACGCCGGGGAACGCAGTACCCGGGACCGGATGACGGCCGGTACGCCGGCCAGGACGGCACCCGTTCGTCGCGTACGGACAGAGCGGCCAGAAAGGGCCGAGGGGGCAGAGCGGCGCTGGTGGCGCTGGCGCTGGCGGTCGTGGGCGCACTGGCCGACACGGCGATCAGCTCGCGGCCGGGATGGGTGTTCGCCATCGCCGCAGCGATCGGGGCGGCCCTGGCGGCGAAGGCGTGCACGCGCCCGGGCGCCTGGTGGCTGATATCCGCTCCCCCGCTGGTGGTGGCATTGATCACAGTGACCTGTGAGCAGGTCGCGGGGACCACCACCGCGCAGGGCAAGGGACTGACAACCGCCGCGGTGCGCTGGGCCGTGGACGGCTTCCCCGCCATGGCGGCGGCGGAGGTCGTACTGATCGTCGTGCTGGTGGTACGGCTCGTCGGGACCAGGCGGCGAAGCGGGCGGAACGGGAGCAGGAGGAACAGCGGTGCGTGACGAGCAGAATCCGTACGGGCGGAGTCCGTACGGGTCGAGCCCCTACGGGCAGGAGCCCGAGGAGCGCGGCGGAACGGGCGGGCGGGCCGCCCGGCGCCAGTCGGCCGGCGGTGCGGCGCGCCGCGGACCGCGGCGCTCGCCGCTGGTCGTCGTGGGACGGACCGCACTCGCGCTCTCCTCGGGGCTCATCCTGCTGGCGAGCGGGGTGTCCTGGGCGGCCTACAACTGGGTGAGCAGCGGGCTGAACACCTCCGACGCGCTCAGCGCGATCGGCGGCAAGAACGCACCCAAGCACCTGGACAACTCGGTCAACCTGCTGCTGATCGGCCTGGATTCCCGCAAGGACATGAACGGCAACGACCTGCCGCGGGAGTTCGTCAAGGACCAGCTGCACGCCGGCTCCAGCGACATCGGGTACTACAACACCAACACCCTGATCCTGATGCACATTCCCGCGGACGGCGGGAAGGTCACCGCGTTCTCCGTTCCGCGTGACGACTATGTGCAGACGTTCAACGGCGACGGCAGCTCCCAGGGGCACTTCAAGATCAAGGAGGCGTACGGCAACGCCTACACGGTCGCCCACGACAAGCTCTCCGCGCAGGGCGTCAAGGGCGCCGACCTGGAGGGCAAGAGCCGGGAGGCCGGTCGGGAGGCGACGCTGGCGACCGTCCAGAACTTCCTCCAGGTGCCGATCGACCACTTCGCCGAGGTCAACCTGCTGGGCTTCTACGACATCGCCAAGGTGCTCCAGCCGATCGAGGTGTGCCTGAAGCACCCGGTCAAGGACCGGTACTCCGGTGCCGACTTCGGCGCGGGTCACCAGCAGCTCAACCCCAAGCAGGCGCTCGCGTTCGTGCGGCAGCGGCACGGCCTCGACGGCGGTGACCTGGACCGTACCCACCGCCAGCAGGCGTTCATCTCGTCGGTGACCCACAAGCTGAAGAGCGAGGGGGTGTTCGGCGACCTCGGCAAGCTCCAGGGGCTGTTCGACGTGGTGAAGAAGGACCTGGTCATCGACAGCAAGTTCGACGTCCTGGACTTCGCGCAGCAGGCCACCAACCTCACGGGCGGGAACGTCGAGTTCCACACCCTGCCCATCGCCGGCTTCGGCACCCGCAACCGCGAGTCCGTGAACCTCGTCGACGTCCCGAAGATCCAGGCCATCGTGCAGTCGATGATCGGCGGCAAGTCCGGGTCCTCGGGCGGCTCGGACGGCGCCAAGCCGTCCCCGTCGGCGAAGGCCGCGCCGGGCACCGTCGACGTCCTCAACGGTTCCGGTAAGACCGGCGGCGCGGCCGAGGAGCTCAAGGCGCTGACCGACATGGGCTACACGGCGGGCAAGGCGATCAACTTCGCGCCCCGGCAGAAGACCGCCGTGGTCTACGGCGCGGGCGCACAGGAGGCCGGGCAGCAGATCGCCTCGAAGCTGGGCACGGGCTCGGCCGTCTCCTCGTCGGCCGTCCCCGCCGGACACGTCCATGTCGTCCTCGGCAAGGACTACACCGGACCGCCCTCGACCGGCTCCGACAGCTCCTCCGGGGGCTCCGGGAACTCCGGAAGCTCCGACGACAGCAAGGGCTCGGGCGGCGCGGGGTCCCAGGTCCCGTCGAACGCCTTCGCGGGCGAATCCGTCAAGGAGGGCGGCATCCCCTGCGTCAACTGACGGACCCGGTGCGGCCGGTGGGGCGGGAGTCCGCGTCCCGCCGGCCGCGGCGGAGGCCCTGTCCGGTGTCCGCATCCGGTCCGCATTCGACGTCCGCATCCGACGTCCATATCTGACGTTGCATCAGCCGAAGACCCCTTTGATCCACTATGGGGGCATACGTCCGTCCGCGACCGGAAGGCCGTACGGCGCGGCGCCTAGACTGGGCGGTCCGGGGGGCCATGACAGGGGGAGAGCCGCAGTGGTGAAGAGCGTCGAACGCGTGGGCAGTGGTCCTGGCTCCACCGCCGATCCGTCCGCCGAGGTGCTGGCCGAGGCGGCGGCGATGTTCGGGCTGCTGGCCTCTCCCCCGCGCCTGCACATCGTCTGGGCACTGGCCCAGGGCGAGAGCGACGTCAGCGGGCTCGCCGAGCGCGTCGGCGGCGCCCTGCCGGCGGTGAGCCAGCACCTGTCCAAGCTGAAACTGGCCGGACTGGTGCGCTCACGCCGCGAGGGCCGGCGGGTGGTCTACCTCGTCGACGACCCCGACGTGGTGGCGGTGGTGCGGCTCCTGTTCCGGCAGCTGGCCGCCCGCCCGGGGCAGGAATCGCCGGCCCGTCTGCGGCACATTGGCGCCTGAGCCGCTCCCCCGCTACGGGCGGCCGTCAGGTCGCGTCGGCGTCGAAGGGCGGGCGGTCCCCGTGGGGCGCGTCCGCGCCGTCCCCCTTCTTGAGGTCCACCGGGACCGGGGCGGCACCGGTGTCGCGCGCACCGCGCTCCGCCGCGGCCGGCTCCCGCTGCAGGTCGAGGGCGTCGCGGAGGTCACCGAGCCCGAGGTCGTCGCCCTGGAGCAGCTGCTTGCGGACGAAGTTCTTGGGGTGCAGGTCCTCGAACTCGAAGTCCTTGAATTCCGGGCCGAGTTCGGAGCGCACTTCCTGTTTCGCGCTCTCCGAGTACTCCCGCACCTTGCGCAGGAACCCGGTGGCGCTCCGGATGAACTCCGGCAGTTTGTCCGGGCCGAAGAGCAGCACCGCGATCAGACCGATCACCAGTAGATCGGGGGTGCTCATACCGAAGAACATCCTGCCGCTCCCTGACTGATCCCGTCGCACCCACCGTGCGCCGCCTGCCGAGGTCCGGCCGCGCCGCCTGCCGTCGAGTCATTTTAGTGGTTGCGCAATCATGGAACCAAGGAGGGGTTCCCCCTCGTTCTCAGCAACGACAGCACACAGGCACAGGACTGCTGGAGGGTTTTTCATGGGTGTGACCCTGTCCAAGGGCGGCAATGTTTCGCTCAGCAAGGAGGCCCCGGGCCTCAGCGCCGTGACGATCGGCCTGGGCTGGGCCGTCCGCACCACCACGGGCGCGGACTACGACCTGGACGCCTCCGCACTGCTCTGTGCGCAGTCCGGCAAGGTCGTCTCCGACCAGCACTTCGTCTTCTTCAACAACCTCACCAGCCCCGACGGTTCCGTGGTGCACTCCGGCGACAACCTCACCGGCGGCAGCCACGGCGACGACGAGCAGATCGAGATCAACCTCGGCTCGGTCCCGGCCGAGGTCGCCAAGATCGTCTTCCCGGTCTCCATCTACGACGCCGAACAGCGCGGCCAGAGCTTCGGCCAGGTCCGCAACGCCTTCATCCGGGTGGTCAACCACGCCAACGGCCAGGAGATAGCCCGCTACGACCTCACGGAGGACGCGTCCACGGAGACCGCCATGGTCTTCGGCGAGGTCTACCGCCACGGCCCGGAGTGGAAGTTCCGCGCCATCGGCCAGGGCTACGCCTCGGGCCTGCGCGGGATCGCCCAGGACTTCGGGGTGAACGTCGGCTGAGGCACGGCGCCCGGCCTGCTCCCCGTACCTGAGAGAGTGAGGTATGGCTGATTCCCGGGTGCGGTGGCGATGGCTCGTCCTGCCGGGCGTCGCCCTGGCCGTATGGGCCATGGCGCACACCGACCGCGGTTCCCCCCAGGGCTCCGCGCCGACCCCGGCGGCGACGCCGAGCGCCGCACCGTCGCAGCCGCCCGGCGGCGGTCCGGCCACGACACGGCCCGGCCCGGCGTACGACCCGGCGGACTGCGCGGCGGCGGTGCGCAGATACGCGGCCCAGGCCGGTGTGGCACCGCGGCTGGTGATGGCGATCCTCTACAACGAGGCGTACAAGCCGCACGATCCCGCCTTCGAGCGCGCCTGGCAGCGGTACAAGGCCGATGCCGCCTTCGGCATCGCGAACATGCACCGGGCCGCCTTCGACGAGGTCAGGCGAGGGCGCGACTTCGCCGGCCGGAAGTGGGAGGAACTGCCCGATGACCGGAATCTCGCCATCGAGGCGGCGACGTGGTACCTGCACGATCTGGCGGGGCAGTTGCCGGGCCACTGGTCCGCCTCGTACTCCCGGGACGAGTTGCTGGCGCTCGGGTACAACGCCGGGGCGGGCAACATGCTGGCGTTCGCCCGCGGTGTGCCGCCGGGGAGCCAGGCGCAGTCCTATCTGGACCGGCTGCACGACAACTGGGGCAAGGCGGGGAACGCCGTCGCACCGTGACGGCGGGCCGGTGCCGGGGCGGGGCCCGTATGCCCGGGTCCGGGGCCCGCGGCGGCCCCCGGTCGCGTAGGCAGTGCGCCAAAACAGGGTGGCGGCGATCGTCTGATGCGGGCTCAGCCGCATACTTTAGGCATTGCGCAAGGCGGGGAACCCCGCCGATTTCCCTCGCGTTGTAGCCGAAGGACGCCGGAAGCCGGGACAGTTATGGAGGAAGCTCATGGGCGTGGCCCTCACCAAGGGCGGCAATGTGTCGCTCAGCAAGCAGGCCCCCGGTCTGACCGCCGTGAAGGTGGGGCTGGGCTGGCAGGTGGGCACCGGCGCCGGGGTCGACCACGACCTGGACGCCAGCGCGCTGCTGTGCGACGCCTCCGGCAGGGTCCTCTCGGACCGGCACTTCGTCTTCTTCAACAACCTCACCAGCCCCGACGGTTCGGTGCGGCACTCCGGCAACGGCCCGGCCGGCGGCGGTGACAACGAGCAGATCGAGGTCCGCCTCGCCTCGGTCCCGTCCGAGGTCGCCAGGATCGTCTTCCCGGTCTCCCTCTACGAAGCCGAGCAGCGCCGGCACAATTTCGGCCAGCTCCGCAGCGCCTACATCCGGGTGCTCGACCAGGACAGCGGCACCGAGCTCGCCCGCTACGACCTGGCCGGCGAGGCCGCCACGGAGACCGCCATGGTCTTCGGCGAGCTCTACCGCCACGGCGCGGACTGGAAGTTCCGCGCCATCGGCCAGGGCTACGCCTCCGGGCTCGCCGGGATCGCCCAGGACTTCGGCGTCGACGTCCTGCGCCCCGCCCCGGCGGCCGGAGCCGGCCCCGCGCATCCCCCAGCTTCCGGACCATCCGCCCCCGCGGGAACGCCCGCGCCCACCGGGGCGTCCCTTCCCGTGGCGTCCGCCGTCGGCACGGAGCCGTCCGGATCCGGCCTCACCGCCGCCTCATCACCGCAATCGACAGGAAGTTCCGACATGACCTGCTTCTTCGACCCCAACCACGGCCCGGGTATGACGCCCGTGATGTGGTCCCCGCAGTGGGGCGTGGCCCGTCAGATCCAGACCTGCGGCGGCTGCGCGCAGCGGATCCAGACCACCACCCCGCCGTTCTACACCCCGGCGCAGCAGGGCTACCCGCAGGCGGCTCAGCAGGGCTACCCCCAGCAGGCACCGCAGGGGTACCCGCAGCAGGCACCGCAGGGCTACCCGCAGCAGGGCGGCCCCCAGCAGGGCGGCCGGCGCTTCGGCACCGGCGCGCTCCTCGGTGCCGGTGCGGCCGGCCTGGTGGGCGGTGCGCTGCTCAACGAAGCCTTCAGCGACGACGAGCCCAAGGTCGAGGTCGTCAACAACTACATCTACGAGGGCGACGAGTACGGCGGCGACGAGTACGAGTGACCCGCCGGTCCCCGTGACCGTTCCCCCGGCGCCCGGCCCCGCCCCTCGGCGGGGGGGC
>NZ_JBNHIN010000062.1:8572-21314 GCF_050054615.1 Streptomyces sp. YGL11-2
TCGGCGGGCGGCCGGGCGCCGGCGCGTTCCCGGTGGCCGCGCCCGGCCGCCCGCTCACCCGCGGCTCACTTCGGCGCGATCCGTACGACGCCGCTGAGGGTGCCCTGCCACCAGACGCTGCCGGGCGTGGCGTTGCCCGCCATCTGGAGCGTGTCGAAGAGGAAGCCGGTGCCCAGGTGGTGGCGGCTCGCCACCCGGCCGGTCTCCGCGTCCACCGCCAGGAAGTCGTAGCGGTCCAGGATGCCGGTCTTCGCCGGATCCAGGAGGCCGGTGCGCTCCACGGTGTAGATCTTCCCGTCGGCCACGGACAGCTTGGGCACCGCCGCCGAGCGGATCCGGGCGTCCCAGCGGACCGCGCAGCCGCTGCCGCCGCGGTCGACGTCGACGCGGGTCAGCCCCCCGTTGAAGGGGGCGGTGGCGGGTACGGCGGGGCCGGCGCCGTCCGGGACCGCCGGGTAGGGGTAGCCGTAGGTGCTCGCCACGTAGACGCTGTTGCCCGCCCCGATGGGCGAGTTCTCCGTCCCGCTGCCGTTGGGGTCCAGCACCGGTATGCGGCAGACCGTGCGGTCGTCCTTCGTGGACACCACGATCAGGTTCTCCTGCGGGGCGGCGTTGTCGGTGATCGCCAGGTATTCGGAGCCGGTGCGCGGCCCGAAGAACGTCGGCGTGGCGCCCGTACCGTGGCTGAGCTGCCCCGGCTTGCGGGCCGGCCCGCGGTCGTACGCCCGCCGCCAGGTGATCCGCGGCGTCCCGTCCGCGCCCGCGCGCAGCAGGTACAGCGCATGGTCGGTGGCCACCGCGGTGCCCTCGGGCGCGGTGGAGATGGAGTTGGCCACGCCCTCGCCGAGGTTCGCGGTGCGGAGCGCCTTCGTCGCGGTGTCCACCGTGCCCACGACGCCGTGCGCGGTCGCGAACCACACCCGGCCCCGCCAGTCCGGCGCGAGCCCCACGACGCTGTCCCCGGAGGCCACGGCCCCGGTCAACGGCGTCCGCTCGACCACCCTGAGCTGCCAACCGCCGCTCGCCGTGCGGACGTGGGCGATCCGCAGCAGATCGCCGGAGCCGTCGGCGACGACCAGCCGGTCCCGTTCGTCCAGGTAGCTGTAAATGCCGCCCAGGATGCTGGACTTGGCGAGCGTCAGCTCGGTCAGCGAGGCGCCGGTCGCGGGGTCGAGCAGATGCACGTGCGGCGCCCGGTCGAACATGCCGGTGCAGACCGCCACCGGATAGCCGTCGGAGCCCGCCACCACGGTCGGGCAGGCGGACCGCAGTGCCGTGCGGTGCGTGGCGACCCCGCCGGTACCCGGACCGACCCGGGGCGTGGTGTCCGACGAGGCGCTGTCGCCGTGCATGGCCCCCGCGCCGCCGGCGGCCAGATAGGGGTTGGCGGGCGGCGGCGCGGCCTGTGCCGCGGCCGCGGTGCCGAGGACGGCGGCCAGGGCGGCGGCGAGGGCGAGGGCGCGGGTTCTGCGAGGGGGCATGGGTCGGCTCCAGGAGTCGGAAGCGGGAACGCGCGAACGGGAGCGCGGGCGGGACGGCGCACACGCGGCGCACGAGGGCCGCGCCGGCACTCGGCGTGCGAGGCGGCGACGGAGAACCGAAATCGTGCGGAAAAGGGCGATATGACGCGGGGTCAGCTGCCCGCCGGACGACACGCCGCGGAGGCGATCCGCGCGAGGTCCAGGAAGAGGCGTCTACGGAGCGGGAGTTGGCCCATCACGCGCCGCATTGCAACATGCGCGCCGGCAACCCGCAATCCCCGTCCCACCCCTGGAGACGCCCTGGAGCGGCCCGATCACCGTCAACCGCATGCCCTGAGGATCCCGCCCTCGGAGGGCAGCGGGCCGCGGGCCCGTGCCAGCGGAGGAATTCAGCCCTACGGTCAGGCCATGGCCGAAAATGTAAGCCCCTCATCGACCCTCCTGGCGCGCGCCGAGCGCTTCGTCTGGCTGACCGCCCGGGTGCTGGAGCAGCGGCTCTTCGCGTACCACTTCCTCGGCGGCGCCGCGGACCCGGTCGAGACCGCGCTCGCCGCCTACCGCAACGACGACGACGGCTACGGCCACGCCCTGGAGCCCGATCTGCGCGGCCCGGTGAGCCAGCCGCTGCACACCGCGCACGCGCTGAAGGTCCTCGACCGCATCGGGCGCTGCGACGGCCGCCAGGTGGAGCGGATCTGCCGCTATCTGACCCGGATCTCGACGGCGGAAGGAGCGCTGCCGGCGGTGCATCCCTCGTTGCGCGGCTACCCGGCCGCGCCGTGGATCCCGGTGGTGGACGATCCGCCGAGCGCACTGCTGGCGACCGGCCCGGTGGTGGGGATGCTGCACCGCAACCAGGTGTGGCACGCCTGGCTGTTCCGGGCCACCGACTACTGCTGGGCGGCCGTGGAGTCCCTGGAGGAGACCCATCCCTACGAGGTCGAGGCGGCGGTGGCCTTCCTGGACGGCGCCCCGGACCGGCCCCGGGCAGCGGCGGCGGCGCGGCGGCTGGGCCGGATCGTCCGGGAGCAGGGACTGGTCCTGCTGGATCCGGAGCGGGCGGCGGACGTCCCGGTGACGGAGGGGTACGCCCCCGGGGAGCACCACTTCGCGTACCACTTCGCCCCCTCTCCCGGCTCGCTGGCCCGCGGCTGGTTCACCGACAAGGAGATGGACGTGGCACTGGACCACCTCGTCTCCCTCCAGGAGGAGGACGGCGGCTGGCCCGTCAACTGGCGGATGTGGGCGCCCGGTACGGCCCTGGAGGGCCGTCCGATGGTGACGCTGGAGGCGCTGCACACCCTCCGGGCATACGGGCGGCCGACGGCCTGAGGCGCCGGGGTGCACCGGGGTGCGGTCACCCGCCGAGCGCCCGCACCCCGGCGGTCACCGCGACCGCCACGCCGACGACGAGCAGGAACGGCGCCCGCAGGATGAGCGCGACGGCCGCCGCGGCCACCCCGGCGGCCCTGGCGTCGAGCACCAGGTGCTGCCCGTCGCCGAAGGTCTGCTGGGCGGTGAGGGCGGCCAGCAGCGCCACCGGGAGCAGCGCGGCCAGCCGCCGCACCAGCGGGCGTTCCAGGACGCCGGCGGGCGCCGACAGGCCGAGGAGCTTGACCAGGTAGCAGCCGGCGGCGGTGACGCCGATCGCGATCCAGATGTTCATGCCCGGTCCTCCCCGGTGGTGTGGTGGTGCGCGGTGTCGTGCCGGCCGGTGGCCGCGCGCCCGCGCCACCCCTGGACGGCGAGGACGGCGGGCGCGGCCAGCGCCGACAGCAGCACCGGAACGCCCGCGGGCAGTACCGGGAGCGTCGCCATCAGCAGCAGGACGGCGAGGCCGGCCGCGGCCCGTTCGACGGCGGTCTTCAGCATCGGCGCGAGCAGCGCCAGGAAGACCGCGGGGCCGGCCGCGTCCAGGCCCCAGGCGGCGGTGTCTCCGAGCGCCTCGGCCCCCAGGGCGCCGCCGAGGGTGGTGAGGTTCCACAGGACGTACAGGGTCAGTCCGGTGATGGTGAAGCCGAGCCGGGCGCGGTGCCGGTCGGGCTGGGCGAGGGCGACGGCCGAGGTCTCGTCGATGACCCAGTGGGCGGCGAGCGGCCGGACCGCGCCCCGGTAGCCCAGGAGGGCGGACAGCCGCAGCCCGTAGAAGGCGTTGCGGACGCCGAGGAAGAACGCCCCGGCGGCGGCGGTGAGCGGGTTGCCGCCCGCGGCGAGCGCGCCGACCAGCGCGAACTGCGAGGCCCCGGTGAAGACCAGCAGGCTCAGCGCGCAGGTCTGCCAGACGTCGAGCCCGGCGCCGGCGGCGGTCACCCCGAACGCGAAGCCGGAGAGGCCGACGGCGACACCGACCCCCAGCGCGTCCCTGACGACGACGGAGTCGGGCCGGTCCGCGGCCGGCCGGGACGACGGCGCGGCCGGTCCCGTGGCGGGTGCCGACGCCGCCCCTGCTGCCGCTGCCACCCCGGATTCCCCCGCAGTCCCCGCGGGTGCCGCCGGTTCCCGCCCTGCCGCCCGCGCTGTGTGTTCTGCCTGGTCTGCCACGTCCCGGACCCTAAGAGGACGCGCCCCGGGCGGTCTTGTACGTTCTTGCACCCACGGCCGCGGCGCTCCCGCGTCCGTACGCCCGCGGCCGCGGGCGTGGTCACGCGGAGGTGCCGCCGCCGTCCGGCCGGTCCGCCGCCGCGCGCTCCCGGCGGTAGGCGCCCGGTGGGACCCCGACGATCCGGGTGAAGTGCCGGTTCAGATGGGGCTGGTCGGTGAAGCCGACCACCACCGCCGTCTCGGCGGGCGCCCGGCCCTCCTCCAGGAGCCGGCGGGCGCGGCGGACCCGGGCGTCGGTCAGCCAGGTGTGCGGCGGCATGCCGTAGGCGCTCTTGAAGGCCCGCAGCAGCGCGAACGGGCCGGTGTCGAGTTCCCGGGCGAGCTGTTCCAGGGTGGGCGGGTCGGCCATCCGCTCCTCCAGGACGGCGCGGGCTCGGGCGGCGGTGCGGGCGCCCGCCGTACGGGGGGCCAGGGGCGGCAGCGGGCCTCCGTGGCGGCACAGCAGGTGGGCGAGGGCGACCCGCAGCAGGCTGTCGGCGGCAAGTGCGTTGCCGGCCTCGGCCGCCCGGTGTATCCCGGCGATCATGCGGCCGATGCGCGGTTCGTCGGCGACGGTGCGGACGAACCCCGCGGTGCCGCGCAGGGCGGTGGTCTCCCGGGCGATGCCGGCGACGAGGTCCGCCGACGGGTAGAGCGTGGCGTAGGTCCAGCCTTCGGGGGCGCCGGCCCGCGCGGTGTGCGGCACCTCCGGATTGATCATCACGATGCCGCCGTGCCCGGCCCGGACCGTCCCGCCCTGGAGGCCGACCTCCTCGATCCCGGAGGTGACCACGCAGATCACAAAGCCGTCGTGGGCATGGCGGGGGAAGGAGTGCTCGACGTAGCGGGCGCGCAGCAGGTCGAGGCCGGGCAGTCCGGCGTAGCGCCAGTGGCGCGCCCATTCGCCACGGGCCCGCGGCACCGCCCGCGCCCCGGCCGCGCTGCGGGGGACGGCCCTGTCACCGGCCCCGCCCCCGTTGATCATGGCCATGCACCCCATTCTGCGCCCGCCGGGCCGCCGCGGACCGGGACGTCCGCACCGTGGACGGGCGACGACGGGCGGCGACGGGCGCGGATGGACTGCGACGGGCGCGGGCGGGGTGCGGCGGCACTGCCCGGGCGGCCGTCCGCGGCGGGCGCCGGACCGGATTGTCAGTGGTCCGGTGCACGATGGGGGACATGACCGAGGCAGCGCTCGATTCGTTCTCGCCGGCGACCCGCGGATGGTTCACCGGGGCCTTCAGCGCGCCCACCGCCGCGCAGGAGGGCGCCTGGCAGGCGATCGGCGCCGGCTCCGACGTCCTCGTGGTGGCGCCGACGGGCTCCGGCAAGACCCTCGCCGCCTTCCTCGCGTCGCTGGACGCGCTGGCGAGCAGCCCGCCGCCCGCCGAGCCCAGGAAGCGCTGCCGGGTGCTGTACGTCTCTCCCCTCAAGGCGCTCGCCGTCGACGTGGAGCGCAATCTGCGCAGCCCGCTGACCGGGATCCGCCAGGAGTCGGTCCGCCTCGGGCTGCCGGAGCCGGACATCCGGGTGGGCATCCGCTCCGGGGACACCCCGCCCGCCGAGCGGCGCTCACTGGCGAGTCGCCCGCCGGACATCCTCATCACGACCCCCGAGTCGCTGTTCCTGATGCTGACGTCCTCGGCCCGGGAGGCGCTGGCCGGCGTCGAGACGGTCATCCTGGACGAGGTGCACGCCGTCGCCGGCACGAAGCGCGGTGCGCATCTGGCGCTCTCCCTGGAGCGGCTGGACGAGCTGCTCGCCCGCCCGGCCCGCCGGATCGGGCTGTCGGCGACGGTCCGCCCGGTGCAGGAGGTGGCCCGCTATCTCTCCCCGCGGCGCCGGGTGGAGATCGTCCAGCCGCCGTCCGCGAAGCGGTTCGACCTGTCGGTGGTCGTCCCGGTGGAGGACATGGGAGAGCTGGGCGGCTCCCCCGTCCAGGAGGGCGACACGGGCGAGAAGCCGTCCATCTGGCCCCAGGTGGAGGAGCGGATCGCCGACCTCGTCCAGGCGCACCGTTCCACCATCGTCTTCGCCAACTCCCGCCGCCTGGCCGAGCGGCTGTGCAACCGCCTCAACGAGATCGCGTACGAGCGCACGGTCGGAGCAGCGCTGCCCGAGCACCACTCCCCCGCGGAGCTGATGGCCGAGTCCGGTGCCGCCAAGGGCGCGCCGCCCCTGCTGGCCCGCGCCCACCACGGTTCCGTCTCCAAGGAGCAACGCGCCCAGGTGGAGGAGGACTTGAAGGCCGGCCGGCTGCCGGCCGTGGTCGCCACCTCCAGTCTGGAGCTGGGCATCGACATGGGCGCGGTCGATCTGGTCGTCCAGGTGGAGTCGCCGCCGTCGGTCGCCTCCGGTCTCCAGCGGGTCGGCCGGGCCGGCCACCAGGTCGGCGCGGTGTCGACGGGCATCGTCTTCCCCAAGTACCGGGGCGATCTGGTGCAGGCGGCGGTGGTGACGGAGCGGATGCGCACGGGCGCCATCGAGGCGCTGCGGGTGCCCGCCAATCCGCTGGACGTGCTGGCCCAGCAGCTGGTGGCGATGGCCGCGATGGACACCTGGGATGTCGGGGAGCTGCTGACCGTGGTCCGCCGGGCGGCCCCGTTCGCGTCGCTCCCCGAGTCCGCGTTCACCGCCGTCCTGGACATGCTCGCCGGCCGCTATCCCTCCGACGCCTTCGCCGAGCTGCGCCCGCGCGTCGTCTGGGACCGCGTCGCGCAGACGGTCACCGGCCGCCCCGGCGCCCAGCGCCTGGCCGTGACGTCCGGCGGCACGATCCCGGACCGCGGCCTGTTCGGCGTCTTCCTGGCGGGCGACTCCGGCAAGGGCGGTGGCGGGCGACGGGTGGGCGAGCTCGACGAGGAGATGGTCTACGAATCCCGCGTCGGCGACGTCTTCACGCTCGGCACGACGTCCTGGCGCATCGAGGACATCACCCGCGACCGGGTCCTGGTCACCCCCGCCCCCGGAGTCCCCGGCCGGCTGCCCTTCTGGAAGGGCGACCAGCTCGGCCGTCCGCTCGAACTGGGCCGCGCACTGGGCGCCTTCCTCCGGGAGATCGGCTCGCTGTCCCCGGAGGACGCCGGCGCCCGGCTGGCCGCCGCCGGGCTCGACGACTGGGCCGTCTCCAACGTCCTGGGCTATCTCACCGAGCAGCGGCAGTCCTGCGGCCATGTCCCGGACGACCGCACGATCGTCGTCGAGCGCTTCCGCGACGAGCTGGGCGACTGGCGGATCGTCGTCCACTCTCCCTTCGGCGCGCAGGTGCACGCCCCGTGGGCGCTGGCCCTCGGCGCCCGGCTCGCCGAGCGCCACGGCATGGACGCCCAGGTGATGCACGCCGACGACGGCATCGTGCTGCGGCTGCCGGACGCCGATCTGATGGGCCTGGACCTCCTCGACGGCGACACCGGCTTCGGCGGTTCGGCCGACCGCCCGGAGTACGACCCGGAGCGGTCCCCCGTGGGGGCCGCCGATGTCGTCTTCGACCGTGGCGAGGTCGACCAGCTCGTCACGGACCAGGTCGGCGGCTCCGCGCTGTTCGCCTCCCGCTTCCGGGAGTGCGCGGCACGCGCCCTGCTGCTGCCCCGCCGCAGCCCCGGCAAGCGCACGCCGCTGTGGCAGCAGCGCCAGCGCGCCGCCCAGCTCCTCCAGGTGGCAAGCGAGTTCGGGTCCTTCCCCATCGTGCTGGAGGCGGTCCGCGAATGCCTCCAGGACGTCTTCGACGTGCCGGGCCTGGCGGAGCTGATGGGCGACATCGAGGCCCGCCGGGTCCGCCTGGTCGAGGTGACCACCCCCGAGCCGTCCCCGTTCGCCCGCTCGCTGCTGTTCGGCTATGTCGCCCAGTTCCTGTACGAGGGCGACTCCCCCCTGGCCGAGCGCCGCGCCGCCGCGCTCTCGCTGGATTCCCGGCTGCTGGCCGAGCTGCTGGGCCAGGCCGAGCTGCGCGAGCTGCTGGACGCGGAGGTGCTGGCCGAGCTGGAGCGCGAGCTGCAGTGGCGTACGGAGGACCGGCGCGCCAAGGACACCGAGGGCGTCGCCGACCTGCTGCGGCTGCTGGGGCCGCTGACCGACGGGGAGCTGACCGAGCGCGGCGCGGATCCGGCCTGGCCGCGGGAGCTGGCCGCCGCCCGCCGCGCCATCCGGGTGCGGATCGCCGGCGCCGACCACTGGGCCGCCGTCGAGGACGCCGGGCGGCTGCGGGACGCGCTGGGCACGGCGCTGCCGGTCGGCGTCCCGGAGTCCTTCACCGAGCCGGTCAAGGACCCGTTGGGCGATCTGCTGTCCCGTTACGCCCGCACCCACGGCCCGTTCACGTCCGAGCAGGCCGCCGCCCGCTTCGGCCTCGGCCCGGCCGTCACGGACGGCGCGCTGCACCGCCTCGCCGCCGCCGGCCGGGTCGTCCAGGGCGAGTTCCACCCCGCCGGCATCGGCCAGGAGTGGTGCGACGCCCAGGTGCTGCGCCGGCTGCGCCGCCGCTCGCTGGCCGCGCTGCGCGAGGAGTTGGAGCCGGTGCCGCCGGCCGCGCTCGCCGCCTTCCTCCCCCAGTGGCAGCAGGTCGGCCCGCCGCGCCCGGCGCCGGCCACCGGTGCGCCCGCCGCCGCGCCCGTCGGTGCGTACGGCCTGCGCGGCATCGACGGCCTGGTGCGCGCCGTCGAGCAGCTCCAGGGCGCGCCGGTGCCCGCCTCCGCCCTGGAGAAGCTGGTGCTGCCGTCCCGCGTCGGCGGATACTCTCCTTCCCTGCTGGACGAACTCACCGCCACCGGCGAGGTGTTGTGGGCCGGCGCCGGCGCCCTCCCCGGCAAGGACGGCTGGCTCTGTCTCCATCTCGCCGACTCCGCGCCCCTGTTGCTCCAGCCGCCGCTCCCCCTGGAGCTGACCGCGTTGCACGACTCCGTGCTGGCCGCCCTCGCCCCCGGTTACGGCCTGTTCTTCCGGCAGATCGCCGACCAGGTCCGCGCCACCACCCACCCCGACGCCACGGATCCCCAACTCGCCGACGCCATCTGGGATCTGGCCTGGTCGGGGAGGCTCACCAACGACACCCTCGCCCCGCTCCGCGCCCTCCTCGGCTCCGGCCGCACGGCGGGCTCCACCGCCCATCGCGCCCGCCGCGCCGTCCCCCGGGCCCGGTACGGCTCGCTGACCGCGGCGGCCGGCCGGCCCACCGCCTCCCGCTCCGGCCCGCCCACGGTCGGCGGCCGGTGGTCGCTGCTGCCCGCCCCCGAGCCCGACCCCACCCACCGGGCCCACGCCCTGGCCCGTACGCTCCTGGACCGGCACGGCATCGTCACCCGCGGCGCGGTCGCCGCCGAGGGCGTCGCGGGCGGCTTCTCCGCCGCCTACCGCGTACTGTCCGCCTTCGAGGAGTCCGGGCAGGCCCGCCGCGGCTATGTCGTCGAGGGGCTGGGCGCCGCCCAGTTCGCGATGGACGGTGCGGTGGACCGGCTGCGCGCGGTCAGCAGCCGGCGGGAGCGCACCGCCGACGCCGTGCTCCCGGACGGCGCACCGGCGCCCGACCGCCGCGACGGCCCGCCGCGCGCCCTCGTCCTGGCCGCCGCCGACCCCGCCAACGCGTACGGCGCCGCGCTGCCCTGGCCCGATCCGCCCGAGGGCTCGACCCACAAGCCGGGCCGCAAGGCGGGTTCCCTGGTCGCGCTGGTCGACGGGGAGCTGGCGCTCTATATGGAGCGCGGCGGCAAGACCCTGCTCCTCTGGCCGCTCGGCGACCCGGCCGACGCCGCCACCGACCCTCGCATCCAGCCCGCCGTCGCCGCCCTCACCGACGCGGCCCGGGCCGGCGCGCTCGGCACGATCACCACCGAGCGGATCAACGGCACCGCCGCCCTGACCTCCCCGTTCGCCCCGATATTGGAGGCCGCCGGCTTCCATCCGACCCCACGCGGCCTGCGGCTGCGCGGCTGACCCTCGGCGGGCCGGCGGACCGGGCGCGGGCCGCCGGCCATCCGCCGCAGCGTGCATGATGGCCCCATGCCCGAAGGTGACACCGTCTGGCGGCTGGCCCGGCGCCTCCAGGAGGCCCTGGCCGGCAGCCGGCTGACCCGCTGCGACCTGCGCGTCCCCCGGCTCGCGACGGTGGATCTGACCGGCCGCGAGGTACTGGAGGTGGTGCCCCGCGGCAAGCATCTGCTCACCCGCTTCGAGGGCGGCCTCACCCTGCACTCCCATCTGCGGATGGACGGCGCCTGGAAGATCTACGCCCCCGACGAACGCTGGCGCGGCGGCCCCGCCCACCAGATCCGGGCCGTCCTCGGCACCGCCGCGCACACCGCCGTCGGCTACCGCCTCCCCGTCCTCGACCTGCTGCGCACCGCCGACGAGTCCCGGGTCACCGGCCATCTGGGCCCCGACCTCCTCGGCCCCGACTGGGACCCCGCCGAAGCCCTGCGCCGGCTGCTCGCGGCGCCGGGCCGCCCCCTCGGTGAGGCGCTGCTGGACCAGCGCACCCTCGCCGGCATCGGCAACGTCTACAAGTCCGAACTCTGCTTCCTGCTCCGCGCCTCGCCCTGGCTCCCGGTCGGCGACCTCGCCGACCCCGAGCGCGCCCCGGCGCTCGCCAAGAAGCTCCTGGAAGCCAACAAGCAGCGCCCGGCCCGGGTCACCACCGCGAGCCCGCGCCCCGACCGCCGCCTGTGGGTCTACGGCCGCGCCGGCCGCCCCTGCCTGCGCTGCGGTACGCCGGTCCGCACCGCCGAACAGGGCCGCACCCCCGAGGAGCGCGTCACGTACTGGTGCCCCACCTGCCAGCCGCTCCCACCGGAAGCCGACGACCGGCCCGACAGCCCGCCCCCGCACACCAATTGACGCATCGTCAGGTACGTCCCTACCCTCACCCCATGCCCCTCGCCGCATACGACCTCACGGGCCGCACCGCGATCGTCACCGGCGCCGCCGGGGGCATCGGCCGCGCCTGTGCCGTCCTCCTCGCCGAGGCCGGCGCCACCGTCCACTGCGCGGACCTCGACGAGCGGGGAGTGCGGGACACCGCGGCGGCCATCACCGCGTCCGGCGGCCGCGCGCAGGCCCACCGCGTCGACGTCACCCGGCGCGCGGAGATCACCGCCGTCGTCGACGCCGCCCGCCGCGCCTCCGGCCGCCTGGACGTGCTGGCCGCCATCGCCGGAATCATGCACTCCGCCCCCGTCCTGGACACCGACGAAGCGGATCTGGACCGGGTCTGGAACACCAACTTCAAGGGCGTCCTGCACAGCTGCCGGGAAGCGGCCCGCGCCATGATCGCCACCGGCACGCCGGGCAGCATCATCACCATGTCCTCCGGCGCGATCGACACCGGCGCCCCCGGCCTCCTCTGCTACAGCGCCGCCAAGGCCGCCGTCGTCCAGCTCACCAGGACCCTGGCCACCGAGGTCGGCCGGCACGGGATCCGCGTCAACGCCGTCGCCCCGGGCTGGATCCGTACGCCGATGACCGAGCGCCACACCGCCGAGGACCAGGAGCGGGCCGAGGCTCCCATGGCCCGGATGTCCCCGCTGGGCAGGGTCGGCGAGCCCGACGAGATCGCCCATGCCGTGCTCCACCTGGCTTCGGACGCCTCGTCCTTCACGACCGGCCAGATCCTCCGCCCCAACGGCGGCGTCGCCATGCCCTGGTGATCGACCCCCTGTGCATCCCCGGGCCCCGCTTCGCCCGCTCGCGCCGCCCCGCCCACGGCACGCAGTGCACCGGCAGCAGACTCAGCCCCCAGCCGCCCATGACCACGGCGCCCTCCACCGGCCCGGCCGAGTGCGGCCACAGCGCCATCCGGACCGCCGCCCACCACCACAGCCCCCCGACGAGGGCCGCGGGTATCCGGCGGCCCGGCGCGAACCGCGGCCCCGGACTGCGGGCCGGCATCCGCCCGTCCGGTCCGCGCGCCATGAAGTCGCGCCACGCCATGCCTGCCTCCTCGGGGGCCGACGTTAGACGGGCCCACGGCCCGGCGGCAGAGCGCACCGTCGCACGCCCGGCGCGCACACCATGCCGCAAGCCCCAGGGCGCACGACACGACCCACGGCGGACAAGGTCAGTGGGCCTCGGCCTGGAACATCCAATGGTGCTTCTCCAGGTCGGCGGTCAGCCCGATGAGAATGTCCTGGCTGACGGGGTCGGGCTCGGCGGTGGCGGTGATCCGCTCCCGCATCCGCCCGATGACCGCGCCGAGCGCGTCCACCAGCGTCCGGACCGCGTCACCGTCCTTGATCCAGCCGTCCCCGACCTCCTGGATGCCGCTGGTCTTGGCGACCGTGGCCGACCGGCCGTCCGGGGGCACCCCGATCGCCGAGGCCCGCTCGGCCACCGTGTCCGCGTGCTCCCGCGCGGTGTCGACGACCTCGTCGAGCTGGAGGTGGACGGGGCGGAACCGCGGCCCGACGACGTTCCAGTGCACCTGCTTGGCGACGAGGCCGAGGTCCACCAGGTCGACCAGGGCTCCCTGGAGGGCGTTCCCGACGACGGTACGGGCTTCAACGGAGAGGGTGCTCGTGACGACAGACATCCGGCTACTCCTTTTCAGGCGCATTCAAGGATATTCAGGCGAATGTTCCGAAAAAACCGATTTAGCCCATCGTACGGGCCAACCCGCTGCTCCGAGCAGCCCAGCGGGTCCGCCCGGGCACCCGGCCGCTGCCCGCCCGGACAGCACGGAGCCAAGGCGGGCAGCG
>NZ_JBNHIN010000062.1:21447-39324 GCF_050054615.1 Streptomyces sp. YGL11-2
CCCGCCGGGGCTCCGATCACGTACGAACTGCGGTGTCAGGCCGCGACGACATCCACGACGTCGGCCGGGGGCTTGATGGTCACGCGCTCCTCGGGCACACCGGCCAGGGACGTGACGGACACCGAGTTGAGCTTTGGCCGCACCGGTGCCGGCACCGTGTCACTCGCAGCCGCGGACGCGGCCAGCTCGGCGAGCGCCAGCTCGTCGCTGACCTCTCGCATGAGCTCGGACATGCGCACATCCAGTGCGTCACAGATCGCCGAGAGCAGTTCGGAGGACGCCTCCTTCTGCCCCCTCTCGACCTCGGACAAATAGCCGAGCGACACCCGGGCGGAGGACGAGACCTCGCGCAGGGTGCGGCCTTGGCGCTGACGCTGTCGGCGCAGCACGTCACCCAGCAGGCGACGAAGCAGAATCATCGCTGGCTCCCTCCTCGGACCTCGGATCCGGATCCTTCTCGCCCCACCGTACCGCCTCGGGCCGTGGCCGTGCCGGGAGCGAGTTCGTGTTCACTCATGGCTGCAAACATCCATTCCCCCCGTGTTGTTCCGTATCCTGTGCCCGCGCATTTTCTGTGAGTTCGCTCAACAGCAGTGCGAGCACGGCTTGGACACTGTCACGACGGATCCGGTCGCGATCCCCCGCCAGTGCCAGCCGTCGTACCTCTCCGTCACCGTCCGGCCCCTGGACGGCTACGTACACCGTGCCCACGGGCTGCCCGTCCTGGGGCTCCGGCCCGGCGACGCCCGTGGTGGCGATGCCCCAGTCGGCGCCGAGCACCCGCCGCACCCCGCGCGCCATCTGCCGCGCGACCTCGCCGTCCACGGCCCCGCGCGCGGCCAGCAGCGCACCGTCCACGCCCAGCAGCTCCCGCTTGAGCTCGGTGGCGTACGCCGTCACGGAGCCGCGCACCACCCGCGACGCCCCGGGCACCGCGGTCAGCTCGCCGGCGACCAGTCCGCCGGTCAGCGATTCGGCCACGGCCAGGCTCTGCCGCCGCCCGGCGAGCACCTCCAGCGCCCCGGCCGCCACAGAACCCGGCCCGCTCACCGCTCGGTGTTCCTCTC
This sequence comes from Streptomyces sp. YGL11-2, assembly GCF_050054615.1. Lineage (NCBI taxonomy): Bacteria > Bacillati > Actinomycetota > Actinomycetes > Kitasatosporales > Streptomycetaceae > Streptomyces > Streptomyces sp. YGL11-2. The sequence continues at coordinate 22,515 of NZ_JBNHIN010000062.1, forward strand.
GGCCCTCTCGGCCCGCTCGGCTCTCTCGGCCTGCTCCGTCCGCTCCCTGGCCAGCCCGGCCCGGCGCAGCACCACGGCCTGCCGTACGTAGTCGAGCCCGGTGACGACCGTCAGCACCACGGCCACCGCCATCACCCACCAGCGGAAGGTCGCCAGTGGACCGGTCAGCACCAGGACGTACATGCCCACGGCGGTGCCCTGCGCCAATGTCTTGATCTTGCCGCCGCGGCTGGCCGGAATCACACCGTGCTTGATCACCCAGAACCGCATCAGCGTGATGCCCAGCTCCCGGAAGAGGATCACGCCCGTCACCCACCAGGACAGATCCCCCAGCATCGAGAGGCAGATCAGCGCCGCACCCATGATCGCCTTGTCCGCGATCGGGTCGGCGATCTTGCCGAAGTCCGTGACCAGGTTGTACGTGCGCGCCAGATGCCCGTCGAAGACATCGGTGATCATGGCGATGGCGAAGGCCGCCCAGGCGAACGCGCGCCAGGCCGGGTTCGCGCCGCCGTCGTGCACCAGCAGCAGGACGAACGCCGGGACCAGCAGCAGCCGCAGCATCGTCAGGACGTTGGCGATGTTCCACAGCCCGGCCTGCCGGACGGCCGGCGCGGTGCGCGGCCCCCCGGCGGCGGAAGCCGAGGCTCCGCTCATCTGCCCGCCTCCTCGGTACACCCCGTACCGTCCACCGACAGCACCTCCGCCACGAGGTCCACTCCCTCGCTCGCGACCACCTTCGCTTCGACCATACGACCGGGCCGCAGGTCCTGGCCGCCCGTGAGCAGCGTGACCCCGTCGGTCTCCGGCGCCTGGTGCGCGGTCCGCCCGACGACGCCGTCGTCCTCGTCGTCGATCCGGTCCACCAGCACCCGCACCGTCTCGCCGACCCGCTCGGCCGCCCGCTGCGCGGTCAGCTCCTCGGCGAGCCGGGACACCCGCGACAGCCGCTCGGCGACCACGTCCGGGTCGACCTTGTCCTCGTAGGAGGCGGCCTCGGTGCCGTCCTCGTCGGAGTAGCCGAAGACGCCGATGGCATCCAGCCGGGCCTCGCCGAGGAACCGCTCCAGCTCCGCCAGGTCGCTCTCCGACTCGCCCGGGAAGCCCACGATGAAGTTGGACCGGGCCCCGGCCTGCGGCGCCTTCGTGCGGATGGTCTCCAGCAGCTCCAGGAAGCGGTCGGTGTCGCCGAAGCGGCGCATCGCACGCAGCACCCCGGGCGCCGAGTGCTGGAAGGACAGGTCGAAGTAGGGCGCCACCTTGTCGGTGCCGGTCAGCACGTCGATCAGACCGGGCCGCATCTCGGCGGGCTGCAGGTAGCTGACCCGGATCCGCTCGATGCCGTCCACCGCGGCCAGCTCCGGCAGCAGCGTCTCCAGCAGCCGGATGTCGCCGAGGTCCTTGCCGTACGAGGTGTTGTTCTCGGAGACCAGCATGACCTCCTTGACGCCCTGCTCCGCCAGCCAGCGGGTCTCGCCGAGCACGTCGGAGGGCCGGCGGGAGATGAACGAGCCGCGGAAGGACGGGATCGCGCAGAACGAGCAGCGCCGGTCGCAGCCCGAGGCCAGCTTCACCGAGGCGACCGGCTCGCTGCCCAGCCTGCGGCGCAGCGGCGCCCTCGGCCCGGAGGCTGGCGCGACGCCCTCGGGCAGGTCCTGCGGCGGGGCCGCCGGCTCCTCGGCATCCGCCTGGGCGTGGCCGGGCAGCGCGACCCCGGCGGCGTCCTGGCGCTCGGCCGGGCTGATCGGCAACAGCTTGCGGCGGTCGCGCGGGGTGTGCGCGGCGTGGACGCCGCCGCTGAGGATCGTCTGGAGCCGGTCGGAGATGTTGCTGTAGTCGTCGAAGCCGAGCACGCCGTCCGCCTCCGGCAGCGCCTCGGCGAGCTCCTTGCCGTAGCGCTCGGCCATGCAGCCGACGGCGACGACGGCCTGGGTCCGGCCATGGTCCTTGAGGTCGTTGGCTTCCAGCAGGGCGTCGACGGAGTCCTTCTTGGCGGCCTCGACGAAGCCGCAGGTGTTGACGACGGCCACATCCGCGTCGGCGGCTTCCTCGACGAGCTCCCAGCCGTCCGCTGCCAAGCGGCCTGCGAGCTCCTCCGAGTCCACCTCGTTACGGGCGCAGCCAAGAGTGACAAGGGCGACGGTACGGCGTTCGGGCATAGGGCTCAGCCTACTTCGTCCCGGCCACCCCTATGGCGCGCAGGTCTCCGCCGCCGGCACCGGACGCCCGGGCCGTGCGGCGGACACCCCCGCGTGCGGTCGGCCTCAGCCCGCCTGCGGGTCTCCCGGTGTGTAGCTCAGACGCTCCACGGAGCCCTCGTCACCGACCTTCTTGACCTCCTTGCCGTTGACGTACAGCTGTACGGCACCGGCGTTGCCGACGACAAGATCGATCCGCTTCTTGTCGGTGAGCGTCTTCGACTCGCCCTGCTTGAGCAGCCCGTCCTGCAGGAGGTTGCCGTCGGCGTCCTTGGCGGAGATCCAGCTCTGGCCGTCCTTGGCGGTCACCTTGATCGTGACCTGGTCCTTGGGCAGTCCGGCGATGGCGCTGTCGGACGGCTGCGGGCGGGGCCGCGCGGGCTGGGGCTGGGAGGGGTGGATGGTGCGCGACGGGCCGGGCCGGTCGGCCTTGGCGGTGTCGGCCGCGACCGGCCCGCTGCCGTGCTTGTCGCCGCCGCTGAAGAGCGTGAAGCCGACGAAGCCGACGACGGCGACGATCGCCGCGACCATCGCGGCGGTCCAGTTGGGGCGCCGCGGCTCCGAGCGGATCCGCTCCGCCTCGAAGAGCGGGGCGGCGGCCGTCGGCGCGGGCCGGCCGCCGTGCTCGGCGTCGTAGCGGGCGATCAGGGGTTGGGGGTCGAGGGAGACGGCGCGGGCGAGTGTTCTGATGTGTCCGCGCGCGTAGACGTCACCACCGCAGCGCGAGAAGTCGTCCTGCTCGATCGCATGCACGATGGGGATCCGCACCCGTGTCGTCGTACTGACCTCTTCAACGGTCAGTCCCAGTCCGATACGGGCCTGCTGGAGGGCTCGACCGACCGAAGGCCGGTCCTGGCCGGCGGACGGCCGGTCCTCTTCGGGAGGACCAGCGGAAGGCCGGTCGTCTTCGGGGGAGTTGCCGATGGACACGGGGGCGCCTTTCGAGCGTGTAGCCACCTGCTGGAAGTTCAGTCTAGGGGTGGAGCGAAAGGGTCGGGCAAGCGGGAGAGCCGGGTTTGTACGCCATCAGAACGCCCCGCCACACTGCCCCGGGGCCGGAGGATGAAGCATCGTTCCCACGCCTCCCTCACCTTGACGTATCGGCAGAAGAAACGGTTGCCTGCCGCCACGAACGGGTGAACCCGTACGCGCGTGCTACTCGATAGCCTCCCCGCGGATGACCGCCAGCACGCCGTCCAATTCATCCGGCTTCACCAACACGTCGCGCGCCTTGGAGCCCTCGCTCGGGCCGACGATGTTCCGCGACTCCATCAGGTCCATCAGCCGCCCGGCCTTGGCGAAGCCCACCCGCAGCTTGCGCTGGAGCATGGACGTCGACCCGAACTGGGTGGACACCACCAGCTCCGCGGCCTGGCACAGCAGATCGAGGTCGTCGCCGATGTCCTCGTCGATCTCCTTCTTCTTCGCGCTGCCGACGGTGACGTCGTCCCGGAAGACCGGCGCCATCTGGTCCTTGCAGTGCTGGACGATGGCGGACACCTCGGCCTCGGTGACGAACGCACCCTGCATCCGCACCGGCTTGTTGGCGCCCATCGGCAGGAACAGCCCGTCGCCCTTGCCGATCAGCTTCTCGGCGCCCGGCTGGTCGAGGATGACCCGGCTGTCGGCGAGCGAGGACGTCGCGAACGCCAGCCGGGACGGCACGTTCGCCTTGATCAGGCCGGTCACGACGTCGACGGACGGGCGCTGGGTGGCCAGCACCAGATGGATACCGGCCGCGCGCGCCAGCTGGGTGATGCGGACGATGGAGTCCTCCACGTCGCGCGGCGCCACCATCATCAGGTCGGCCAGCTCGTCGACGATCACCAGCAGGTACGGATACGGCGCCAGCTCCCGCTCACTGCCCGCGGGCGGGCTGACCTTGCCGTTGCGCACCGCCTCGTTGAAGTCGTCGATGTGCCGGTAGCCGTACGCGGCGAGGTCGTCGTAGCGCAGGTCCATCTCGCGCACCACCCACTGGAGCGCCTCGGCGGCCCGCTTGGGGTTGGTGATGATCGGCGTGATCAGGTGCGGGATGCCCTCGTACGCGGTCAGCTCGACCCGCTTGGGGTCGACCAGCACCATCCGCACGTCCTCCGGCGTGGCCCGCACCATGACCGAGGTGATCAGGCAGTTGATGCAGGAGGACTTGCCGGAACCGGTCGCACCGGCGACGAGGATGTGCGGCATCTTCGCCATGTTGGCCATGACGTAGCCGCCCTCGACGTCCTTGCCGAGCGCCACCAGCATCGGGTGCTCGTCGCCCGCCGCGTCGGCCAGCCGCAGCACGTCGCCGAGGTTGACCATCTCGCGGTCGGTGTTGGGGATCTCGATGCCGACCGCGGACTTGCCGGGGATCGGGCTGATGATGCGGACGTCCGGACTGGCCACCGCGTACGCGATGTTCTTGGCCAGCGCGGTGATCTTCTCGACCTTGACGGCCGGGCCGAGTTCGACCTCGTAGCGGGTGACCGTCGGGCCGCGGGTGAAGCCGGTGACCGAGGCGTCGACCTTGAACTCCTGGAAGACGTTGGTCAGTGCGGCCACTATCGCGTCGTTCGCGGCGCTGCGGGTCTTGCCGGGGCCGCCCCGCGACAGCAGGTCGAGGGACGGCAGGGAGTAGGTGATGTCGCCGGAGAGCTGGAGCTGTTCGGCGCGCGGCGGCAGATCGCCGGACGGCTCCGGCGCGGCCTTCGTGAAGTCCACCGGCGCCTTGGTCAGGTCCGGCACGTACCGTCCCGGCTCCTCCTCGGAAGCGGACGGCTCCGCGCCCCGCGCCGGCGGCACCGAGCCGCTGTCCGCCCCGGTGTCCGTGCCGCGCTCACCGGAGATCCCACTGCTGAGGTCCGCGACCAGCGGCGAGGGCTGGACGCCGTGCAGCACCGCGCCGTCCAGCGCGGCGGCGGCCGCGGCGGCGACGTCCACCGCGTCCATCTCCCGGTCGGCGGGCGGTACGACGGCCCGGCGCGGGCGGCGGCGGGCCAGCGCCGCCTCCTCCATGACGTCCGGGTCCGGCGAGCCGTCCGCGGCACCGCGCCGCGGCCTGCGGGCCGGCTGCTCGCGCCACTCCTCGGCGTACTCCGCCGGCTCCTCGCCGAACGGCCCGGCCTCCCCGCCGTCCGCGGTCTCCAGCACGCCCAGCCGGACGGCGAGCGCCTTCAGCCGCTGCGGAATGGCGTTCACCGGCGTCGCGGTCACCACCAGCAGCCCGAAGACGGTCAGCAGCACCAGCAGCGCCACCGCCAGGGTCTGTCCGACGGTGAAGATCAGCGGCTTGGACGCGGCCCAGCCGACATAGCCGCCGGCGTCCTGTATGGCGGCGAGCCCGTCGCCCCGCCCCGGGGACCCGCACGCCATCGCGACCTGCCCGAGCACGCCGATGACCAGCGCGGACAGCCCGATGACGATCCGGCCGTTGGCCTCCGGCCGCTCGGGATGGCGGATCAGCCGTACCGCGATGCCGCCGAGCAGGATCGGTACGACCAGGTCGAGCCGCCCGAAGGCGCCGGTCACCAGCAGCTCGACGAGATGGCCGACCGGCCCGGAGAGGTTGGACCACGTACCGGCCGCGATGACCAGCGCCAGTCCGAGCAGCAGCAGCGCCAGCCCGTCCTTGCGGTGCGCCGGGTCGAGGTTCTTGGCGCCGCGCCCGAAGCCGCGGAACACCGCCCCGACACCGTGCGCGGCGCCGAGCCAGCAGGCGCGGGCGAGGCGGTAGACACCGCCGGTCGGCGACGGCGCCGGCTTCGGCGCGGCCTTCTTGGCGGGCGCCTTCCTGGCCGGGGCCTTCTTCGCCGCCGCGGTCTTCTTGGCCGGCGGCTGCTTCGCGGATGCCTTCTTGGCGGCGGTCTTCCTCGCGGCGCCCCCGGACTGTCCGGCGCGCGGCTTCGAGGGGCCTGCCGTGCGCTGGGTTCCCTTGCCGGACGTACGTGAGGCCATGGCGACGAGGTTACAGGCGCCGACCGGCGTGGCACGAGCGCACGGCGCTTCACCCATCCGTGTCGCGCGCCGGTCTCCTGAAGGGCCGTCAGCGCGCGTCCGTACGGCCCGTCAGCCCGCCGCCGCCCCCGAGCCCGGCTCCAGGGCATCCAGGGCCCGGCGCAGCCCGGTCAGCTTGCGCTCCAGATGCGCGGCGGTGGCCACCGCCGCGGCGTCCGCGGTCTCGTCCAGCTGTTTGGAGAGCGCCTCGGCCTGCTCCTCGACGGCCGCCAGCCGCGCGGAGAGCTCGGCGAGCAGCCCCGCGGACTCCTTGGTCTCGCCGACGCTCTGCCGGCCGCCCTCCAGCTGGAGCCTCAGCAGCGAAGCCTGCTCGCGGAGTTGGCAGTTCTTCATGTACAGCTCGACGAAGACCGAGACCTTGGCGCGCAGCACCCACGGGTCGAACGGCTTGGAGATGTAGTCGACCGCACCGGCCGCATAGCCGCGGAAGGTGTGGTGCGGACCGTGGTTGATGGCCGTGAGGAAGATGATCGGGATGTCCCGGGTGCGCTCCCGCCGCTTGATGTGCGCGGCGGTCTCGAATCCGTCCATCCCCGGCATCTGCACATCGAGCAGAATCACCGCGAAGTCGTCGGTGAGCAGTGCCTTGAGCGCTTCCTCCCCGGACGATGCCCGCACCAGTGTCTGATCGAGCGCAGAGAGGATCGCCTCCAGCGCCAGCAGATTCTCCGGCCGGTCATCGACCAGGAGGATCTTGGCCTTCTGCACCATGGCCCGTCCTCCTCGCCCCGGCATCGAACCGGACGCCGCCCCAGGGGACGACTCCGTCACGCCGCCCGTCCTTGTGCCGGTCATGGTAGCTGCACCCCGCCTGTCGCCACACCCTGTCACCGCGATGTCACTGTGCACGTAGCAGAAACGCAGCGAGAGACGAGAAGGTTCCCCGAATCCCGCGGTTCCACACGTCTACGGCCACACTCAGTCAGCAACGCGATGATCCCCTTCCGGCTCCATACTGGACGCCCCGTCACCTCGCGCGCATCCATTGCTCCATGACCGACAGCAGATGATCGGTATCCACCGGCTTGGTCACATAGTCGGAGGCCCCGGAGTCGATGCTCTTCTCCCGGTCGCCCTTCATCGCCTTCGCGGTCAGCGCGATGATCGGCAGCCCGGCGAACTGCGGCATCCGCCGGATCGCGGAGGTCGTCGCATAGCCGTCCATCTCCGGCATCATGATGTCCATCAGGACCAGCACGATGTCGTCGTGCTGCTCCAACACCTCGATGCCCTCCCGGCCGTTCTCGGCGTACAGCACCGAGAGCCCGTGCTGCTCCAGGACGCTGGTGAGCGCGAAGACGTTGCGGATGTCGTCGTCGACGATCAGCACCTTCTCGCCGTGGAAGCCGCCGCCGAAGCCCGGGTCGACCAGGTCCTGGCCGTTGCCGAGCCAGGGCTCCTCGGCCGGCTGCTGGGCGGACTGCGGCGCCGCCTGGGGCTGTTGCGCCGTGGACGAGGGCTGGCCGGGCAGCGCGAACCGCCGGGGCGTGGCAGAAACCGCCCGGCGCCGCCGCCTGCCCAGGCTGCCGCCGGGGCTCCGGTCGCGCTGCGGCTCCTCGCTCTCCTGGCTCCCGGCCTCGGTCTCCCGCGCCTCCGCGTCCATCGCCAGTCCCCCGGCGACCAGCTGCGGGTAGCCCTGCGGCGGCAGCCCGCCGGGGTTGTGCGGCAGGTACAGCGTGAAGGTGGAACCGCGGTTGGGCTCGCTCTGGGCGTGGATCTCGCCGCCCAGCAGCCGGGCGATCTCCCGGCTGATGGACAGGCCCAGGCCGGTACCGCCGTACTTGCGGCTGGTGGTGCCGTCCGCCTGCTTGAACGCCTCGAAGATGACCCGCATCTTGCTGGACGCGATGCCGATGCCGGTGTCGGTCACCGAGAACGCGATCATGTCGGCGTCCGGGTCGCGCAGCGAGCCGTGCTCCAGCAACTGCTCGCGGATGGCCACCGGGACGTCCGCACCGGCCGGCCGGATCACCAGCTCCACGGCGCCGCTGTCGGTGAACTTCACCGCGTTCGACAGCAGGTTGCGCAGCACCTGGAGGAGCCGCTGCTCGTCGGTGTGCAGTGTGGCGGGCAGCTCCGGGGAGACCCGTACGGAGAAGTCCAGCCCCTTCTCGGCGGTCAGCGGCCGGAAGGTCGCCTCGACGTAGTCGACGAGCTGGACCAGCGCGATCCGGGTCGGGCTGACGTCCATCTTGCCGGCCTCGACCTTGGACAGGTCGAGGATGTCGTTGATCAGCTGGAGCAGGTCGGAGCCGGCGCCGTGGATGGTCTCGGCGAACTCCACCTGCTTCGGGGAGAGGTTGCCCTCGGCGTTGTCGGCCAGCAGCTTGGCAAGGATCAGCAGCGAGTTCAGCGGCGTCCGCAGCTCGTGCGACATGTTCGCCAGGAACTCCGACTTGTAGCGCATCGAGACCGCGAGCTGCTCGGCGCGCTCCTCCAGGACCTGCCGCGCCTCCTCGATCTCGGTGTTCTTCACCTCGATGTCGCGGTTCTGCGCCCGCAGTTGCTCGGCCTTCTCCTCCAGTTCGGAGTTGGACAGCTCCAGCGCCTTCTGCCGGCTCTCCAACTCCGCCGAGCGCTCGCGCAGTTGCTCGGTCAGCTCCTGCGACTGCTTGAGCAGCACCTCGGTCTTGGTGTTGACCGAGATGGTGTTGACGCTGGTCGCGATCATCTCGGCGATCTGGCTGAGGAAGTCCTTCTGGATCTGGGTGAACGGCTGGAACGACGCCAGCTCGATCACGCCGAGCACCTTGTCCTCGAAGAGCACCGGCAGCACGATGATGTTCGCCGGCGGCGCCTCCCCGAGACCCGAGGCGATCTTGAGGTACCCGGACGGCACGTTCTCCACCAGGATCGTGCGGCCCTCCTCGGCCGCCGTCCCGATCAGCGTCTCACCGGGCCTGAACGTCGTCGGCATGCCGCCCATGGCGTAGCCGTACGAGCCCATCAGCCGCAGCTCGTACACGCCCGGCTCGCCGCCGTCCGCCCCGATCTCCCGGGTGTCGGGCTGCGCCGCGAGGAAGAACGCGCCGTGCTGCGCGGAGACCGCGGGCGACAGCTCGCTCATGATGAGGGTGGCGACGTCCTTGAGGTCGCGGCGGCCCTGCATCAGACCGGAGATCCGGGCCAGGTTGCCCTTGAGCCAGTCCTGTTCCTCGTTGGCGAGGGTGGTCTCCCGGAGGGTGGAGATCATGGTGTTGACGTTGTCCTGGAGTTCCAGGATCTCGCCGGCCGCGTCCACGTCGATCCGGACGTTGTGGTCGCCGAGGGTCACGGCCGCGGCGACCGCGGCGATGGCGCGCACCTGACGGGTCAGGTTGCCGGCCATCTCGTTCACCGACTCCGTCAGGTCCTTCCAGGTGCCGGCCACGCCCCGCACCTGCGCCTGACCGCCGAGCTGGCCCTCCGTACCCACCTCGCGAGCCACCCTGGTGACCTGCTCGGCGAACGAGGACAGCTGGTCGACCATGGTGTTGATGGTGGTCTTCAGCGCCAGGATCTCGCCCCGCGCGTCCACGTCGATCTTCTTGGTCAGGTCGCCCTTGGCGACCGCGGTGGTGACCATCGCGATGTTGCGGACCTGGCCGGTGAGGTTGTTGGCCATGGAGTTCACCGACTCGGTGAGGTCCTTCCACGTGCCGGCGACGCCGGGGACGCGGGCCTGGCCGCCCAGGATGCCGTCGGTGCCCACCTCACGGGCCACGCGGGTGACCTCGTCGGCGAACGACGAGAGCGTGGTGACCATGGTGTTGACGGTGTCGGCCAGCTGCGCGACCTCGCCGCGCGCCTCGACCGTGACCTTCTTCGTCAGGTCGCCGTTGGCGACCGCCGCCGAGACCTGCGAGATGTTCCGCACCTGGATGGTCAGATTGTTGGCCATCAGGTTGACGTTGTCGCTGAGGTCCTTCCAGATGCCGGTGACACCCGGAACCCGTGCCTGGCCGCCCAGTTGGCCCTCCGTGCCGACCTCGCGGGCGACCCGCGTCACCTGCTCCGCGAACAGCGACAGCTGGTCGACCATCGTGTTCACGGTGGTGACGAGTTCGAGGATCTCGCCCTTGGCGTCGACGGTGATCTTCTTGGAGAGGTCACCGCGGGCGACCGCCGTGGTCACCTCGCCGATGTTGCGCACCTGCGAGGTCAGGTTGTTCGCCATGAAGTTGACGGACTGGGTGAGGTCCTTCCACGTACCGCTGACGCCCTGCACCTCGGCCTGTCCGCCCAGGATGCCCTCGGTGCCCACCTCGCGGGCGACCCGGGTGACCTGCTCCGCGAAGGACGAGAGCTGGTCGACCATGGTGTTCAGGGTGTTCTTCAGCTCCAGGATCTCACCCCGGGCGTCCACGTCGATCTTCTGCGACAGGTCGCCGCGCGCGACCGCGGTCGCGACCTGGGCGATGTTACGGACCTGGGCCGTCAGGTTGCCGGCCATGCCGTTCACCGAGTCGGTCAGATCGCGCCACACGCCGGCGACGCCGGGCACCTGCGCCTGGCCGCCCAGCCGGCCGTCCGTACCGACCTCCCGGGCGACCCGGGTCACCTGCTCGGCGAAGGCGGACAGCTGGTCGACCATCGTGTTGATGGTGCTCTTCAGCTCCAGGATCTCGCCGCGCGCGTCGACGTCGATCTTCTGCGACAGGTCGCCGCGCGCCACCGCCGTTGTCACCTGCGCGATCTGCCGCACCTGCGAGGTCAGGTTCCCCGCCATGAAGTTGACGGAGTCGGTGAGTTCCTTCCACGTACCGCTGACGCCGTCCACCCGCGCCTGACCGCCCAGCCGGCCCTCCGTGCCCACGTCCCTGGCCATCCGCGTGACCTGGTCCGCGAACGACGACAGCTGGTCCACCATGGTGTTCACGGTGTTCTTCAGCTGGAGCATCTCGCCGGAGACGTCGACGGTGACCTTCTGCGACAGGTCGCCGTTGGCGACCGCCGTGGTCACCTGCGCGATGTTGCGGACCTGACCGGTCAGGTTCCGGAAGGCGGTGTTGACGGAGTCCGTCAGGTCCTTCCACGTACCCGCCGCGCCGGGCACCGCGGCCTGGCCGCCCAGCTCGCCCTCGACGCCGATCTCCCGTGCCACCCGCGTGACTTCGGCACCGAACGAGGAGAGCTGGTCCACCATCGTGTTGACGGTGTTCTTCAACTCCAGCATCTCACCGGCCACATCGACGGTGACCTTCTGCGACAGGTCGCCGTTGGCGACCGCCGTGGTCACCTGCGCGATGTCCCGCACCTGCCCGGTCAGGTTCCGGAAGGCGTTGTTCACCGAGTCGGTGAGGTCCTTCCAGGTACCCGCCGCGCCCGGCACCTGCGCCTGACCGCCCAGCTGCCCCTCGGCACCGACCTCGTTGGCGACCCGCGTCACCTCGTCCGCGAAGGTGCGCAGCGTCTCGGTCATGGTGTTGATGGTGTCGGCCAGCTGCGCCACCTCGCCGCGCGCGCTGACCGTGACCTTCTGGGACAGGTCGCCGTTCGCGACGGCGGTGGTGACCTGGGCGATCCCCCGCACCTGCGCGGTGAGGTTGCCGGCCATCAGGTTGACCGAGTCCGTCAGGTCCTTCCACACGCCGGCCACACCGGGGACCTGTGCCTGGCCGCCGAGCTCGCCCTCCGTGCCGACCTCGCGAGCCACCCGGGTCACCTCGGAGGCGAACGAGGAGAGCTGGTCGACCATCGTGTTGACGGTGTTCTTCAGCTCCAGCATCTCGCCGGCGACATGGACCGTCACCTTGCGCGACAGATCACCCTTGGCCACCGCGGTGGTGACGAGAGCGATGTCACGTACCTGGGCCGTCAGTCGGGAAGCCATCGTATTGACGGATTCCGTCAGATCCTTCCACGAACCCGACATTCCGCGCACGCGCGCCTGACCGCCGAGCTTGCCCTCCGTACCGACCTCGCTGGCCACCCGCGTGACCTCGTCGGTGAAGGCCGAGAGCTGGTCCACGAGCCCGTTGACCGTCCGGCCGACCTTCAGGAACTCACCCCTCAGGGGATGCTCCGAAGAACTGTCCGAACTGCGCGACCGCAGATCCATCCGCTGTTCCAGGTCGCCCTCGGACACCGCCGACAGCACCCGGCCCACCTCGGACACCGGCCGTACGAGGTCGTCCACCAGCGCGTTCGAGGCGTCGATCGCCGCGGCCCAGGAGCCCTCGGCGGCGCCGACCTCCAGCCGCTCCGTGAGCTTTCCCTCACGCCCCACGACACGGCGCACCCGGGCCAGCTCACCCGTCAGATGCAGATTGCGGTCGGCGACCTCGTTGAACACCGCCGCGATCTCCGACATGACGCCGTCGCCGGAGACCGTGAGCCGCTTGCGGAAGTTTCCGTCCCGCATGGCGACGAGAGCGACCAGCAGACGATTCAGCGCCGCCGTATCGACCTCGGTCGTCCCATTACTCCGGGATCGTCCGCCTTTCGCGCGCGTGCTTGCGCCCCGCGCCGCAACGCCAGACTCCACCGTGTCCCTCCCGCAGGGTCGACCGTTCTCTCCGGGCTCTCTGTCGGAGCCTGCCCAGTGTTTCACCCCACCGCACGGAAGCGGCAAGGAGTCGCAACGTAACCACACCACCGGCGATACGTTGAAGCAGACGGGCAGGGCTTGTCCTTCGTCACCCCTGGCGGCGGCGAGAAACCCCGATACGGGGCGGAGTCACAACAGTTCGGCAGCATCCACACACGGGATGTAGCGCTTGCCGACCATAACCCGGCGGCCCTGGACGTTCCTCACGAGAATGTGCATGGCCGCCGAGGTGCGTCTCATGCCGGAAAGCACGCCTTCGTTCCCACTGCTCGCGTCGACCGTCTAGCCTGGCATGCGCATCGATGCCACGAGAAACGGGCACAGGACCCTGGGGAGCGACGAAAGACCAATGGGGAGTGCTGTGATCACCGCGCGGGCCGCCGCCACCTTCGAGCCGGTCGGGCGCTCCGTCGCCACTGCCCGTGCGTTCGTCAGGGACACTCTCCAGGGTTGGGGCTGCGCCGACATCGTCGACGACGCCGTGGTCCTCACCAGCGAACTGGTCACCAATGCCGTGGTGCACGCCGGCACCGCCGCCGATGTGCTGTGCCTGCGCACCGACGGCGGCGTCCGCGTCTCCGTCGCCGACCGCTACCCCGAACGTGAGATTCCACTCCAGAGCGCCGGCCAGGCCATGGTCCACCCCGACCGCGAGGGCGGACGCGGCCTGTTGCTGTGCGGCGCGCTGGCGGCCCGCTGGGGCGTGGAGTACACCGCCGCCCAGAAGCACGTCTGGTTCCACCTCGAACTCCCCGAGCGCCCGGCCGGCACCCGCGCGGCCGGCCCCGCCCTGCCCGTGGACGCCCTCCCGGTCGCCGACACGCGGGTCCGCGTCGCGGTGATCCAGATCGACCGCGGCGGCTGCGTCAGCTTCTGGAACGAGGACGCCCAGGACCTCTTCGCGTACGACGCCGAACAGGTCATCGGCAAACCCCTCACCGACTTCGCCGCCTGGCCGCACACCCCCGGCACCGGCACCGGCATCGCCGAGGCGCTCCAGCTCTCCCGCTGGGAGGGCTCCTACGGCATAAGGGGCGCCGACGGCCGGGTCATCCCCGTCTACGCCTCCCATCTGCGGGTGCGCGACGCCGACGGCGAGGCGTCCACGGTCTGCCTCCTGGTCCGCGACCACGAACGCGCCATCCTCCAGAGCCCGCAGCGCACCCCCGCCGCCGACGCCGCCACCCCGCCCGAGGGCCGCCCGTCCGACCCGTTCGAGGTCTTCATCGGCTCCCCGGCTCCGGACGACCTCGACGGACTGCTCCAGCGCACCGTCGAACGCGCCCGCGACATGCTCGACGGCGACGCCGCCTACTTGCTCCTGGCCACCGACGACGAGACCGAGCTGGAGGTCCGCGCCTCCACCGGCCTGCCCTCCGCCCGCCAGCGGTTCGCCCGCGTCCCCGTCGAAGCCGGAACCGGACGCTACGGCTCCGCCCGGATGCCCGCCGTCCACGAAGACCTCACCGCCGTCCCCGGCGCCGTCCCACTCCTCGCCGGTACGGGCATGCGCTCGGTCGTCACCGTCCCCCTCAAGGTCGAGGGCCGGCTCACCGGCTCGCTGGGCGTCGCCGCCGAGAGCCCCTCCCGCTACACCAACGAAGAGGCGCTGCGCCTCCAGTTCGCCGCCGACCGCATCGCCCTCGCCGTCGAACGCGCCCGCCTCACCGAACTGGAGAAGCTGCGCCGCGGCTCCCTCTCCTTCCTCGTCGAGGCGTCCGACCTCCTCGCCGGCACCCTCGACCGCGACCAGACCCTGGCCCTGATGGCCCAGATGACCGTCCCCACCCTCGCCACCTGGTGCGCCGTCTACACCGTCGCCGACCAGGCGTCGGAACCGGAACTCTCCTACGTCCTCCATGAGGACGAGGACCGCATCGACGGCCTCAAGACCCTGCTGATGAAGGTCGACCCGCCAGAGCCGGTGCCCACCCCCGGCGCCCGCGTCTGGACCGCCCCCGCCGACGCCGCCCACGACGCCGCGCTGCGCACCTCCCTGCGCAGCCTGGGCCTGGAGGAGTCCGCCCGCCCGTCCACCGGCCCCGGCGCCACCCTCGCCACCGCCTCCGCCGTCGGCGGCGAGACCGTCGTCCTCCCGCTGGTCGCCCGCAACCGCGTCATCGGCATGCTCACCCTCGGCAAACCCACCGAGGAGCACTTCCGCCAGGAGATCCTCGAACTCGCCGAGGACCTCTCCCGCCGCGCCGCCCTCGCCCTGGACAACGCCCGCCTGTACAGCGAGCGCACCGCCATCAGCCAGTCCCTCCAGCGCAGCCTGCTGCCCCCCGAGCTGCCCGACATCCCGGGCGTCGAGGTCGAGGTCATCTACCGCGCGGCCGGCGAGGGCAACGAGGTCGGCGGCGACTTCTACGACCTCTTCCCGATCCGCGACGGCGCCTACGGCTTCGCCATCGGCGACGTCTGCGGCACCGGTCCGGAGGCCGCCGCCGTCACCGGCCTGGCCCGGCACGCGCTCCGCCTGCTCGCCCGCGAGGGCTTCGGCGGCCCCGCCGTCCTGGAGCGCCTGAACGCCGCCATCCTCGACGAGGGCGCCCGCAGCCGCTTCCTGACCCTCCTTTACGGCGAGCTGTGGCCGCAGGACGACGGCAGCGCCCGGCTCAAGGTCGTCTGCGCCGGCCACCCCCTCCCGCTCCGCCTCCGCCAGGACGGCACCGTCGAGCCGGCCGCCGAACCCCAGCCCCTCCTCGGCGTCCTGGACGACCTCGAACTGTACGAACAGACCGTCACCCTCGACCCCGGCGACGTCCTGCTGTGCGTCACCGACGGCGTCACCGAACGCCGCGAGGGCACCCGCATGCTCGGCGACGACGGCCTCACCGACGTTCTGACGACGTGTACGGGCCTGACCGCCGGCGCGGTGGCCGCCCGGGTGCTGCGCGCCGTCGAGCGCTTCGCCGCCGAACCGGCCTCCGACGACATGGCCATCCTCGCCATGCGCGTCCCCGAAATCCCCGCCGACTAGCCCCCGTTGGGGGCGGAGACACCACTCCGCCCCCACCACCACATACGAAAAAGCCCCCCACCATCTGGTGGGGGACTTTCCCTTTCCTGAGCCCCAATACGGAATCGAACCGTAGACCTTCTCCTTACCATGGAGACGCTCTGCCGACTGAGCTATTGGGGCGCGGCAACGAAATAAATAGTACCCCAACCCCGCGCCGTTTCCGAACCGCCCACACCGCCCACCGGCACCGCCTAAAAGGCCGGCTGCAGCAATCCCCCGAGCGCATTGCACGCCCCCACCATCCGGTGCAGCTCCCGCCGCGTCATGGCGGCATGCAGCGGCAGCGCCAGGGTCTCATCCACGGCCCGCTCGGTCTGCGGCAGGAACACGTCCCGCCGCAGCCCCGGCAACCGGTACACCGGCGCCTGTACAGGCACCTTGCAGGCAACTCCCTTGGCCCGCAACGCCCTTGCGAACGCATCCCGGTCCGGCCGCCCGTTCCCCGGCACCCGCACCACGTACTGCTGGTAGGTGTGCCCCACCGCCGGCGTCGGCGTCACCACTCCGTTCAGCCGCCCATCGAGGTACGTGGCATGCGCCCGCCGCTCCTCCACCCCGTCCGGCCGCGCCCCGAGCTCGTCCTCGACCAGCACCAACAGCCCGTGCCGCTGGCCGACTTCACGGATCCACGCGGCATCCGCCTGCCGCCCGAACCGATGTATCGCCACCACCGCGGCCGTCTGCCCGGTCACCACATCCGACACGGCCGCCGGATCGAGGCAGTAGCTCTCGGCATCCACATCGGCGAACACCGGCACCGCCCCCAACTCCACCACGGCCTGGGCGATTTCGGCGTTGCCGTAGGCCGGCACCACCACCTCGTCACCTGCACGGACACCGGCCGACCTGAGCGTTCCCACTGTCCCCATGCCGCGGAGCATGTCCACGGGAGTTGAACGGCACGTTACGCCCGTCACCTCACCTTCCGAACAAAAAAGCTCCGGCCCCTGAACCAGAAGGTTCAGGGGCCGGAGCTGAATGATTGTTCGGCGGCGTCCTACTCTCCCACAGGGTCCCCCCTGCAGTACCATCGGCGCTGAAAGGCTTAGCTTCCGGGTT
>NZ_JBNHIN010000063.1:0-38530 GCF_050054615.1 Streptomyces sp. YGL11-2
CCACCCCAACCATCAGGTTGGTCCCACCAACCAAACCCACCAGCAAACACCGCAAAAAACCCTAAATCACTGGTATTGGCTTTAGGAGATGTCTTGTTCCTGCCCTACCGCCAACTCTTCGACGCGAAGGGCGCCGCCGCCTTCACGGCGACCGGTTTCCTGTCCCGATTGCCGCTGTCGATGTACGGCGTCAGCACGGTCGTGATGGTCGCGTCGCTGCGTGACTCCTACGCGCTCGCCGGCACCGTCTCCGCGACCACGCTCGCGACCACGCTGGTCGTGGGGCCGTGGCTAGGCAGGCAGATCGACCGGCAGGGCCAGGCTAGGATCGCGGTGCCCGCTGCGGTGCTGTCCGTCGTGATGTCGTTCGTGATGATGGCCTGCGCGCACTTCCACGCCCCGGTGTGGACGCTGTTCGCCACCGCGATCCTGTCCGCGAGCACGCCGAACGCCGGGGCGATGGTCAGGGCACGCTGGGCGAAGATCTACCGTGACGACGAGAAGTCCATGCATGTGGCCAACTCCTTCGAGCAGGTGCTCGACGAGATGTGCTTCATCCTCGGGCCGATTCTCGCCGTCGGGTTGAGCAGCGCGTTGTTCCCCGAGGCGGGCAGGCTTCTCGCCACGCTGTTGACCCTCGTCGGTACGCTGCTGTTCTGCGCGCAACGCGGCACCGAGCCGCCGGTCCTCCCGGCGGAGGAGCACGGCGCAAGGTCCCCGCTGACCAACCGCGGACTCCAGGTAATGCTTGTCACGTTCGTGTTCACCGGCGCCATCTTCGGTTCGCTGGAGGTCGTGACAGTCGCCTACACCGACTCGCTAGAGCAGGGGGGTGGCCGGGTTCGTGCTGGCACTGCAGGCGGTCGGCTCTGCGGTGGCGGGCATGGCCTTCGGCCTGGCCACCCCGCGCGGCAGCAACACGAACCGTTTCCTGCTCGGGGTCAGTGCGATGGCACTACTGATGCTGCCGCTGAACCTCGTGGGCAATGTGTGGTCGTTGTGCATGCTCATGTTCCTCGCGGGCATGGCCACCTCCCCGACGATGATCACCAGCATGACGCTGGTGCAGGACCTCATACCCAAATCGCAGATCACCGAGGGCATGACGTTCGCGGTGACCGCGCTGCTCGGCGGCATCTCGCTCGGCGGGTCCGTCGCCGGCTGGACCGTGGAACACCACGGCGCCCACACCGGCTACTGGCTCCAGCCGACTGCGGCGGGACTCGCGCTGCTGGTGGCGTTGCTCGGCGCCCGGCGACTGCGACAGCCGGCCGCGGCGCCTGTGCCCGCAAGCTGATCAGACCAGCCTGATCACGGCGGCGGTCCTGTCGAGAGACCCCAGCTACAGCAGGGAGCGCGCCGACCAGCCGTCTGGTCCAGTGCCGGGAGATGCCGAGACCGCAGGTGATCAATCTGCGTCCGTCGTTCGCATGTCAGCCCGGAGTTGGATGTACAGCCCTCGCTGCTCCAGCAGTTCCACCACATTCACGACGCGCTGGATGTTGGTGGAGAAGTTCGGGTCGAGCAGGGTGATCTGGTCAGGCTTGTAGGTGTCCCAGAGGTTGGAGTCCTCGTCCACGACCCGCTTCGCCAGAAATGCCTTCCAACGGCGGAGGCTCGTCTGCGGCTCGCTGCAGAACGTGCACGGATGAGGACAGCCGAAGCTGCTGATGTTGTACGACAGATCGCGGACAGCGGCCGTGCAGTAGTCCGTGACGGGGAGGAGGGTGTAATCGGTGGGAGGCAGTGAACGCGGATCGATCGCGAAGCCGCATCCAGTGGTGGTGACCCGCCGCCGCGAGGTTCCGGAGCTGATGTCCATGCGACCGTCGGAGAAGGCCGGGTTGGGTATGCCGGCCAGTGCGCCGGGAGTGAACCCGGTGCCGCTGTCCGCCGAGTCGGCCAAGGCGACGGAGGTGGCTTCGTCGGGACCGCGCACGACGATATCGACCAAGCCCTCGCGGCTGATGCCTCTGAACGCCAGTGTTGCGTGGTAGCTGCCCCATGCGAGGAGGATGTGCGGGGCCGCCACGCGGACGGTCTTGATCGCCTCCAGAACGTTGCCGATGCCGGGGCCGGTCATGCAGGAGATGCCGACATATGCGCAGTCCGGAGCCGCTGCTCGGAGTTGCTCACGCCGACCGGGGGGCGATCCGGCAGTGGATGGTCTGCACTTCGTGACCGGCGGCTTTCAGCGCGGGGCTGCGGAGATGCTCGAGGGAGGGGGTCGCTCACGCGGTGCGGGGCGTCGCGCCAGGGGTGGGCCGGGTGGTGCGACGGTTGAGCAGATTGCAGGTGGAGGCGACCGGGTGCGGGAGCCTGTGGTGTCGAGGCGGTGGTCGTATTCGCGGGCCAGGCGCCGGAAGATCATCAGGGTGCTGTTCGTGCGTTCTACGACCCGGCGGCGGGCCGGGCCGGGGGGCGAAGTCGGCGGCCTTGTCCCGGGGGTTGCGGCGGACGGTCTCGCCACATCGATGCCGTGGGCGAGGGCGGGGCGACGACAGTCTCCTTGAGGCCCTCGTCGACCAGGACCTTCGCCAGGCGTAGTCCGCAGGTCGCGGCGACCTCGTCGAGCAAGGCGACGCCGAAGCTGTTGTCGTGGGGTGGGACCAGCAGTGCGACGGCGCCGATGATCCGGCCGTCGGCGTCCACCGCGAGGCTGCGCTTGCGCCCCGGGGTCCTTTTGACGGCGTCAAGTCCGGTCGTCCCCTTCGGGACGACTGCCGCCGCCCGTATCGACTGGGTGTCGAAGACCAGCAGGGACGGGTCCGCGTCCCGCCCGACGCGCCGCGGTCCTGTCAGCCCCGGATTTCCTGGAGCCGGGCGTCGATCCCTTCATCCTTCCAGAGCCGGAAGTGGTAGAAGGCGCTCCACCAGGGCGGCAGGTCGTGCGGCAGCGGCAGCCGCTGATAGCCCGTCCGGTTCTGTAGAAGACCGCGTTTGCGACCTCTCGCAGGGTGCAGGAGCCTGGGGCACCGGTCGCCAACCGGGCCACCGGCACCCCCTCTAACTCGTGATCATCGGCTGGAACAACTGCCACTGATTGTCCGTCAAGTCCGGTCCGCGCTCCTCGTGTTCCGTGGTCGGGCGTACGCGGCGCACCGATCCCGTTCAAACAGCCCAGGGTGACCCCAAGGGCAGGGGGGCGGATCGCGCCAAGAGAGATATAAAACACCTTTAGATTCTGAATCTAATATTTGGGCCTTATATGTACAAGTAAGTTCATTTTGCGCCAGAAACACTACTGGCGCTTCGAGACTACGAAGCCCTCGATGTAGAGGCGGTCCAGCGAGGTCCGCACGAACGTGTCGATCGCCGTTCGCGGGTCCATAATCAGGGGCTGACCCTTGACGTTGAACGACGTGTTGACCACGCAGCCAGCTCCGGTGTGCCGCTTGACCTCCGTGAGCAACGTCCAGAAGTTCTCGTTGACGTCACGGCTGACGGACTGCACGCGCGCCGAGCCGTCCGCGTGCACGACTCCGGCCACGGCGGCGCGGTGCTCCTCGCGGACGGCTGCCGTACACAGCATGTACGTCGTCGGCGTGCTGCCGGGGGTGTCGAACAGCTCGTGCAGGTCGGTGTCGAGCACGGCGGGCGCGAAGGGACGGAACGGCTCGCGGAACTTCACCAGGCTGTTGATCCGCTCCTTGATCCGGTCGCCGGCGGGCAGACCGAGGATCGAGCGGTTGCCGAGCGCGCGCGGGCCGAACTCCATCCGGCCGTGAAACCATGCGATGATCCGGTCCTTGGCGAGTTCGCCCGCGGCGGCGGCGAAGTACTCGCCGGTCAGGCCGACGTACTCCCACGCTACATCGTCCGACTCGGTGAGCGCCTCGCGCACGTCGGCGGCGGAGTAGGACGGCCCGAGATAAGGGTCGAACAGCGGTGTGGCGGCCACATAAGGAGAGTCCGACACCGCGAGTGCGGCGCCGATCGCCGTGCCGTCGTCGCCCGCGGCGGGCTGGACGAACACGCGGTCCACGCCGGGCAAGGCGCACAGCGTCTGGTTCGTCTTGCAGTTGAGGAACGACCCGCCCGCCAGGCACAGCGACCGCTCACCGGTGCGCGCCAGCCAGAACTCGACCAGTTCGACGAGCAGCTGGGTGTGCCGTTCCTGTAGCGCGGCCGCGAAATCGGCTTCCCGCTGGTGCACCTGGCCGTCAGCCTCCACCGGCGTGAACGCCTTGGCGCGCAGGAACTCCAGCGCCTGTGGGTAGCCGAGCTCCGGCTCCGTGAGGCTTCCGCGGGGCAGGGCGATCCTGATCCGGCCGGTATCGGTGTCGAATCGGGCGAGCTCGGCGAACAGCGCGCGGAACGGGGCCGGGTCGCCGTACGCGGCGAGGCCCATGACCTTGTACTCGTCAGAGTTCGACGCGAAGCCGAGGAACCGGGTGCAGATCGAGTACAGCAGCCCGAGTGACGACGTGATCGGCTGGCGTTGTACCCGTTCTAGCTTGCCGTTCCGGCCGACGAAGACCGAGATCGACTCAGTCTCGCCCATGCCGTCGGACACGACGCACAATGCGGATTCGTAGCCGCTGGGTTGGAAGGCGGACGCGGCATGTGCGAGGTGGTGGTCGACCGGGTGGAACCGGGACTCGACCTCCTCCCAGCCCGCGGCGGTGAGCCCGTCTACGACGGTGCGACCGCTGAGGACCTCGGTGAAGTACGACGGCTCGAACAGGCCACGGTGCCGGTCGTAGTTGAAGCCGTGTGCGATCGCGTCCACGTCACTGGACTTGATCCCTGCAGCCCGCAGACAGTGGTCGATCGCCGCCACCGGTAGGCTGCCGGTGGCCTTCTCGCCGGTGAAGCGCTCCTCGGCCGCGGCCGCGACGATCTCGCCGTCGACCACCAGACAGGCCGCGCTGTCGTTGCCCTGGCAGTTGCGTTCGTCCAGTGTGGACAGACCGGGCGTGGTGGCCCGGAGCCGGGCCTGTGCGTGGGGCAGACCGCTGATGCCCAAGACGATCATCGTCGTCCATCCCTCCGTGAAGACCTGGTTCGAGGTCTTCCAACCTCGTGTGACCGCATGCGCGGGACAAGCCTCCAGCGGTCGCGCCAAGGACCAGGCGAGATGGGTATACCCAAACGAGGGGCTGGTTCCGGCTGTGCTCGTGATGAAGGCTCTGCCGACATGGACGATTTCTCCAGCCGTCTGAAGACCGCGGTCGCGGGCACGCCGGACGCCTCGCTCGTCTTTCTCGGAAACTTCGAGGTCGAGGAACAGTGGGCCCGTGACGAGTGCACGCTGCCGCGCGTGTCGGCCGCGGGCCACAACGCCGTGGTCAACCACATGGACTCCTTCGCACTGCTGATGGCGGGTGAGCGCGATCACGTGGTGCTTAAGGCCGCCCCGGACGCGGAGTACCTGGACCACCTGACCGGGCTCGGGGTGGCGCTTCCCACCGTGCACGTGGTGGCGAAGCAGGACCCGCGCCGCACGGTGACCGAGGACGCACTGGAGGACCCGGCGCTGCTGGAGCGGCTGGCAGGCCGGGACAGGCACCTTGTCGCACACGGCGTCTCCGCGCACGAGGAGCTTCTCGCGCACCGCAGTGGTGTGCCGCTGGCCGCGCCGGACGCCGCGGTCTGCAAGGCCGTTAACAACAAGGTGTACAGCCGCCGCGTCGCGGGCGAACTCGATCTGCGCCAGCCGCCGGGCTGGGCGTGCGCCAGCCTCACGGAGCTGGAGCAGGCCTTCGCCGCCGCCGGCACGCTGCTCGACCAGGGTCGCAAGGTCGTGGTGAAGGAAGGTTTCGGCGTCTCCGGCAAGGGCATCGCCGCACTGGACAGCGCCCGGCGGATGGACCGGGTGCTCCGGATGATCGCCAAGCAGGTGAAAAGGTCCGGCCGCGAGCGGATCGCGTTCTGTGTCGAGGAGTGGGTGGCGTCCTCCGGCGACCTGAACTACCAGTTCACGCTCGGGCGGGACGGGTCTGTCCACTTCGACTTCGTCAAGGAGCAGCTCACCGACGGTGGTGTCCACAAAGGACATCGGATGCCCGCCAGGCTCTGCGCGGCGCAGGTCGCGGAGCTGCGCGAGGCTGCGCGGGCCGTGGGAGCGAGGCTCGCCGCGGACGGCTACTTCGGGGTCGTCGGCGTAGACGCGATGATCGACCCGGATGGCGGGCTGTACCCGGTGATCGAGATCAACGCGCGCAACAACATGTCGACCTACCAGGTGCCGTTGCAGGAGCACTTCGTCGGACCGAGCCAGGTGGCGCTGGCCCGGCACTATCCGGTCCGACTCACCGAGCGGCTCGGCTTCGGCGTCATCCGCGACCTGCTGGACGGGCTCCTGCTCGACCGCGCGCACGGCACCGGCCTGCTGGTCAACAACTTCGGCACGGTCAACGCGGGTGCCCGCGCGGACGCATCGTTCGACGGCAGGCTCTACGGCGTCCTGATCGGCGGGTCCGACGACGAGGTGCTCGCGATCGACGCAGAGATCACCACCCGGCTGGCAGAGAGGGGCATCGGCGATGGGCGCTGAGTTCGAGATCCAGGGCATTGGCATCAGCGAGCTGGCCGAGAGGTTCGGCACTCCGCTGTACCTTTACGACGGCGCCGAACTCGCGTCCAGGATCGACGGTCTGCGGGCGGAGCTGCACCCGCGGCTTGAGTTCTTCTTCTCCCTCAAGGCCAATCCGAACGTCGCCGTCTGCGCTGCACTGCACGCCCGCGGTGCCCGTGCGGAGGTGTCGTCGCTCGTGGAACTGCTCACCGCGCTGCGCGCCGGTGTCGCCCCGCGCGACATCATCTTCCTCGGTCCCGGCAAGAGCGCAGGGGAACTGGAAGCCTGCCTGGAGCACGGTATCCACGCGATCGTCTGCGAGTCGCTCGGCGAGCTGGACCTCATCGACGAGCTGGCCCGGCGGCGCGGCGCGGTCGCCCGCGTCATGCTGCGGGTCAACCCCACCTTCTCGGTCAAGGGCTCCGGGCTGACGATGGGCGGCAAGCCCCGCCAGTTCGGCATCGACGAGGTACAGCTGCTCGCCCGGACCGGTCTCGCCGGCCCGCACGCGAACGTGCGGCTGATGGGCGTGCACGCCTACATGGGCACCCGGATCCTCAGCGAGGAGGCGGTTGCTGAGAACACGGCGCGGATCTTCGAGCTGGCTGGGCGGGTGAGCGCCGAGTTGGGGTTCGAGCTGGAGACGGTGGACATCGGCGGCGGCCTCGGCGTCGCCTACTTCGACGGCGAGCGCGATCTCGACCTGCCCCTGCTCGCGGCGCGGCTAAACCCGTTGATCGCGGAGTTCGCCGACGCGCACCCGCGGACCAGGCTGGTGATGGAACTGGGGCGTTACCTCACCGCGACTGCGGGCACGTATGTCGCGCGGGTCCGGTACGTGAAGGAGTCGATGGGGGAACGGTTTGCGGTCGCCGACGGCGGCACGAACCACCACATGGCCGCTGTCGGGATCGGCTCGTTCGTGAAGCGGAACTTCCCGATGGCCCTGCTCAACCGCCTCGACGAACCCGCCGACGAGAGCTGGCACGTCACCGGCCCGCTGTGCACGCCGAACGACACACTCGGCAAGAAGATTGCGTTGCCCGCCGTGCGGCCCGGCGACCTCGTTGGCGTACTGCGTTCCGGCGCATACGGCCCGACCGCGTCCCCGGTGCAGTTCCTCAGCCACGGCTACCCGGCCGAGGTACTCGTCCAGGACGGGCAGGCCCACCTCGTCCGCGAGCGGGACACCTCAGAAGACCTGTTGCGGGGCCAGCGCCTGCCCGCCGTCGCATCCGAAAGGTTGACCACGTCATGACCGACACCACCACCGCGAGCCGTGAGCGGATCGTCTCCGCCGTCAAGTCCGTGCTGGCTCAAGTGCTCGACTACGAGCTGCCCGAGCTGACCGAGGACTCGCGCCTGTTCGACGAGCTTGGCCTCGACTCGACCGGAGTCTTCGAGCTGCTGATGCAGCTGGAGGAGGAGCTCGCGACCGAGTTCGACTCGGACAACCTGGAGATGTCGCACTTCGAGTCGGTGCGCACGCTCGCCGACTTCGTCGTCGCCGAGCAGCAGGCGTGACCGCGCCCTGGTCGCACTGTTACCGGGTCGCCCGTGACAAGGGCCTGGTCAGCGCGCTAACCGAACTGCCGCCGGTGTCTGGCGCCGGCGGCCATGCCCTGGTGCCGCGCGGAGCGGTGCCTACGGGGGCGGCCGAGCTCTGCTCGTTCATTCTCCCGGACGGCGAGGTTGTGGCGATCAAGGGCGCCGAGCCGGCGGACGCCTCGTCGGCGCTCGGGCTGGTGTGGTTGCGGCTCGGGCTGTCCGAGGCGTTGCGCGACGAGGTGATGCGCCACCTCCATGGGCGGCGTCTGCTGCGGCACCAGATGGTGAAGTCGGACATCGCCGACGGTCTGCTCGAACACCTGGAGGTCCGGGCGGCACTGACCGGCGCGGGCCCCGGTGACCTCGCGGGTGCGGAACTGGACCGGTTGCACGCGCGGATCACCACCGCCGACCGGATGCTGGTGCGGCTGCTCGGCGCGAGCGGCTACCTCAGCGACGGCCCCGGCCAGACCATTCACGTGTCCGGCCTGCTGGCCGACGTCCACCAGGGGGAGCACTTGTGACCATGGACGAGCTGACGGGCCAGGCCCGGTCCTGGGGCGAAGGCTTCCGTGCGGTCGGCATGGGCATCGACCGTTACCCGGAGTCGATCCGGAAGCACTTCGACCTGCCGGGCGTGCGGTACCTCTCGACGATGGGCATCCCACGCGAGCACGGCAACCCGCACCTTTTCTGCGGCACGACTGCCGCCGAACGCGTCGTGGCGATGGAGGAGATGGCCTTTGGCGATGCCGGCGTCCTGCTGGGCGCGCCCGGACCGTTGCTGGTCGGCGTTCTCGTGTCGCTACTCGCCGACGACGACCAGAAGAAGTGGTTCTACCAGCGGATGCTGGAGGACCAGCGATGGACGTTCTTCGCGCTGACCGAGCCTGAGCGTGGTTCCGACGCGAGTGAGCTGACGACCCGCATCGACGTTACCGCCGACGGCCGACCGGCGCTCAGCGGCCGGAAACGGTACGTCGGCAACGGCGCGCGCGGCCAGGTCGGAGTCGTGTTCGCGCGCAACCGGCCCGGTCCGCTCGGCATCAACGCCGTGCTGGTCGAGACTCCCGCGCCAGGCTGGCACACCGAAGCACTGGACACCATCGGCCTGTGTGGCGCGCGGATCGGCGCGATCACGATGGACCGCGTACCGGTCGACCCCAAGCTGTTCCTTGGCAGGCATCTGTCGCCGTCACGGCGGGGTACCTGGGCGTTCGCGCAGGCGTTCAACCTGCTGCGGCCGGGCGTCGCGGCGATCTCGCTCGGTATCGCCCGTGCCGCACACGAGTACGCGGCCACGCACCGCCGGGCGTTGCGCCGCGACGAGCAGGACCGCCTGGACGACCTCGGCCGGCGCATCGGGGGCACGCGGAAGCTCGTCCGGCTCGCCGCCGCCGCGGTCGACGCCGACACCCGTGACGGGCACCTCGCCTCGGCCGCGAAGGCGCGGGCGACCAGCCTTGCCGCCGACGCAACCACGCAGGTGTGCGCGTTGTTCGGGCCGGGCGCGCGACTGGAGCACCCGGTGCTCGACAAGCTCGCCCGCGACGCGCAGGGGGTCGAGTTCATGGAGGGCACGACCCACATGCAGAAGCTGACCCTCTTCCAGGGTCTGTTCACTGGCAAGCTGGCCGGTGACGACCCGTTGAGGCAGTGTGCCGGGGGTGCGTGAGAGGCCTGGATGTGGACGATCCCAGCTGAACGGACGCTTACTGAGCGTTTGGTCCGGTGGTTCGTGTTTGGTCCCGGGTCAGGTTCCGCGCCAGTTGGGGGTGGCTTCGCCGGTGAGTCTGCGGGCCATGAGGTCGATCATCGCGAGGTGGATCATGGCTTCGGAGCGGCCGCCAGCCCGCCACCGCGGGAACCGACCCGGTCAGCGATGCCGGGATCCGGCCGTCCACGTGCAGGTAGCGCAGCAGCGTGAAGCTTCCCCGTGATCTTGGACACTCGATTTCTATGCCGCGAGGTCGTGGTGGTGCCGCTGTCGGGTCTCGGCTGGGGTGAGGTAGCCGAAGACTTTGTGCTTGCGCAGGCGGCGGCGGTTGTAGAACGTCTCGATGAAGTCGAAGACCTCGGCGCGGGCGGTGGCCCGGTCGGGCCAGACGCGGGTGCCGATCTCTTCTTTGAGCAGGGCCCAGAAGCTCTCCGCGGCGGCGTTGTCGGAAGCAGGATCCGGTGCGTCCGCAGCTCTACCGGAGGCCCAACTCGCCTATTTCATCTCGGAATTGGCTGCTGGTGTATTCCCCGGACTCAACCGGTCGTCGCAACACCGGTCTCTTGGATCAAGAATAGGTGCTCGTTGAGGGCTTCGGCGGGGGTCTTCCAGCCGAGAGTCTTGCGGGGCCTGCTGTTGAGGGCGATGGCGACGGCTTCGAGCTCGTCGGCGTTCCAGCGTGAAAGGTCGGTGCCCTTGGGAAAGTACTGGCGAAGGAGTCCGTTCGTGTTTTCGTTCGTGCCCCGTTGCCAGGGGCTGTGCGGGTCGGCGAAGTAGACCGGCAATCCGGTGTCGATCCTCAGCTGGGCGTGCTGGGCGAGTTCCTTGCCGCGATCCCAAGTCAGCGAGCGGCGGAGCTGCTCGGGCAGGGTGGTGATGCCGGCGGCGATGGCGTCCTTCATCGCCTCAGCGCCGTAACCGCCCAGCGGCGGGCCGTTCTTCGTGCACGGTTCGACGCCGAAGCCGTCCATCCGCGGCAGGTGCAGCAGCATGGTGAATCTGGTCGTGCGCTCCACCAGCGTGCCAATCGCGGACCGGCTGGTCCCGATGATCAGTCGGGTAGCGGGGACGCATTACTGCGTCCCCGCCCCCTCAGAACCGTGCAAGCAGCTATTCACCGCACACGGCTCAAGCAAGCCCCAGGGGCTCGCCGGCAGGCAAAAGTGCTGGACTCGTCATCGGGGCGGCTCCATTCCGCCGCTGACAATGGGTGTGGAGGAGACGGAGTCGTTGACCGTCCGGCGTGCCCTCGTCCGGGAACGCGATGTATTGCTTGGAGATCGCTTTCCGGATGACGACCCGCCACGCTTCCCATTCCTGCGGGCTTTGTGGCGGGTGGTCGGCATGCAGCAGGAGCCCTCCGCAGATCGGGCAACGGCCGTGTTGTGCCTGTAGGAGGCGCACGGTCATGACGTCGACTGGCAGAGGAGTTCCCTTGCGTCGCCGCTGAGCCCAATATGATTCCAGGGCTGGGTCGTCCGGAGACACCTTCCCCTTGACCAACTGGTGCCGGACTATCTTCGTCCAGGAGAACTTGAGCAGGTAGGCGCCGCTATCGCGGTCACCGAACACCCACCGGTCCTTCCTGGACCTGTTGAACAGGCCGAAGTACTTGTCGGATATCCAGTGCTTCGGCTTGTTCGGGTGGCTGTGCTTGGCCCACTTGTAAGCGAGCTTCCACATGTGATTGTCCAGCGCCGTGAAGATCTCGCTGGACACCACCGTCCGGTAGTAGGCCGACCAACCCCGCACGATCGGGTTGATCTTCTTGAGTACCGCACCGGCGTTGGCCCCTCGCAGGGCCACCATTTCGGTGCTGAGCCGTTCCCGGATCCGTCGTTGAGCCGCCTTGCTGGGCTTGATCAGCAGTTTGCCGTGATAGCGGCGGACATTGAACCCCAGGAAATCGAATCCGCTCTCCGCATGGACGATACGTGTCTTGTCCTCGTGGAAAGCGAGTCCCCTGGGTGCCAGCCATGCAGCCAGCCGTTCCTTGACCTGCTCGGCCTGTTCCCGGCTGGTGCACATCGCGACAAAATCGGCTGCGTACCGCACCAGCACGGGGCTACCGCTCTGTGCACTCCCAGCATCTCTGCCGGTTGTGTAATAGCGGACCCCTGCGGCTTCCTCCATCCCGTGCAGGGCCACGTTAAAGAGCAATGGGCTGATCACCCCACCCTGCGGAGTTCCCTCCTCGGTCGGGGCGAGCCGACCGTGATCCACGATCCCGGCCTTCAGCCACTGCCGGACCAGTCCCCTGGCGGGGAAGGTGCCGAGTGCGGCCATCAGCCGGTCGTGGTCGATACGGTCGAACGCCGCCGTCAGGTCCGCGTCGAGTACCCACGCACGCTGCGGGTTCTTCCCGTTGAGCGTGGAGTAGATGGCCCCGATCGCGTCGTGACAGCCGCGGCCGGGCCGAAAGCCGTACGACTTCGGCTCGAACCGCGCTTCCCACTCGGGTTCCAACGCTCCCAATGCCACAGCTTGCAGGCACCGGTCGACAATCACGGGAATCCCGAGTCCGCGCTTCTTCACGGTCCCCGGTTTGGGGATGAACACCCTTCTGACGGGCTTGGGAATCCACGGTCGGGCACGGTGCTGGACCCAGTTAGCCAATGCGGCCTTGGACTGGGATAACAGCACTACCTTTCCGTCGACTCCCGCCGTCGCGCGTCCAGCGTTGATCTCCGTAACCCATCGCACACTCAAGAGTGTGTTCGAGCGAGACCGGAGCATCAGCTTCTGCAAATTGCGGACCTTCTTCAGGTCCCCTGCTTGCGATGCCGTGAAGATCCTCTGCCGCAGACGCCGTACGTCTTCCTCGACCCGCCGCCAGTCAATCGACGCCCAGTCCAAGTCTTCGCCCTCGGGTCCGTTCACCGGCACAGAAGCAGCCGGAAGGGCCGGGGCCGACCCGTCTACTATCTGCATGGTGTCCAACTTGCCCCTCGGTTCCGTCGTCTTTATCCAGTGATTCTGCACAGGCTCACCCGGCCCACGTCAGCACCCTTTCGGGTCCGGGCAGTGTGCCCGTATCCGGACGGTTATGCGAGGCGTCCGGCGGAGAGGCCGGTCATGATGCACCGCTTTCCCGTTTCCTTTCGGCTTCCGGCGTTGGCTTGTTGGGCCGTCCTGTTCCCGCTGGGGAGTTGAGCCTTCCTTACGGTCGGCTGACCGGGTCAAAGCGGCCCGGACCCCAACGGGGTTTCCACGTTCCACACGAATGAGATACGACCGGGGTGGGTGCTCCCTTTACCCCGAGGCGGCGGTGTCCACCTGGCCGGAGTGACCTCTACCGGCCAGCGCCTGCCGCTTCTCAACGGCTAGCCATGCACCCCACTCACGCATTCCATCGGCGGGGCTTGGGATCACGAGGCATCATCGGGAGTTCATGTACTTCACCCGTCCGGTCTTCCCCTTGCCGGTAACTCCCGGATGGAACGGAAGTCCTTGGGCTTTCCCCTGAGCTTCGCACCACGCCGTTACCGGCATCGCACGTCAAGGGCGGGGACGGGTCATACGGACACGGACCCGTGACTGCACCTACAGCTGCATCAACTGCCTCTCCAATCGGTCAGTCCACTCGTATTCGTGCGGCTTCGTGTCGCACGGTCACCTTCCCAGTGTCCTGGCACCGCACGGTCCTCGACCTCGGCGGGCCGCTGGCTGATCATGACGTCCGGGGTGACATGACCGGTGGCGCGCTGCTTCGCACGCGCTCGCGGGACGCGGAGCGCCCGCCCGGTGCGCAGGCAGGCGACCAGCTCGCGTTTGAGCGCGCCGCGGCTTTGCACGTAGAGCGCCTGGTAGATCGCCTCGTGTGAGATGCGCGTGGAGTCATCCTCGGGGAAGTCGACCTGCAGTCGGTTCGCGATCTGCTCCGGGCTCCAGGCGGTCGTCCAGCGCCGGTCCTGGCGCCGTGGCTTGTTGCGCCCCTTCCACGGTGCCGTCGCAGGCCCCACCACCGTTGTTCCGTCCGGGCGTTGGACCTGGCCAGAGAGCCGTTCCTGCACGTATCCGCGCAGCCGGTCGTTCTCGACGAGCTTGGCCGTCTTGGGGCGTTGCGCCATCAGCTCTGCCTTCCACTGCGCGACCGAGGCTCGGTAGTCGAGCTTGCCTCCGCGGGTGGCCGCGTTGCGGCGCAGTTCCCGGGAGATGGTCGAGGGGTGGCGGCCGAGCCTGCGGGCGATCTCTCTTACTCCGGCGTCCTGAGCCTTCAGCAGGGCGATCTCTTCGCGCTCTTCAAACGACAGGTAGCGGCCCGTGAGCGGGACCCGCAGGAACGTCGGCATACCGCCACGCTCCCGGAACCAACGACTGCCGGCCGCCGAAGACGCGCCGACCGCGATCGCGGCCTCCTCACTGGTAAGCCCTTTGCCGATCTCACGCCAGAACAACCGCTCCGCGTCGCGTCGCAGCGACGGCTTGCCCGGCGACTTCATCGGTGACCTGCCGGTCAGCTCCGTCATCCAGCCCGCTGGCCTGCCCACAAACACCTCCATGATCGAGGTGTTGCGACGACCAGTTGAATCCGCCTTCGCTGCCGCGGTCCGAATGCACTACGCAGCCGGGCTGGAGACGGCTGCGTCCGGCGGCCATCTCCAGCCAGCTGTCGGAGAGAGCGCAGCCCCCACGACGTGCTTGTGGGCACTGCGGGCGGCGAACCCGGAGACGGCGAGCCGGCGGTAATGGGGGGCGAACTCAGTGCCCTCGAAGGTGGTGTAGAAATCGCGCTGCCCCTCGCACAGGAAGTCGACCGCGTCGGCCTGGTCGTACACCATCGAGAGGAAACTCAGGCTATCCGGGGTGGCGGAGTCCACGTCCGGGCCGATCCTCGCGGGCAGCTCCGCGTACTGGGCGAGATCCTGAACGACCCCCAGGTGCTCCAAGGACGCCCGGACCTGGCGCAGAGGCAGGACCGTGTCCACGGGATGGTTGGTGGCGACGGTGGTCACCACCTTCTTGAGCGGGTCGCCGGCGAAGGCGGCCGGAACCAGGTAGTGATGCAGCGGTTCGTGTGCGTGGACGATGGCGGTCTCGTGCGCGAAGTAGACCCGGATAAAGCGGATACCGTCGAGTTGAAACACCAGCGGCTTGGCGCACTCCGGCCAGCTGCCCTCGTCCTCGTGGGGTGGGTAGAAAGTGCCGGGCCAGGCGTCGAGGAAACGGTTGCTCAGGAAGTAGAGGTCAACGCCTTCGCGCCGCATGTGCAGAGCTCGGGTCACGACGCGTGGCTGTGCCGACTGCGGGCCGCCCGTACTGCCTGAATCGGGTTCCAGCGGCACAACGTGTTCGTGTGTGTAGCCCGTGTCCCGAGCGCCGTACCGTTCGCGCAGCAGGGCGTGTTGGCCGTGGGCATGACCCGGTGCCCGGCGCGAATGAACGCGCGGGCCGAGTTCCACACCAGGGCAGCGGTTCCGCTGCGCATCAGGCGGGGGTCGAAGGCTCCGCACTCGTAGGCGAAGCCGATGATGTGCATCGCGGGCTCGGCCGTGCCCGACCGGTTCGCGAGCGGCCGTGCTGATTCCTGTGTGGTCATGCGACGGATCGATAGACGCTGTGCACCTGTTCGGCCACCGATGCCCAGGAGAACAGGTCGACGGTACGCTGTCGGCCGGCCAGTCCCATCTGCCGGGCGGTCTGCGGATGGTCAATCAGGTGGCTGACGCGCGAGGCCATCTCTTTGGCGAACACCTCAGGGGCGGCTGGTTCGCCACTACCTCCGTCGGCAGTCTCCAGGGGCACGAGCAGACCTGTCACGCCGTCGTCAACGACCTCCGGGATGCCCCCGGTCGCCGTCGCCACCACCGCTGTGCCGCAGGCCATTGCCTCCAGGTTGACGATGCCCATGGGCTCGTAGATGGACGGGCAGACGAACACCTGGGCATGAGTCAGCAGTTGCAGCAGCGCGGCGCGCGGGAAGGCGCCGCCGATCCATGTCGCCCGGACCCCCCGAGCGCGCAGCCGGTCGACGGCGAGCCCGAAACCCTGACGCTGCTCAGGGGTGTCGGAGGCCTGGGCGACGATGACCAGCTGGGTCTCGCGCGGGAAGTGCTCGGCAGCGCGCAGCAGGTGCCCGAGGCCCTTCTGCCGGGTGATGCGTGCAACGCAGGCGATGATCGGACGGTCCAGAGCGATTCCGAACCGCGTCAGGTGCTCGATGCCGTGGTCGGGGGTGAAGTCGGTGGTGTCGACGCCATTGTGGATGACATGAACCCGCTCCGAGTCCACCTGGGGGTACGCACGGACGACGTCCTCGGCCATCGCCCGGGAGACCGCGATGACCCGGTCGGCACCGACCAGTGCGGTCTCCTCCATGAAGGAGGACAACCGGTAGCCCCCGGAGAGCTGTTCGGCCTTCCACGGACGCAGCGGTTCAAGGCTGTGCGCGGTGGCGACGTGGGGAACGCCATACAGCACCTTGGCAATGTGGCCGGCGAAGTTCGCGTACCAGGTGTGGCTGTGCACGACGGAGGTGTCCCGAACAGCCTCGGTCATGGACAGATTGACGGCCATGGCCTGGAGTGCCGAGTTGGCCTCGGTGAAGCTGCCGGTGGCGCGGTGAGCGATGACGCCGGCTTCTGAGTGCTCGTCGCCGTAGCAGTGCACGCGGACGTCGGCGACCCCGTCGAGGGTGCGCAGGTGCTGGGTGAGGTGGCCGACGTGGACACCTGCTCCGCCATAGACGAAGGGCGGATACTCGCGGGTGAGCAGGTCCACTCGCATCAGAGGAAGGCTCCTTGGTCAGAGATCCGCTCGAGGCGGCCTGATACCGGTTCGGCGCACTGGTGGAGAATCCGCTCCAGGACCGCGGCCACACCATCGTTGTGGTTGTCGGGCGCAATCTCCTGGGTTACCGCCTTAAGACTGGGGTGGGCGTTGGTCATGGCCACGGCATGCCCGGCCCAGCGCAGCATCGGGATGTCGTTGGGCATATCACCGAAGGCGATGACGTCCTGCGCACCAACGCCGAGCGACTCAGCTACCCGGGCGAGGCCAGTAGCCTTGTCGAAGCCGGTGGGAAGCAGTTCAACCATGCGCGGGCCAGCATGGGTGACGGTCAGACCCGGGCCCACACACCGCAGTGCCGCCTCGGTCAGCTCGGTATCCGTCAGGGCGCGGTGACGCAGCAGGATCTTGTCCAGCGGCAGCTCCCACAGCTGCCGGCGAGTGACGGGGCGGAACGGGGCGAGTTCGCGTTCGTCACCCCGGGCGAATCCAGTGGTGACGACGAACTCGGCGCCGGTGCCCGAAGTCACGGCGGCTATGTCCACCGGGCCTGTCACCGTCTCCAACCGAGATACCACCGTGCGTGCTGCGGCACGGTCCAGTGGGACGGACGAGAGCAGCAGACTGCGGCCTACGTCGTAGATCTGCGCGCCCTGGCCACAGACGGCAAGCCCGGTGTAGCCGAGCGCCTCGAAGAAGGAAGCGCAGCCGGCGGCCGGGCGGCCGGTGACGATCACGTGGTGGATGCCACGCGCGACGGCGCGGGCGAGGGTCGCGCGGGTCCGCGGGGAGACGGTGGCGTCGGGGCGCAGCAGTGTTCCGTCGAGGTCGGTGGCCACCAGGCGGGGGGCCGGAGGGCCGATGTACTCTCCGGAAGTGCTGTCGTCCAGCGCCGGGGCGTTCATGCGCACGATGGTGCCTCTCTGTTGCTGACCTGCCGCCGTCCTGGGCCTCGGTGGACCGACCGGGCACGGCGGCAGAGGTCTGCGGCCGCGTCAGGTGGTCGCCGTGGTCAGCCGGGTGTAGAGCTCGGTGTACTCCCGGGCGGTGACAGCCCAGGACCAGTCCTGGGCCATGACCCGGCGGCGTACAGCTGTGAGTTCGTCCGGGCCCTCGCGCATCCAGTCCACGGCGGCGAGGACGGTGGAACGGACCGACTCGACAGTGTGCTCCGGGATAACGAAGCCTCCTCCATTGGGGTGGGTGCGCACATCGGTCACGGTGTCGCGCAGGCCCCCCACAGGACTTGCAACCGGAAGGGTGCCGTAGCCGTAGGCAATAAGTTGGTTGAGTCCGCACGGTTCGATGCGCGAGGGCATCACGGTCAGGTCGGCGCCCGCGTAGACAAGCCAGGCGACGTCTTGAGCGAACTGGGGAAGATAGCCGACCATGCCGGGGGCCGCGGCGCGCAGTTCGCACAGCCGGGAGTGGAGTTCGTCGGTGCTGGGGCCTACCAGGACCAGCTGGACGTGCTGCTCGCGGAGCAGCGGGGCCAGCGCCTCGAGCAACAGGTCGCTGCCCTTCTCCGGTACCACGCGTGAGCAGACACCGATCACAGGCAGGGTGTCATCCTCGGTGAGTTCCAGGTGCTTCTGCAGCGCCTGCTTGTTCAGGCGCTTGCCCTGATCCACGTTGCCCGCGTCGTAGGGGTGGGTGACCCGTCCAACAGCGGCCGGGTCCCACAGCACGTCGTCGACGCCGAACACGATGCCGGTGATGTCCAGGCGTTCCAGGGCGTCACCTATGGGAGTGCCACGGAACTCCTTCACCAGCTCGTATGCGTACGTGGGGCTGCAGGTGACCGCTGCGTCCGCAGCGAGCAGACCGAGCAGGAACAAGCTGGGGCTGCCCTGGGCGTGCTCTTCCAGACGAGCGACCTGCGCCTCGGGCAGGCCGAGGCCGATGGGTTCCAAGGGCCGCAATCGGCCCTGGTAGAAGGCGTTGTGGATGGTCAGGACCTGAGTGAGGGTGGGGAAGCGGTCCCGTAGGTGCGACATCGCGGCACCGGACTGCCAGTCGTTACCGTGGATCAGGTCGTAGTCGTGCTCGGTGACCTGTAGCCATTCCGCGACGCACGAGCCGAAGAACGCGGCCCGGCGGGTCTCGTCGCTGAAGGCGGCGTAGTTGGCATCACGGTAGATACCTCCGCGGTCGTACCAGGCGTCTGCCCGCAGAAGGTAGATCTCGCAGACGCCATCGTAGCCGAGGACGCGGTGGATCTCGGCGTCGGAGCGGATGCCGCCAACCTCACGCTCGGGCAGAGTGAGGACAACTTCGGTGTCCAGGCCCTGCCGCTGTACCAGCCATGGGTAGTAGGGCAGGACGAGGTCGTGCGTCACGCCGCGGCGGCTCTGAAGAGTGGCCGGCAGCGCGTTGCTGGTAAGACCGAGGCCGCCTTCCGCGAAGTGCGGGGCGTGTTCCTGGGTGATGTACAGGCACTTCAAGTGTCTTGGCTCCGTTGCACCAGGTGGCATTGTGGCGGGAGAGAGTGGCACAGGGCTCGTGGCCGCGGGCGCCTGGGCGAAGAAGTCCGGCACGTCAGCCGGCGAGAGTAACCCTGGTGTGGTCGCCGAGAACCAGCTGATGGGTGTGGTTGCCGGCTGGGGCGGAGGTCACCGTGGTGTACCGACCGATCAGCGAGGCGGTAATCGAGGGCACTCCGCGCACAGTCGAGGCGTGCAGCACGATAGAGGAGCTGATACCGCTACCGGTGATCTCGCAGTCGCCGCCGATCGAGGTGTACGGGCCAATGCGGGAGTCGGTCACCACAGTGCCGGGGCCGATGACGACCGGCCCCTCGATGCGTGAGCCCAGGACACGTGCGCCAGGTTCGATGCGCACGGCGCCGATGAGGGTGCTGTCGGCATCGACCTCACCTTCGACCCGCGCGCTGTCGCCGGTGCGGTCCAGCACGTGCCGGTTCACCTCCAGCATGTCTGCCACGTTGCCTGTGTCCCGCCAGTAGTCGGTGGTGACCGTGGAACGGACGTCGCGCCCCTCCTCGATCAGCCACTGGATGGCGTGGGTTATCTCCAGCTCACCGCGGGGCGACGGCTTGATCTCGTGGATCCCCTCATGGATGGCGGAAGTGAACAGGTAGACGCCCATCACCGCGAGGTCGCTCCGAGGCCGTACGGGCTTCTCCTCCAGAGATACGACCCTGCCGTTCAGGTCGAGTTCGGCCACGCCGAACGCAGAGGGGTCCGGAACGGTAGTGAGCAGGATCTGCGCGCTGGGACGGCTGCGACGGAACTCGTCAGTAAAATGGGCCACGCCGCCGCCGACGAAGTTGTCACCGAGGTACATGAGGAAGTCCTCGTCGCCGAGAAAGTCCTGGCTGATCTTCACAGCGTGCGCGAGCCCCAGCGGGGTCGCCTGGCAGATGTAGGTCACATCGATCCCGAAGGCAGACCCGTCACCCACCGCTTCCTTGATGTCCTCGGCGCTCGGGCCCACAACGATGGCGACGTCGGTTATCCCGGTCTCCACAATGGCTTCCAGTGCATAGAACAGCACAGGTTTGTTCGCCACCGGGACAAGCTGTTTCGCTCCGGTGTGAGTGACCGGGCGAAGACGAGTCCCGGTTCCCGCAGCAAGCACTAGCGCCTTCAAGGAACCCCCATCACCGAAGCGGCCGCGCGGCAGCCCTTGGGCCACCTTCCATCACGTCGATCATTTTGATCAGGGAACATTACTAGATCACCTTCGAGACCACAGGCAAGCAAATACCGGAAGGTTGGCCGGAACCGTCCAACATGAAGGGCTCAGGAGGGATAAAAATTGGACACGATGTACACAATTACGCCTTTGCTGGAGAAAGTGTCCGCCATTCAAGGAAAGCGTTCAGCGGAACACCCGGAGGTGCGGAGATTCATCCACCTGTTAACGTCATCTCATGCCGAAGCTCCTTTCCGACGTGGCCGCCCTATCGGGCGTGAGTCAAGCCACGGCGAGTCGCGTCTTGAACCGCCGGCCCGGCGTCGCCGAAGGGACCAGACAAATGGTTCTAGAAGCCGCCGAAACGTTGAAATACCGGCCGACACAGAGACCCCTGATACCGACCGAGCTCATCGGGGTAGTCGCCCAGGACACCGGCTGTGGCGTCACCTCAGGGCTCGTGGAAGGCGTTTTGACAGCCCTACAACGCAGAGACCATCTGCCCATTCTCTGTTCACCGCGCACCGGCGCGCCGAGCGAGGGGAACTCAGTGCGCCGACTGTTAGCAGGCGGCGCGTCGGGGCTTATCTTCCTCGCCGGGGATCACACGGACACCACGGCGAACCACGAGATGTACCGCTCTTTGGAGAATTCTTCAGTTCCACATGTACTGGTCGGCGGAACCGCATTCCCTTCCAGGGCTGCACGTCTCTCGAACGACGATTCTGCAGGAGTCTCCATCGCCCTGCGTCACCTTTTCGAGCTCGGGCATGTACGGACAGGAATGATCCTGGGCGCGGACCGCTTCCTCGTCACCCAGAGAAAAATGGATGCATTTTTTACAACGCTGGGCGAATGCAGCCAACCGACTCTCGAAGCAAAGAAGCTGGTCGAGAACTCCTACAATTCCAAGGAATCCGGATTCTGTGCGACGGAGGCTCTTTTCGACAGAGGCTGCACTGCGATCGTGTGCGACAGTGACGAAATAGCAATTGGAGCCCTTCGGGCGGCTCGCTCCCGTTCTCTTTCCGTACCCGACGATCTGTCCCTCATAGTGCTCGGAGATTCCGATCTGGCCCTCCATACAGATCCTCCACTCACCGTGGTGAGCTATTCGGTGGAGAAGATGTCCGAATCGATCGCGGACGCTCTCATCATGACGGTGAACGGAACGCCACTCTCCCCCCTTGAGCTGTTCTTCCCGCCGGATCTCATCTTCCGTGGATCCGTCGGGAGGGCCCCTCTCTTCTCGGGCTGAGGGCTTGCCCATCATGAACCCGTCGTCTTGGCCTGGTGATGGGGGTTGTCGCCGTGGGCGGCGACTCCGGCGTGAAGGGTTGCGAGTTCGGCGGGTGGGATGGCGGCCGGGATGGCGATGCTCTGTGCCTCGAGCAGTCGTCTGATCGTCCGCAGGGTGCGGTGCATGGCGGTGCGGCTGCTCCTGAAGAGCACGGCAAGGGGTTCCGCGGCCAGATTGACGTGCAGGTGGAGGACGGCGGCCAGGACCTGGTCGGAGAATACGAGCCGGGGCGGGCGGCCGCGCCGGGGGCGACTGCCGCCTCGAGGGCGACGGCGTCCACCACGCGATGAGCGGTATCGCCCGCCTGCACAACCTCGCCCTCGCCGGACAGACGCCCGGAC
This sequence comes from Streptomyces sp. YGL11-2, assembly GCF_050054615.1. Classification (NCBI taxonomy): domain Bacteria; kingdom Bacillati; phylum Actinomycetota; class Actinomycetes; order Kitasatosporales; family Streptomycetaceae; genus Streptomyces; species Streptomyces sp. YGL11-2. The sequence continues at coordinate 21,813 of NZ_JBNHIN010000063.1, forward strand.
CGCACCGCCGACCGACCCGCCCCCACCAACTCAAGGATCATTTACGGGACGACCCTGATCACTCGGTTCCCGGATCGCGGACTCGCGGCCGGGCAGCCATATGACCGCGGCGAGGAGGCCGAGAACAACGGGCACCGCCGCGGCAAGGACGGCCAGGCGGTAGCCGGCAAGCAGCGCCTCGTGCGCATCGGCCGCACCACTGCCCGCGGCCCGGGTACGGGCGTCCGCGAGTGTGGTCAGAATCGCCAGGCCGAACGACGCGCCGATCTTCTGGGACGTGGTGAGGACCCCTGACGCCGCACCAGACTCCGCTTCGTCAAGTCCACTTGTGCCGCTGGTGGTGAAGGTCACGAAGACCAGTCCCCCGCCGAGGCCCACCAGACACTCGGGGCCGAGCAATTCAGCCCAGTACGCCCCACCTGACATCTGCCCCATCCACAGCAGCCCGGCTGCGAAGAGGATGAGCCCAGTGCACATCACAGCCCGCTGGCTCAGATGCCGCAGGAACCAGCCAGCCGCCGTGGAAGCGACGGTGACCGCGAGGATGATCGGCAGGATCGCGAGTCCGGCGGCGATCGCCGAATAGCCGAGCACCTGTTGGGTGTAGAGACTCAGGAAGAAGATGACCGGGCCGATCGCCATGTTGACGAGCGCTGCGATGGCATTGCCCCCACGCAACGCCCGCCGGCCGAAGATCCGCAGCGGCAGCAGCGGGTCGGCACTGGTGCGCTGACGAAGCACGAACAGCACCATCAGGAAGGCGGCGAGTACCCCCAGGGCGAGAGTCTTCATCGACAGCCACCCAGCTGAGCGGGCACCTATGAGGACGTACACCATCAGAGTCATTCCACTGCCCACCAGCAGGCCACTGACGAGGTCGAACCGCCCGCGGGGACCAGTGCGGGCACCGCGCGGCAGCAGCCTCGGTGCGGCGAGGGCGAGGGCGAGGGCCACCGGTACGTTGACCAGGAAGGTGGACTGCCAGCCGAAAACGTCGGCAAGCACTCCGCCCAGGAAGTAGCCCGCCGAGCCTCCCGTGGCGGCCACGGCGCCGAGTATTGCCAGAGCCCTATTGCGACCGGCCCGCTCCTTCGCAGTCCGGTCGGGGAAGACGGTCATCAGCAGCGCCAGGGCGGTCGGCGAGATGACGGCCGCAGCCAGCCCCTGACCCGCGCGCGCAGCCACCAGCAACGCGGGCGAGGTGGCAAGACCTCCGGCCAGGGACGCCACGGCAAACACCAGGAGCCCTGCGACCAACACCGTCCTCCGGCCGAGAAGGTCCCCCAACCGCCCTCCGAGCAGCAGGAATCCGCCGAACGCGATGAGATAGCTGTTGGCGATCCAGGACAGGCCCGAGAGGCCGACAGACAGATCATTTTCGATCGACGGCAAGGCCACTTCCACGATCGCCGAATCTAAGTTCAGCAGGAAATGGCTGGCCACCAATAGGGCGAGCGCCGCCCCGCTCCGGGGAACGGGCGGCGTCGCGGACACAGGAGTGCCCGCACGATTGTCAGTAAAGGTCACACTGCTCCTCGAGCGGGGCACCGTACGGCCATCGCGGACAGAGGCCACTTTCACAGCGAGCCGTGCACCGCGGACTTGGAGGCGTACAAAGGGACATAGCGGTCGAGCACTGCCCGGTAGCCGGCGTGCCCCCCACTTTCCTTCGAAAGCAGGTGCCGCAGCTTTTGCACCGAGACGTAGTGATCCCGGCTCAGATCAACGTAGGTGCGTCGCGGCTCACGCTTCAACACAGCCGCTATGTGCGTCACGATGTCGTCTACCGGTACGGCTGAACCGGACGCGAGATTGATCATCTCATCGGTCACGCGCAATGCCAAGAGGCCATCGATCATGGAAATGAAGTCCCGCACGTCCAGCAGATCACGCCTGGTATCGCGAAAGATGCACACCTCGCCGCTCTCAACTTGCCGGACCAGTGCGGGAATCAGCTGGTGTGGCGACTGTCCCGGCCCGACCAGGTGACCGATCCTCAGAATCAGCCAGGAGCACCCCGAGCTTCGCGCCAGGCGCTCCATGGCAAGCTTGTGGTGACCGTACGGAGTGGTCGGATGGGAGCATTCCTCGCGGCCGGTGCAGCGCGGCGTCCCGTAAAGTCCGGCCGAAGCTGTGGAGAAAAGCACCAGGGTCCGCCCTGTGCGTCGGCACTCCCTCGCGGAATCGCGGACCAGGAGGGCCTCCCGCTCGAACGCGACAGGGGCTGCGAGCCCGACGTCGGACACACCGGCGGCGAGTAGGACGGCGTGCGGGTGAAGGTGCGATATCGCTTCCAACTGCCGGGCCAGAAAGCCGTTCCCGATGATGCGCATGGTATCGAAGCCCCCGCCCTGCTACGCGGGCACCAGGCCCGAGGCGCCATGCTCCACCAGTGGCTCCCACCACTCCCGGTGCGTCCGATACCAGGCGACAGTGTCGGCCAGCCCTTCGGCGAACGTGCGGCGGGGACGGTAGCCGAGCCGGGCGATCTTGGTGCAATCCACCGAGTACCTGCGGTCGTGGCCCGGACGGTCGGCTACCCGCACGACGCTCGTCCAGCTTGCTCCACATTCCTTGAGCAGCAGCCCCGCCAACTCCCGATTGCTCAGTTCGGTACCACCGCCAACGTTGTACGCCTCTCCCGCCGCACCTCGGGTGCGGACCAGCTCAATACCCTGGACGTGGTCGTCGATGTGAAGCCAGTCGCGGATGTGCGAGCCGTCCCCGTACAGCGGCACCGGCAGGCCGCGCAACAGGTTGGTGATGAAGCGCGGGATAACCTTCTCAGGGTGGTGGTAGTACCCATAGTTGTTGGAACAGCGGGTCACCCGCACGTCCAGGCCGTGGGTGCGGTGGTAGGCGAGTGCCAGCAGCTCGCCAGCCGCCTTGGTACCCGCGTAAGGGGAGTTGGGGTGCAGCGGGTCGGTCTCGGGCCAGGAACCGGACTCGATCGATCCGTACACCTCGTCGGTCGAGATATGGACGAAGGAGCGGACGTGGTGCTGTACGGCTGCATCCAGGAGCGTCTGAGTACCCGTCACATTCGTGGTGACGAAAGCGGACGCGTCGCGAATGGAGCGGTCGACGTGGGACTCGGCAGCGAAGTGCACCACCTCGTCGTGCGACGCCATGAGTCGGCCCACCAGCGCCGGGTCACAGATGTCACCGTGTACGAAGGTGAACCTCGGATCAGCCCGGACCGCGTCGAGGTTGGCGGGGTTTCCCGCGTACGTCAGCTTGTCCAGCACAGTCAGCCTCGCAGGGCCGGCTCCGTGGGCGGCGCCGAGCAGGGTGCGCACGTAATGCGATCCGATGAAACCGGCACCACCAGTCACCAGAACTCGGGCAGGGGCGAGGGCGTCGGGCATGACTCACCTTGGGTCGTGGGCGGGAAGATCAGGAGGACGATCGCAGGTGGGAAGCAGCCGCAGATGAAGGAGCGTCTGCTTGGCTCAGCATCCGCGCGGCAGCACCATCGTGCACCGCCAACTTGGCTTCCGTCAGCCCCATTTCCCCTGGCCAGATGGGGTGTACATGCCTGGCCGTGGTCACCCGGTCATGCCCGAAGGACTCGATTGTGGCCGCTCATGACCCGCTCCTAGGGTCCTGAACCGTCAGACACGGCCAAAATCTTGGGGGTACGGGTGACCCAGGCGCCCCTGTTCACCGATTCGAGCTGCTACCACGCAGCCTTCGCTACTCTGCTGCACACAGCCGAGCCGCACACCGATCCGTTCCGCGTGCTCGGCAACAGTGCGGCGACGTCCGCCCGCCTCGGCGACGACAATCTGCTGTCCTTCAGTGATCCCCTGGAACCGCTGACCGAGACCTTCCGTCGGCACGGCTACTCACTCGTCCAACACCCGGTGCGGAGCAAGGACGACTGGGCGAAGGCGGCGCAGGCCCTGCAGACGGGCCGGGCCATCGCGATCGCCGCTGACGCCTACTTCCTCGAGCACTACTGGGTGGGTCACGGCACCAGTCACGCTCTGCACGTTGTCGTCCTCAATGATTTCGACAAGACGACCGAAACCGTGCGGCTCACCGACCCTGGTAAGGTCGTGTTCTTCAACGACCGTGTGCCACTGGAGAAGCTGACCCCGGCCATGTGCGAGGGCGACGCCGGGCAGTCCTGGATTGAGCTCGTACCCATCCCGGGTCACTCCCCCGCCGCCGTCGGCCACCGGGCCAACCTGCTCGCTCTCGCCCAAGACCTCTCGGGAACCTCGCAGGAGGCCGGCGGGTGGCTGAGCGGCACCGAACTCACCCACACCCTGTCCACCAACCTCGACACGTTTCTGGACCTGGTGGGCAACCGGCCGCGCGGCAGCGAAGGAGCCCAGCAGGACTGGGGCCCAGGCCCCTGGCTGCTCCTTGGACTGTGGTGGTACCACCACACCCTGCGCTGGCTGTCAGGGCACCTGGGCACGCTCGCCGCCGACGGCTCACTGCAGAACGGCACGCAACTCGTCGACGCCGTGGAACGAGCCTCCCGCGACCTGCTGGTGGTGCGCAATCTGATCATGCGCCTCGGTGTGATGACCGCGGACGACCCCCGGTCGATCACGTTCCGCAACCAGCTGCGTCCGCGCCTCGCACTCGCTGCACAGAACCTGGAAACGGCCGGAACGGCACTGGCCGCGCTGGCGGAGGAGAACCGGTGATCACCACCCCCGTACCGCCCGCGCACGCCCTACGCCTCAACCTCGCCCCGTACCGCAACAACGCCGCCTTCCTCGCCGTGGACGCCACCCCCGGCGACGGCTTCGACGGCTTCGGCCGTGCCTGTCCTGCCGAGCAGATAGCGGGCGCCGCAGCCGTACTTGGCCTGCCGGACGACTTCGGGCACGGCATCCCGGACAACATCGCTTGCGAAGGCCAAGTCCTGGCCCTGGACTCTCCCTTGCTCGTCAGCGGGATCGAGGTGGTCGGCGCCGGTTCAGGGGGTGCCGTGAGCGAGAGTCTCTTCCTCGCCCCCGGTGACGACTCGTCGGCCATCGGGGCGCAGGTCGAGCTGAGCGACTTCCTCTCCCGCCGGCCGGTCTTCGACGACACCTGCTTCGCCCACAGCAGTTTCCTGTACGACATCGGCGGTCGAGCCGAGCACGGCGCCGAGCCCCGGCTGTGGCGCTCCTCCACCTGGCTCACGGACCCGGCTCGCTGCCAGGAGCTCATCCTGCCGGTCAACCCTGACCTGCACATCATGGGAATCTGGCTGATCCCGGCGGCCGGCCGATGAGATGCCTCTACCTCACTCAGGAGCTCGCCCCGTACTTCGTGGAAGGCGGACTCGGGCAGACCGCACGAGCACTGCCCCTCGCTTTGGAGCAGGACCACGGGCTCGTACACGACCTCGTCGTGCCCTACTACCCATGGCTGGTGGACGACCACGGTCTCCATACCGAAAGAGTGTGGAGCACCAAGTCGCTGGCCGTGGGCGGAGTGAGCGCGCCCGCTCAGGTAGACAGGCTGCTCGTCCGGGAGGGGCCGGGCGAGGTGTACCTGGTCCGCTCCGGCCACTGGTACGACCGCGCCGGGATGTACCGGGACGCGCAGTACCTGGAATACGCGGACGCCACCGCACGCGCCGCCTTCTTCGGAGCATGCACGGCCGCCTGGCTGACCTCCACGGGCCGCGGCTACGACCTTGTGCACGGCAACGACTGGCAGTCGGGACCGGCCCTCGCCCATCTGCGGTCGATGCGCGGGGCCTCCCCGCGACCGGCTCTGCTGCTGAACGTGCACAGTGCCGAGTACACCGGTGTGGTGGCGCCCGGTGAGATCTCCTCGCTCAGCCTGCCGGAGTACTGGCATCGGGAGCTGGCCGCGGCCGGCGATGAAGCAAGTCTGCTGCTGCTCGGGGCGCTGGCTGCCGATGCGGTAACCACCGGAAGCCCCTCGTACGCCCAAGAGCTGCTGGCGCAGACGGCTGACAGTGCTCTGGGCGGCGCGCTCAACTCCCGCCCGCTGACCGGGATCGTCGCCGGAATCGACACCGAGTTGTGGCGGCCGGAAGCCCGGGCGCGCCTCACCGTGCCCTACGGCCCCCAGGACGTGCGCCGGGGCAAAGCCGCCAACAAGCGGCTGCTCCAGGAGCGGTGCGGCCTGAAGGCGGATCCCGCGGTGCCGCTGCTCGGCGTGTGTTCACGGATCGTGCCCGAGAAGGGCACCGACCTGCTACTCGAAGCGATCGCTCCGCTGGTGCGGGACGGTGCCTGTCAACTGGTCGTGATGGGGCAGGGGGACGCGGCTCTCGTGTCGGCCCTCGTCTCGCTCGCGCGCGACGTACCTCTCGGCATGCACCACGTACCGGCTTTCGATCAGGACTCGGCATGGCTGACATACGCGGGCGCCGACTTCACTGTCATGCCGTCGCGCGCCGAACCCTGCGGGCTCAACCAGCTCATCGCCATGACATACGGGACGGTGCCGGTGGTCAGTGCGGTCGGCGGCCTGCGCGACACCGTCATCGACCTCGACTCCAGCAACGAAGGAACGGGCTTCGTCCTGCCGGAGCTGACCGCCGGCGCGCTGCGGCACACCGTACTGAGGGCGGCGCGCTGGCTGTCCGGACCTGCGGACCAGGTCGAAGCCGTGCGGCGCCGGGTGATGGCCCAGGACTGGTCCTGGGACCGTTCGGCCCGCGACACGGCCGAGTTGTACACACGGACCGCGAACGCACGAGCAGCTCAGCTGTAACCGGCCCACTCACCGCCCCGCTGATCCCGGCCGACTCCGGCCACCCCCCGGCTCCCCACCAACGAAGAAGGTGCTCCCATCATGGTCGAGGCAACCGACCGCCAGCACGACATCTCCTCCTACTTGTTGCGCCTACGCCAAGCCATCGCCGAGGTATCCACCACCGACCTGGTCTGGGTGGCAGAGAAGATAGAGCGCGCCTACCTGGACGGTCGCACGCTCTACCTCTGCGGGAACGGCGGCAGCGCGGCCACTGCCTCGCACCTGGCGGTCGACCTGTCCAAGAACACCCGGGTGCCGGGGCAGGCACCCGTGTGCACGATGTCCCTGGTGGACCACGTCCCGTCGCTGACCGCCTGGGCGAACGACGTGAGTTACGACGAGGTATTCACCGGGCAACTGGCCGGGCTCGCCCAGCCTGGCGACGTCGTCATCGGCATCAGCACGAGCGGGAATTCTCCCAACGTCCTGCAGGCACTGCGCTACGGTCGCGCCCACGGCATGACCACCATCGGGCTGCTCGGTCCGGAGGGTGGGATCGCCCGCGAACTGTGCGACGCCTATGTCCTGGCGCCGGCGGAGTCGATCGAGGAGCAGGAAGACATCCACATGTCGCTGGCGCACATCCTCACCCGTCACATGCGTTCCTACGTGCGTGCCCTGGCCGAACCCGGACATGAGTCGCTGGCCGGTGCGGGCACGGCGGGCGGACAGTGAATGGGCGCCCGGCCGTCTTTCTCGACCGGGACGGAACCCTGACCGAACCCCGCCACTATCCGAGCCGGCCCGAGGATCTGGTACTCCAGCCAGACGTGGAACCGGCCCTGTACGAACTGCAGACGCAGCGCCGGGCGCTCGTGGTGATCACCAACCAGTCCGGGCTCGCCCGTGGCCTGTTCTCGGCGCTGGACCTTGACGCCATGCACCGGCATCTGCGCCGTCTGCTGCAGAAATCGGGTGTGGTACTCGACGGGATCTATGCCTGCCCGCACCACAGCGACGGTGCGGTGGACGGACTGTCCTTCCGGTGCGGCTGTCGCAAACCCCGGCCGGGCCTGCTGCACCACGCGGCCGAGGAGCTGGGCCTTGACCTGTCTGCCTCGTGGATGGTCGGCGACTTCGACTCGGACGTCGAGGCGGGACGCCAGGCGGGCTGCCGTACCGCACTGGTTGGCCCCGCCGTCCGCGAGGCCGCGTCGGCCGGGCCGAACCCGGCCCGGGAAGAATCCGCCGACGGCCAGGACGCGGACCGCCAGGAAGGAAACAGTCCGCACCGGGACGCTCTGTTTTCCGGCCACGCCTCACATCCCACCCTGCAGGCCGCCACCACAGCCGAGGCACTGCGCCGCATCGCCCGCCATCCCGCCCGAGCACTCTGTTGAACTCCTCCGTCTCTCAAGGCACCGCCAGACCGATCGGACCTCCTATGCCCACGCCTCACAGCACCCGCGCTCGCCTGGCCGACGGCCGTGAGATCCACTTCTATGACGATGTTGCCGGGCGCCACCGCACGGTGACCGACACTCGCGCGCTCCCGCCGGTCGAATCCGCGTCCGAGCTACGCTGGGACCCGACGGTCGAGGAATGGGTCGTCATGGCCACCCACCGCAAGGACCGATCCGGCGGTGCCGCTGTCCCGTGCCCCTTATGCCCGTCCTCGGAATCGGCGGCAACCGAAATCCCCGCCCACGACTACGACGTGGCGGTCTTCGAGAACCGCTATCCAGCACTGAGAGGCGCCGCGTCTCCGGACGAGCGCGGTGCATCGCTCTCGTCCCCGGCCGGCGGCCGTTGCGAGGTGATGGCCTTCGGCAGCGAGCACGAGACCTCGCTGGCCCGGATGTCCGAACAGCGGGTGCGCACGGTTGTCAAGGCCTGGGCAGACCGTACCCGGGCGCTGAACGCGCTGCCCAGTGTCGAACAGGTGGTCTGCTTCGAGAACCGGGGTAGCGAGATCGGTGCAACGTTGACACACCCGCACGGCCAGATCTACGGCTATCCGTTCATGCCGAGCCGGTTCGAGCGCATGCGGCAGGCTGCCCGGCACGCCAGGGCAAGAGGTGCGGAATGCGTGTTCTGCTCCGTCCTCAACCGTGAACTCGCAGCCGGCCAGCGGATCGTGGCGCGCTCCGAGCACTGGACGGCCTTCGTTCCGCATGCAGCACGCTGGCCCTACGAGGTTCACCTGTACGCCCACCGGCACGTGCCGGACCTGGCTGCGCTCACCGAGGAGGAGCGGGTGGACCTCGCAGGCGCATACCGGTCGCTGCTGCGCCGATTCGAGACGGTCGCCGAAGCAGCACTGCCGTACATGGCACTGTGGATCCAGGCTCCGGCGAACGGCGACCGCGAGCTCGGACATCTCCACGCCCAGGTGTTCTCTGACAGGGCAACCCCGCTGAAGCCCAAACGGCTGGCCGCGGGCGAACTGGGCGCGGGCACATTCATCAGCGAGGTGGAGCCGGAACAGGCAGCCGCCGCGCTGCGCACGGCCGACACCTGGGTGCACCCGATGCCGCCTCGCCGCGGCCTCGTGAGCCGCACCGACAACGACTGAGGAAGCCGAGGCAGCAACCGTGTGGATCAGTAGTGCTCCTCTGCGCGTCTCACTGGCGGGCGGCGGCACCGATGTGCCCAGCTATGCCGACCGGTTCGGCGGCGTGGTCCTGGGCACCACCATCGACCTGCGGGTCACCGTCGTGGGCCGACCGGCCCGTACGCACGGGCACATCCGGGCGTGCCTGGACTCCTGCAGCAGCACCGCCGCCGGTGACGTCGCCAATCCGTTCGCCCGGGAGGCGCTGCGCCGGCACTGGGGTGGCAACCCCCTGGAACTCGCCTCGTTCGCCGACGTTCCCGGCGGCACCGGCCTGGGCAGCTCGTCGGCATTCACTGTCGCGCTGGTCGCGGGCCTGACGGCCGGACAGTTGGACCCGGCGGCGGCAGCCAAGGCGGCCAGTGTCATCGAGACCGAAGGGCTCGGGCGGCCGGTGGGTCGCCAGGACCAGTACTTGTCGGCACTCGGCGGCTTCCATCTGCTTCACTTCTCTCACCGCGGCGTAGTAGAAGCCGAAAAGGTGCCGGTAGACGAGGAGTTCGTACGCCGACTCGACGATGAGCTGTTGCTCTTCTTCACCGGCAGAACCCGGGATTCAGGTGAGGTGCTCGGTGAACAGAACGCACGGGTGGGGCAAAGCGACAGGGCCGCAGAGCGCAGGCTGCACGAGATCAAGGCACTGACCTGGCCGGCGCTGGACGCCCTGAAGAACAACGACACGACTGCTCTGGGGAAGGTCCTGGGCCGTCACTGGGACCTGAAACGACAGCTCGGTGCGCAGGTCTCCCTTCCATCCGTCGACCGGGCCTACGCCGACGCGATCCGCGCGGGCGCGAGCGGCGGAAAGCTGCTGGGGGCAGGGGGCGGTGGCTTCCTGCTGCTGCACGCGAAGGCCGGGGTCCAGGAGGAGGTCCGGGCGGCCGTGACAACCCACGGTCTCACTGAGCAACCGTTCCACTTCGACGGACGGGGAGTCCACGTCGCCGCCGTCGACCCGGCAGGACCCCCGAGAGAGCCGGTGCCCACCGCAACGTAAGCCCCAACCAGGGTTCCTGTTCCGCCTTCTCCGTCCTGCTGCCTCCACTCCGGCGGGCTCCCAGCCTGCCGGACCCATCTCCTGGAGTTCTCTATGCTCACCCCCTACCGACAGCTATTCTCCGCGAAGGGCTCCATCGGCTTCACCACCACCGGATTCCTGGCCCGGCTCGCCCTGTCGATGTCCGGCATCGGCACCCTCGTGATGGTCGCTTCCATACGCGACTCCTATGCCCTGGCCGGCGCCGTCTCGGGCGCCTCGCTCGCCGCCACTCTGCTCACGATCCCACTCCTCGGCCGCCTCATCGACCGCTACGGACAGTCCAGAATCGCCGTTCCGGCGGCTGCCTGGTCGGCGCTGATGTCGGCGGCACTGGTGTTGTGCCTCTCCTTCGACGCACCGACTTGGACCCTGTTCGCCACCAGCATCCTGTCTGCCACAGCTCCCAACGTCGGCGGCATGGCGCGCGCCCGCTGGGCCGAGGTCCATGACGGCAACGCGGACTGCATGCACGTGGCGAACTCCTTCGAACAGATCCTGGACGAGGTGTGCTTCATCCTCGGACCGATCCTGGCCGTGGGGCTCGCCACCGGGATAGCGCCGGAAGCGGGCCGCATCGTCCCGCTGGTCCTCACCCTGGTCGGCACCTTCCTGTTCGCCGCACAACGCTCCACCGAACCCCCCGTGCAGCCGGCCGACCCGTCCGCCTCCCGCTCGCCGCTCAGGAACCGGGGCCTCCAGGTCATGATGCTGGCATTCCTGTTCACCGGTTCGATCTTCGGTTCGCTGGAGATGGTCACCGTCGCCTTCTCCGACTCCCTGGGATACAAGTCGTCGTCCGGTGCGGTGCTGGCGATGCAGGCCATCGGGTCGGCCGTGGCCGGCATGCTGTTCGGCATGATCACACTGCGCGGCACGAGCACCTCGCGCTTCCTCACGGGGGTCGCCGGCATGGCGCTGCTGATGCTCCCGCTGAACCTTGCCGGATCCATCTGGTCACTGGCGGTGTTGATGTTCCTCGCGGGTATGGGCACCTCGCCCACGATGATCACTGGCATGGGACTGGTCCAGGAGCTGATCCCGCGTTCCCAGATCAACGAGGGCATGACGCTTGCGGTCACCAGCCTCCTGGGCGGCATCTCGCTGGGCGGCATGGTCGCGGGCTGGTCGGTCGAGCGGTTCGGCGCCGACTCCGGCTATCTCCTGCCGTCCGCTGCGGGCCTGCTCGCGCTGACCGTTGCCGGGGTCGGACTTGCCCGGCTACGCAAGCAACTCGAGGTGCAGGCCACTGGGTCCACCGCTCCGGCCGACATCACAGAGCCATCTGCCGCCCAGGCACCGCCAGTTCAGTAAGCTGACGCAGAGTCACAATGCACAGCAGTCGATGTCGGGTCCGCTCCTCTCGAGCAGGCCCGACATCGGCGCAGTCAGGCAACGTGACGCGGCAGCCATCCCTTCTGTACAGCCAGGGAACCGGCCTGGAACCGGCTGCGGGCGCCAAGGCGTTCCATCATGTCGTTGGCTATCCTGCGTGCGGTGCGCGAAGAGACCCCGAGTCGTTTGGCGACGGTGTCGTCGGTCAACCCCCGGTACAGAAGCTTGAGCACTTCACGCTCCTGCGCGTTGAGCCCGGACTCGTCATTCCTGCGCTCCTCACCGAGTCCGGCGGCGGACTCCCACACACCGTCAAACAACGCGCACAGCGCCGTCAGCGTCCCTTGACCGGTCAGCACCACCGCGGCCTCTCGCGCGTTGTCCGCCCGGACCGGAATGACCGCTGTCTCCCGGTCCACCAGGATCATCCGAACCGGCAGCGAGGCAACGGTCCGCACCTCTCCCCCGCGCCCCGTGAACCATCTCGCGTACTCCTCGGTGTACGGACTGTTGCGGACGCTCTCCAGATACACCGTGCGCATCCCCACACCCCGGCCGAGCAGTTGGACATCGAGCCTCTTGGCGGCTTCCAGACTCTCGGGACTGTGCGCACCTCCCGGGGCGAAAGTCATCACCTCGCGCTGCACCCGCCGGGTGAGAATCGCGAGCTTCTCCCGAATCCGTTCGACGCCCATCAGGTGCTCGACATCGGGCCGCCCGCTCTCCTTACGTACCTCGGAGAACCGGGCGATCAACTGGGCCGCGGCCGCCCGCGACGCCTCCACCCGCTGCTGTTGCGCGGCGAGCTCCGCCTGCTGCCGGGCAAGCAGCGCCTCCATGCCGAGCTCCGGACTGACCGCATACAGGCCCTCGCTCCGGGACGGACGCACCAGCGACAGCTCGTGCAGACGGTCCAGCGCGGCGCGGATCTCCTGCTCCTCTCGACGCAGAAGCAGAGCAAGGCCGGATACACCTTCGCCTGGGTGGGATAACATGGAGCGGTATACCTCTTCGGTACATGCGTCCAGGCCCAGCAATGCAAGCACCATTGACGACTACCCCTCGCCCGAGTGATCATGACTGAGGAAGATCATGCCAGACGGTCGGGGTTAAGTGGCAGGACGAACAAGGTAGTTGCCGGAACCTGCCACCGGGTGTGGCTTGTAAGTACGGCGAACGCGCGCGAGGTTCAACTTCATGCATCTGGTCCACGTCCGGCTGCGTGCCGCGCGCCCGCGGCACCTGCCCCCCGACGCGTGTGCGCAACTCCTCGCCCTAGCCCGGCCCGGGGACGCACTGGAACACGTCAGCCCCAGCTCCGCCCTCGACAAGAACCCGACCCTGGGACTCTTCTTCTCCTGCCCCTCCCTCAAGGAAGCGGAGCGAGCCGCTCTGCGGCTCGCGCTGCAGGCGCTGCGCTCACCCGTGTTCGCGGGATACGCCGTCGAGGCCTGCGGAGCCACGCTAATCTCTCTACTCTCCCTTCTGCCGGACGAGCCGCCGACCACCTGACCTCATCCGGTCATGGACGCATTCGGCCGGACCGGCGCAGTTCCGCTCTGGCTTGCACGCCATAAGACTCACGATCAATTCGACGATGCCCGAGAGCATCGCCTTCCGCGGCAAGCCCGCCAGTCACCGGCAGGAACTCACGAGAGAGAGCCGACAACCATGCTGGAACTCACCAACGCGCCGCCGACCATGGCCTCTCCACCTCCTCTCACCTCCCTCTCCCCCTTTTCCCCGGACAGCGTCCAGCAAGCGAACCGGGCAGCACTCGAAGCCGCACGCGCTGCGGAGGAACGCACCGTGGCCCTGCTCGTCTCCAGCCAAGTCGTCCGCGCCGGCCTCGAAGCAATCCTCGACGACGTGCCGGGCATCAGCGCCGTAATCGTGCTGGAGCCCGAAACACTGCACAGGCCATACCCGTCACACAGCTTCGACGTCCTGATCGTCGCTTCGGAGCAGTGGCACCTCCTTTCGGACACGCAGGACGACCGGTCCTGTCCGCTGCCACCGGTCCTGGTCCTGGGCGACCCCGTCCGTGACCGCCGCAGCCCCTCCTTCGGAACGCTGCCCGGCGACGGTTTCCTGTCACTCGCCGACCTCTGCTGGCAGTCGCTGGCCGACGCGGTGGAACGCACACTTGCCGGTGAAGTGCCGATGCCGGCGTCGCTGGCCCGGGAACTCTTGAACCTGCACCGGATACAGCTGCCGCGGGCCTCCGCCAGGGCAACCACCCTCACTCCCCGCGAGAATGAGACGCTCCAGCTGATGGCCAGCGGCATGAGCAACAAGCAGATCGCCCGCGCCCTTGCCATCTCACCCCACGGGGCGAAGCGGCTGGTGGGTTCAGTGCTGGCGAAGTTCGACGCCCCCAACCGGACCGCGGCGGTGGTCAGCGCGGTCAACGCGGGCCTGGTGTGAGCCCGTACGACCGTGCACCCTACGTCCGCCCAGATGTTGGGCGCACTTGTACGGTCAGCGAGGTCCTGGTTCATACCTGGCACCACCGGAACACACCTGACCCCTCGCAATCATCTGACGCGCCATCAGAACAAACGTCAGATGAACGTCACGAGCGTCAAGATGTCAATCGTAACGCCCACACCACACATCATGCCCATCGAAAAAGCCGCAGGTCAGTCACCCTTCTCCACCGGCTCAAGACTCACCACGCACTCCACGTGGCGAGTCATCTACAACACGATACGCGGGTCGAGACTGAAGAAAATCGCAGGTCAGGTGCGGTTTTCCGTCTCCATTTGGGTTCGCCAGGCGCGCTGAGCGTCAAGTTGCTGACCAAGCCGAGCAACGCGGCCCTGCGGCGGATCCGGGAACGGCTTGCCGCCGAGGTGCTGGCCCTGCGAGGGGCCGACACGGTGATCGCCAAGCTCAACCCGATCATCAAGGGCTGGGCCGCCTACTACCGGATCCGGGTGTCCAAGCGGGCGTTCAGCTCGCTGGACGCCTACGTGTGGAGACTGGTTTACAAGTGGGCCAAGTTCTCCCACCCGAACACGCCGATGCGCTGGGTGACCGCCCGGTACTTCGGCATGTTCAACCCGTTCAGGCAGGACACGTGGGTATTCGGGGACCGCGTCAGCGGTTTCTATCTCTACAAGTTCGCCTGGACGCCGATCGTCCGGCACCGGAGGTGCCAGGAAGGGCGTCAACCGAGACCATCCCGCCCTGGCCGACTTCTGGGCCAAGCGGCGCAGCTGCGGCAAACTCCCGCTGGGCAAAGGCACCTTGCATCTGTTGCAGAAGCAAGGCTGCCGATGTCCGCTCTGCGGAGGGCTGCTGCTGCACGCCGACCATGAGCCGCAAATCCCCGACCAGTGGGAGCAGTGGCTCAAGGCCACCCGCACCGCGATCCGCAAACACGCGGTCACCGCCGACGCGGGCAACGGCAAGCCGGACAAACCCGCCGCCTCACGCCTGATGCACACCTACTGCCAGCGTCGGCTCGCCACTGGCCCCGACCGATGACCAGGACTTTTGTGCGTCCGCGAGCCCATGGGGCTTGCTTGAGCCGGTTGCTCGGAAAGCGGGCACGGCCGGTTCTGAGGGGGGACCGCTGCAGCAATGCAGCGGTCCTACCCGACGAGCGATGGTTCGCCGAGCTGGAACGACGCTGCCTGGAGCGTGGGGTGTTCTGTTACCTCGACGACCTCAAGGCCGCACTCGAGAACTGGATCAAGGTCTGGAACGGCGAAGCCCGGCCGTTCCAGTGGACCAAAACCGCCGACCAGACCCTTGACCGGATCTGCCGCTACTGCTCGCGCATCTCCGAACCACATCACTAGTAGTACTTCGTTAACTTGATTTGATCGTGCGGTGCTGGGTCGGGCATGGTGGTCCGGTGGACTTGGGGGAACTCGAGGAACTTCGTGGCCAGTTGGCGGCGTTCGTGGCCGAGGTGTTTGTTTCGGTGCGGCGAAAGGACACGCGTGGGTGGGGTGAGTGCTACCTGCGCGGGTTGATGCTGGACGGTCGCCGCAAGTCGATCCAGCCGATGGCTGAGCGACTGCCGGGTGGCGATATGCAGGCCCTGCAGCAGTTCGTGAACCAATCGCCGTGGGACCACACCGCGGTGTTGCGGGCGGTGGCCCTCAAGACGGTGCCGGTGGTCGATACGATGGTGTGGGTGATCGATGACGTGTCGTTCCCCAAGGACGGGAAGATGTCGGTGGGGGTGGCCCGCCAGTGGTGCGGGGCACTGGGCAAGCAGTCCAACTGCCAGGTCGCAGTTAGTTTGCACGCCGCCTCCGATACCGCCTCGGTGCCGATCTCGTGGCGGCTGTTCGTGCCCGAGGAATGGGATCAGGATGGCGAACGCCGAGCGAAGACCGGCATGCCGGACGAGGTCGGGCACCGGGAGAAGTGGCGCCTTGCCCTGGACCTGATCGACGAGGCCGTCTGTTGGGGCCTTGCCCCGAAGATCATCGTGGCTGACGCCGGGTACGGCCAGAACACCGCGTTCCGGCAGGCGCTGTCGGACCGTGGCTTGGACTTCATCGTCGCGGTGCGGGCTGATGAGTCCGCCCATCCGCGCGACGCGGTGCCTACCGCACCGGTCTGGAGCGGAACCGGGCGCAAGCCCGCCACCCGATACCGCAGCCCGGCGCTGCCCTTGAAGGCCCTGGCCACCGGATCGGGACGCAAGAGCTACCGGCAGGCGACCTGGCGAAGGGGTTCGCGCGGCCCGATGCGCTCAAGGTTCAAGGCCGACACAGTGCGACCGGCGGGCATCGCGGCCCGCAGATTCGCCCTGACCCAAGCGGGCGGTGCCGCCGCCTGGGACGGAGTGCTGCCCACCGCGACGCTGCTGAGTNGGGCATCGCGGCCCGCAGATTCGCCCTGACCCAAGCGGGCGGTGCCGCCGCCTGGGACGGAGTGCTGCCCACCGCGACGCTGCTGAGTGAGTGGCCCACCAGACAGAAGGAGCCTACTGACTACTGGCTGACCAACCTGCCCGCCGACACCCCGCTGCGGCACCTGGTCCGTCTGGCGAAGATGCGCTGGCGCATCGAACACGACTACCGGGAA